>CABYQR010000005.1 GCA_902521155.1 uncultured Alphaproteobacteria bacterium | reverse complement strand
TCTTTATTTTTTAAATAGTATCTAATTTCTGATACTAAATTTCTCTCTAATGTTTTTTTATTAATTTTTTGAATTAGCCTAATTTTATCTCTAAATTTTTTTAATTTTTTATTGTCTGAAAACAGGTTTTTTTTTGTAAGCTTATATTCATTTTCTATCTCATCTATTTCAACTATATGATTAGATAAAACCTTATAATTTGGAGATATCTTGATTCTATTTAGGGATTTATAAAATAGTTTATATTTATTGAGATTAGTTCTAAAAAAGCTAGTGAAAGCATTTTGATCGTAGATTTTGATGATTTTTTATAGTTTTCTATTTCAATTCTATAAATTGAAGTAAAACCAACATTTTTTCTCTTAAGGTTGATCATAATTTGTTTAGATAGGGCAAAATTCAGATTGTTTTTAATTCAATATTGTATATTAATCTATCCATACTATTTAAGGCTAATTATTATTGAATTCAAAAATATACGTTTCCCAAAAAACATTGTTTGACGATTTGATGGTTATGAACCTTATTATTTTAAGAAAGGTAATACGATGACTACAGGAACAGTTAAATGGTTTAACCCAAAAAAAGGATATGGTTTTATCGCTCCCGAAGGAGAAGATAAAGACATTTTTGTCCATATCACAGCTGTTCAACAAGCAGGTTTAGACCGCCTCGATGAAGGCGACAAAGTCGAATTTGAAATTGTTGAAGACAAAGGCAAAGCCAAAGCAGATCAATTAAAAAAAATCTAATTGATATTGCGTAAAATTTTTATTTTATCGTAGGCTTGATTTATCTCGGATAGTCTGTCTTCAGATTTAATGATTAATTCTTGAGGAACACCCTGAGCTCTTAATTGATCAGGGTGTAACTCTTTATTTAGAGTTAACCATCTCTTTCTTAACTCTTCATTACTACACTCTTTCTCTATACCAAGTAGTTTGTATGGGTTAATTTGTTTATCTAACCACATTGTTTGAATACTTTCATATTGATGTTTATTTAAACCAAAATACTTAGCACATCCTTCTATAAAAGTTATTTCAGGACTACTTATTTCACCATCAGCTTCAGCAACGAAAAAAAGAAGATTAATAACCTGTTCTAAGACTTGAGGTTGACCTCTAAAAATCATACCAAGCTGCTGCGCGTATTGATGATAATCTTCAGAATTTTTTTTTGCCTCATTAAAAATCTTACCAACATCGCTTTGAAAATCTGGAGGTATTTTAAATTTCTCTTTAAAGGCACTTACTTCATCGGAGGTTACCTGACCATCAGCTTTTGCTAATTTAGCTGCTAAAATTATTATACCTATGGTAATTACTTCTTGAGGTGACTGAACATTACCATTGAAGCCAGCTTTCTGTTTTCTTATTTTGTCAACACTGTGCCCGGCTATGACACCTAGAAGAGCCCCAATAGGTCCTCCAAGTGCAAATCCGAAGGTACCTGCTAAAAGTTTTCCCCAAATACTCATTTTAATTAAATATTTTCAATCTCTCTCCCCAAAGAATTATTTAAGCCACTCATTTACTTTATTATGTTCTTTTAAGCTTTCTTCGGTCCCGTGAGCAAAGTGTTTCGTCATATCAGGATAATATTTATACGCAATAGGCTTTCTTCCCATTGCAACAGCCATCTCGCGAACATGGTGAGGGTCTGCCCCGCAGCATATACCAATAAAGTTTACATTTATGTCTATACACTGTTTTGTAAACTCTGCCATTTCAAAACGATTACAAGTAAGACCATCTAGGGCTATATGTGAAACATTACCATCAATACAACCACAATTGGGATCTTTAATGTACATATGGGTCGGATACTCTTCGTTTGTTCTATAAGGCACAGGTAGTGCTGCAACATGACATGAAACTTCATTTCTAATATTTGGTAGTAACTTCATCATCATATCCGGACCTCTGTAACAATTAAGCCCAACAACATCAGCTCCATGATCTTCTAATATCTTACATGCCTCAGCAACTGTGTGACCCTCTCTAGTCTTATCACCTTTATGTATAGCAAGATTTACAACTGCAATTAAACCAGCATCTTTAATCTCTTTTAAAGCAATCCTTGCTTCTTCTGTCCAGCTCATTGTCTCAGCAATTACAAAGTCAACATTATCTTGTTTTGCCCATTCAATTTGTTCTGCAAACATTTTTTGACAGTCTATATGAGACTGTTTATCCGAAGGATCATATATATTGGTGTTAGCAACATTACCAGCTATCATTAAATCTAATTCTGGAAATTCATTGGATACATCTTTTGCTATCTTCAATGCATTTTTTTGAAGAGGTTCTAATAGTTCTTCCTTTCCAATCAATCTTAATTTCTCTCTATGTCCATAATATGTGAAGGCTTGAACAACATCACTGCCTGCTCGAATAAATTCTCTATGGAGCTGCGTAACAACTTCTGGATGTTCTAGAACTACTTCTGGAACATAAGAACCTGCTTGAAGATAACCTCTTCTCTCCATAGCAAATAAATAACCCTCTGCACATAGCACGGGTCCCTGATTTAATCTACTGATAAGATCCATTTGCAAACCTCTTATTAACTATTTATGTTAATTAATAATATTTTCGTTATAAATATCTATCGTAAAATTATAATTAAAAAATGAATAACATAGATAAGATAAAATCATTACCAATATGGACAGGACCTATTGAAATTAGCCCTCTTGAAGGAGGTATTACTAATTTTAATTACTTAGTAAAAGACTCAGGTAAAGATTCAGTTGTGAGGATGGGATCAGATATTCCTGAACATTTAGTCTATAGGTCAAATGAAATTTTGGTAAGTAAAGCAGCTTTTGAAATAGGTGTTTCTCCAGAATTAACTTACAACGAACCAGGTATTTTAGTTCTAGATTATATAAAAAGTACAACGCTTGAACCAATAACAATCAGGAAAAATTTAGAAAGAATCATTCCTATTGTAAAAAAAATACATCACTCAATTCCTAATAAGCTGTCAGGTCAACCATCAATTTTTTGGGTTTTCTATGTGATTAAATATTATTCTAATTTTTTATTAAAAAATAAAAGTACTCATTCCTCACTAATATCAGATTTACTCTCAAAGTCTAACAAGTTGCAAGAGCTATCATCTCCAAGGGAAATAGTCTTTGGACACAATGATCTTTTAGCAGCAAATTTTTTAGATGATGGTTCTAAAATATGGGTTATTGATTGGGAGTATGGTGGTTTTAATGATCCGTTGTTCGATATAGGAGGATTGGCTTCTAATAACGACTTTGATCTTGATATGGAAAATTTGGCACTAGAGATGTATTTTGATAAACAACCATCAAAAGAATTGATAATTAAATATAACGCCATGAAAACAGCAAGTCTTTTGAGAGAAACTATGTGGAGTATGGTCTCTGAAATTACATCCAAACTAGATTTTAGTTATGCAGATTATACATCTGAAAATTTATCAAAATTTAGAGATTCATTTGAAAATTTATAATGATCAATAGTTCAAAGATTATCATCATTGGAGGGGGGATAGTTGGTTGTTCTACAGCTTATCATTTAGCAGAATTAGGTCATGAAGTATGTTTAATTGAAAGTGGTAAATTAACTTCTGGAAGTACTTGGCATGCAGCAGGTTTAGTAGGTCAATTAAGAACAAATGCGAATATTACCCAATTGTTAGGGTATTCAGTAGATCTCTACAATAAGTTAGAAGAAGAAACAGGTCTGAGCACTGGTTGGAAAATGAATGGTGGTCTAAGACTTGCTTGTAATAAAGAAAGATGGCAAGAGGTGTTAAGACAGACAACTACAGCTCATTCTTTTGGTCTTGAAATGGAGCTCTTATCCGCAAAAGAAGCAAGTGACCTATGGCCTATTATGAATATTGATGATGTTTACGGTGCAGCTTTTCTTCCCACCGATGGTCAGGCAAATCCCACAGATATATCTCAGGCTCTAGCAAAGGGAGCAAGAAAAAAAGGAGCAAAAATTATTGAAGAGACAAAAGCTATCAAAGTTATTTTAGAAGATGGAGTTATTAAAGGATTAGAGACAGATAAGGGTCTAATTAAATGTGAAAAAATAGTTTCTTGTTGCGGTCAGTGGACAAGACAATTTGCAGAAACAGTGGGTGTAAATGTTCCTTTAGTTTCTTTCCAACATCAATATTTAGTTACTGAAAAAATTGAGGGAGTAGAGTCAAATTTACCTACTTTAAGAGACCCGGATAGATTGATTTATTTTAAGGAAGAAGTGGGAGGGTTAGTCATGGGTGGTTATGAGCCAAATCCATTATCTTGGGCAGAGAAATCTGTACCAGAGGATTTTCATTTCTCATTATTGGACTCAAACTTTGATCACTTTGAACTCATAATGAATAATGCTCTTGGTAGAGTCCCAAAATTAGAAACAGCAGGAATTAAAGAGCTTATTAATGGTCCTGAAAGTTTTACTCCTGATGGAAATTTTATTTTAGGAGAAAGTCCAGAATTAAAGAATTTTTATGTAGGGGCGGGTTTTAATGCCTATGGTATTGCTGCAGGTGGCGGAGCGGGTATGGCACTTGCAGAATGGGTGGCAAATGGACAACCACCTTATGATTTGTGGCCTGTAGATATTAGAAGATTTGGAAAGCCACACTCAGACTTAGAGTGGGTAAGAAAAAGAACATATGAAGCGTATGCTAAGCATTACACCATGGCTTGGCCTTTTGAAGAACACTCCTCAGTTAGAGAGTTTAAAACTTCCCCAATTTATGATCAGTTAAAAAAAGCTAATGCTTGTTTTGGAGAAAAAATGGGTTGGGAGAGACCTAATTGGTTTGCAAAAAAAGGTGTTGAAGCCAAAGATATTTATTCTTTTGATAGGCAAAATTGGTTTAATGATGTCGGCAATGAAGTTAAAGCGACAAGAGAAAAAGCTGTACTCATAGACCAAACATCTTTTGCAAAATTTATGATATCTGGAAAAGACTCTTCCGACGCATTGGATTATATTTGTGCAAATAAAATAGATAAACCTATTGGCTCAACTATTTACACTCAAATGTTAAACCAAAATGGAGGCATTGAGTGTGATGTTACAATAACTATTTTAGATGAAAATACTTTTTACTTGGTCACGGGTACGGGTTTTATGACCCATGATTTAGATTGGATAAATTCAAATATTCCAATCAACATGGAAGTAAATGTTAAAAATGTTACATTTGATTATTCTGTCTTTTCTTTAATGGGACCTCATTCTAGAAAAATCCTTCAAGGAGTTACTCAAACTAATATATCAAATGAAGAGTTCCCTTTTGCTTCTTATAAAAAAATTAAAATTGGAAATTCAGAGGTAAATGCAATTAGAATTACTTATATGGGCGAATTAGGTTGGGAGCTCCATTTCCCCATAGAATATGCTTCCGATGTATATGAGACGATAATGAACTATGGTCAAGAATTTGGTTTAGTAAACGCTGGTTACAGATGTATAGAGAGTTGTCGGTTAGAAAAAGGTTATCGTGCTTGGGGTTCGGATATAGGACCAGATCATACACCTTTAGAAGCCGGATTAGGTTGGGCAACAAAATTAAATAGCAATAAGGATTTTATAGGAAAACAGGCTCTCTTGGATCAAAAGAAGAAAGGTTTAAAAAAAATATTTGCAGGATTTACTTGCGATGACCCAAATCAAATTCTTTTGGGTAGAGAGACTATTTTTAGAAATGGAAAACAAGTTGGATGGCTTTCAAGTGGAGGTTATGGTTATACAATAGGTAAGCCTATAGGTTATGGCTACATAAGAAGCAATGATGTAATTGACAGAGACTTTGTCAATGAAGGTAAATACGAATTAGAAATAGCTACAAAAAAAATTCCTTGTTTAGTCCACTTAACGTCTCTTTATGATAAAGAAATGATTAAAATCAAATCTTAAGCTCACAAATTTTCATAAAAGCATATTTTGTAACAATATTTTGAGTTTTATTAGATTTAGCTAACTTTAAAACTTCCTTTTTTTTCATTGGTATAATTTTTATTAACTCACCTTCTTTATAATTAACTATTTCAAATTTAGTTATCTTAGGTACCTTGGCAAAATAAATATCAGTTATCTCTTCTAGACAATCAGGAGCAATAATAAGTGAGTCTAATTTTTGTAAAGAGATAGGTTTGACACCTAATTCCTCTTTAATTTCTCTTAGGGCAGCTTGTCTACTGGATTCCTTACTATTTATTCCACCAGCTACAATTTCTAAAGGGTATGAAGAAAAATTATTATAATGATAGTTAGGTCTATACTGTCTGATAAAATAAAATACTTTCTCCTCAGCGTTGTAGCAAATTGCAGAAACACTATTCCCATTAAATATAAAATTTTCTTTAATATATTTAGATTTCTTATTTAATTTATAGTTAACATTTAACTCATAAATATTTTTATAAATTTTCTTTTTTTTTATAATTTTAGGACTTTTTTGCATCTTGAAACTTAATGAAGTTAGTTTATTTTATTGAAATTCAAATGAAAGTTCTAGTTGCTGTAAAAAGAGTCGTTGATTATAAGGTCCAAATTAGAGTGAAAAGCGATAACTCTGGAGTTGAGACTCAAAATGTTAAAATGTCAGTTAACCCCCCAGATGAAAATGCTATTGAAGAAGCAGTTAAATTAAAAGAGCAGGGAATTGCCACAGAAACAATTGCTATTTCAATAGGAGAGGACAAATGCCAAGACGTACTGAGAACATCAATGGCTATGGGAATAGATAGATCTATTTTAGTTAAGTCTCAAAATTCTCTCGAACCTTTAGCTGTAGCTAAGACTTTAAAAAAAATTATTGAAAAAGAAAAACCAGATTTAGTTTTAATGGGAAAACAGGCAATTGACGATGACTCTAATCAAACTGGTCAAATTTTATCTGCACTATTAAATTGGCCGCAAGGATGTTTTATATCTAGTTTAAAAATTGAGGATAAAAAAGTTCTTATTTCTAGAGAGGTTGATGAAGGTATTGAAAAATTAGAGACTAGTTTACCTGCAGTTTTAACTTGCGACCTAAGATTAAATACTCCTAGATTTGCCTCTTTGCCAAATATTATGAAAGCAAAAAAGAAGCCATTAGAGGCTATTGAAATTGAAACTTTAGACATAGACATCGAACCTAAAATTAAAACTTTAAAAGTAATAGATCCACCAACTCGTAAAGCTGGAGTAATGGTTAAGGATGTAAAAGAGTTAGTTCAAAAATTAAAAAATGAGGCAAAAGTAATATAAATGGCAGTCTTAGTAATAGCAGAACACGATAATCAAGTACTTAAAACTTCAACTTTAAATACGATTACTGCAGCTCAAAAAATAAATAATGAAGTTCATCTAATAATTTTAGGAAAAGATATACAAACACTATCAGATACTTCTAAATCTATTCACCTTATATCCAAAGTATTGAAATGTGATAATGAGAAACTAGAAAACTTTCTTCCTGAAATATTGGCTCCTATTATAGTCAAAACAGCTTTATCCTATTCTCATGTAATTGCACCCGCGTCAACTTTTGGAAAAAATCTTTTACCAAGAATATCTGCTTTATTAGATACTACACAAGTAAGTGATATTATTGGAATAGAGAATGAAAATACTTTTATTAGACCTATTTATGCAGGAAATGCCATTTCACATGTTCAAACAAATCAGGAAATAAATTTACTAACTATTAGACCCTCTTCTTTCGAAAAGTGTGAAAACTCTGGAGGGGAAGCTACCCTCGAAGAAATACCTTTTATTGACTCAGAAGCTAAAACTCATTTTGTTAGCAAAGAAGTTTCTAAAAGTGATAGACCTGAATTAGGAAGTGCAAGAATTGTTGTTTCTGGTGGTAGGGGTTTAGAAAATTCAGATAATTTTAAACTTTTGTATGATTTAGCTGATAAATTAAATGCCGCTGTAGGTGCTTCAAGAGCAGCAGTTGATTCTGGTTATATAGGAAACGAATATCAAGTTGGACAAACAGGTAAAATGGTGGCACCAGAACTTTATATAGCTGTTGGAATTTCTGGAGCAATTCAACATTTAGCAGGAATGAAAGAAAGTAAAGTTATAGTGGCTATAAATAAGGATTTAGAGGCACCAATATTTAATGTAGCTGATTATGGACTTTCATCTGACTTATTCCAAGCAATACCAGAAATCATCAAAGAACTAGATCTACTTAATCAAATAGATTCGTAATATTTAATATATTATCTTTATAAAAAATGTCTGAAATACAAAGAGAAGAAATGTTATACGATGTTGTTATTGTGGGTGCAGGTCCTGCAGGTCTCTCATCAGCAATTAAACTTAAGCAACTTAATGAAGAGCTGTCAATCTGCATCCTAGAAAAAGCATCAGAAGTTGGAGCACATGTTTTAAGTGGAAACGTATTTGAAACTAAAGCTATGGATGAACTCATTCCTAATTGGAAAGAACTGGAAACACCAATCAATACTAAAGTAACTTCAGAGGATTTTTCCTTTTTAACAAATAAGAAAAGTTTTAAAATTCCAAATTTCTTATTACCAAAGTCTCTTCAAAATCATGGCAATTATATCATTAGCCTTTCAAACCTTTGTAAATGGTTGGGTGAATTTGCAGAAAATTTAGGTATAGAAATTTTTCCAGGGTTTGCAGCTAGTAAATTAATTTATAATGAAAGTGATGAAGTGATTGGTGTTCAAACTGGGGATATGGGTTTAGATAGTGAAAATAAACCTAAAGATAATTTCGAGCCTGGTATTAATATTAAAGGCAAAGTAACTATTCTGTCAGAAGGTTGCAGGGGTCATTTAGGAAAAGAAGTAATTAAAAAATTTAAACTTGATGATAAGAATAAATCACCTCAGCAATACGGAATTGGTTTTAAAGAAATTTGGGAAGTTGATCATGAAAAACATCAATTAGGAAAAGTTTCTCACAGTGTCGGATGGCCACTGGAAAGTGATACTTATGGAGGAAGCTTTTGTTATCATGCTGAAAATAATCAAATCTATTTAGGTTATGTAATAGGTCTAGATTATAAAAATCCTTATCTTTCTCCTTATGATGAATTTCAACAATTTAAAACTCATCCAGAAATAAAAAAATTATTATCTGGGGGAAAAAGAATATCTTATGGCGCTAGAGCATTAATAGAGGGAGGACTACAAAGTCTTCCTCAAATGCATATGCCGGGTGCCTTATTAATCGG
This sequence comes from uncultured Alphaproteobacteria bacterium, assembly GCA_902521155.1. Lineage (GTDB taxonomy): Bacteria > Pseudomonadota > Alphaproteobacteria > HIMB59 > HIMB59 > HIMB59. Next base: position 43,523 of record CABYQR010000005.1, on the reverse strand, counting down.
ATGCGACGCAGGCACTTTAAATATGCCTAAAATTAAAGGATCTCATACAGCGATGAAAAGTGGCATAATCGCAGCTGAGGTCATTAATAATCATATTAAAAATAATACTGATTTATCTGCTTATGAAACAGAGTTTAAAAATTCATGGATTTATGAAGAGCTAAACCAAGCAAGAAACGTAAAACCTAGTTTTCGATGGGGTCTTGTTCCTGCAATGATTTTTACTGGTATTGATCAGAAAATTTTTGGAGGTAAACTTCCTTTTACTCTTGAACATAAGCATGCAGACCACGAGAGTTTACTTCCAGCTAGAGATTCCAAAAAAATAGAGTATCCAAAGTATGATAATGAATTCACTTTTGACAAACCAAGCTCTGTTTACTTATCAGGAACTAACCATGCTGAAAATCAACCCTGCCATTTATTACTAAATGATCAAAATTTATCAACTACCTTCACTATTGAAGAATATGATGAACCCGCACAAAGATACTGCCCAGCAGGAGTTTATGAAGTTGAATATGATAATGAAATTCAAAAAAATATTTTAAAAATTAATTCTCAAAATTGCATTCATTGTAAAACCTGTGATATTAAAGAACCATCTCAAAATATAGAGTGGGTAACACCTGAAGGTGGTGGCGGTCCTATTTACTCAGGAACTTAGTTGAAGTCATACTCAAAGTTTTGAGATGTTGCATTAATTTTTATTAGTTTAGCACCATGTTTAATATGAAAGTGAGTAGCTATAGGAGTAAGTGGCGACAAAGTAATAAAACGTTTAACATTTTTCATTTCATCTTTAACAAATTTTTTTGTATTAAATATTGTTTCTTTACCAGCTCCTCTTTTTCTCGACCATACGGTGTAAGCTACAGCAATGTCGCCATTCTTCTCATGAAAGGCATTTTTACTCATCAAATCTAATTCTTTAACAGTTTGTGGTACTTCATTGCAAAAAGCCACACATATAAAACCCTCAACATTATCGCTTGATTTTAATCCATAAATTTTTCTACCATAGGCCGTTCTAAATTCATTTTCTATCTCAGGTCTAATGGGATCTTCGTTTGTATCCACTGAGTCTAATTCGACTAATTCAGCTTTTGATAGCCATGAAAAAAAATTACTAATGGAATTTTTAAATTTTTTCATATTACAGCCAACTATTCTTCATAGACAGAACATCTTCATCGCCGTTCATAATAATTAAGGCCAAGCTCTCAATTTTTGGCAAAATACTGGATAAATAAATATTTGAGGTAGCTATTTTAGCATCTAAGAATTCACTATCCATTTCAGGATTTTTCTTCAATTCAATAGATTTAGATGCGGTTTTTAACATCATCCATCCACCAAAAATATATCCAAGCATCATTAAGTAGTTAACTCCCGAAACTGCTGGTCTTTTCTTGTTATTTGATATTGAAACAAGATGCTTAACAACTTTAATTGATGTATCTACAGGTAACACCATTTTGCTGCATAGTTCTTTCATTTGGTTGTCTCCATGAGAAAATTCTTCAGTTTCATTTTTAATTTCATTTATTAAATCTAAAATACTCTTTCCATTATCTCTTATTGTTTTTCTAAAAACTAAATCATTAGCTTGAATGGCTGTTGTTCCCTCATATATAGGAAGTATCCTTGCGTCCCTGTAATGTTGTGCAATACCGGTTTCTTCAATAAAACCCATTCCTCCGTGAACCTGTAATGCGTTAGAAGTTATTTCTAATGATCGTTCAGTTAGCCATCCCTTAATAATAGGTATCATTAATGATGATTTTGTATTCCAATATTCACTATTGTCTGACTTGGTCATATCTAGGGCAAAGCCCCCATAAATTGCCAAAGCTCTCATAGCTTCTATTTCTGCTTTCATAGTTGAAACCAGTCGAAGGACATCAGGGTGGTTAATTATAGGATCACCTTTCTTTCCATCTATGGGTGTTCCTTGAACTCGATCAAAGGCATACATTTTAGATTGTTGATAAGCTCTCTCAGATACAGCTAAACCTTGAACGCCAACTGAAAATCTGGCATGATTCATCATTTCAAACATAATATTTAGACCTTGGTTTTCTTCTCCAACTAAATAACCAATAGCTCCTTTATTCTCACCAAACTGTAAAACGGTAGTTGGCGAACCTTTAACTCCAAGTTTTTTTTCTATAGAGAGGCAAGTAACATCATTTTTTTCACCAATTGTTCCATCATCGTTAGGAAGAAATTTTGGAACTAGAAAAACAGAAATACCTTTGTTACCTTCGGGGGCTTCTGGCGTCCTAGCTAGAACTAAATGAATAATATTTTCTGATAAGTCGTGCTCTCCGTAGGTTATATAAATTTTTTGACCATATATTTTATAATGGCCATTTTCCTTTACAGCTTTTGTTTTAATAGTAGATAAGTCTGTGCCAGATTGAGGTTCGGTTAAATTCATTGTGCCAGTCCAGTGTCCAGATGCTAATTTAGGGACATAAAAATTTTTTTGATCTTCCGATGCTGATTTTTGAAGCGCATAAATCAAACCTTGAGTAAGTAGATGACATAAAGCCAAGGACATATTCGAGCTATGCCAAATTTCATTAACGGCAGCAGAAAGAGTGACTGGAATTTGTTGACCTCCAAATTTTTCCTTTGCCTCTAAGCCAAACCAGCCGCCATCTCTGAGGCTTTGATATGCTTCTTTATAGCCCTTTGGGGTTATTACATTTCCATCTTCTTGTATTTTAGATCCTTCATGGTCACCTGATAAATTACATGGATCAAGAACTTCAGATCCTATTTTTCCAGCTTCCTCCAAAATAGCATCAACTAGGTCATCAGAGAAGTCATTGTAATCTTTAATCCTAGAGAGATCTTCTAAGTTAATGAGATTTTTAATAACAAAATTTAAATCTTTAAGGGGCGCTTCGTACATTTTTTTTAAATATATACTTTTTTAGAATTCTTACCTAAAGAAATTAAAATTTCATGTTCATTTGTCCCAGTTTCATATGCAATTTCTTCATAAGTCTGATGACTGCCTAAAATTTCAACTGGCCTTCCAATAAATAATTTTTCTTTATTTATTTTTGTGACATCTATCGTAATTAGATCCATTGAAATTCTTCCTACTATTGGACACGATATATCATCTATAAAAACTTTACCTCTACTACTCCCACCTCTCAAGTAACCATCAGAATATCCAAAATCAATTGTTGCAATTGTTTGATTTTTTTTTGCTATGTAAGTTCTGCTATATCCTATTGATTGACCTTTGGAGATATTTGATACTTGTAGTATTGGAGCATAAATACTCATCACAGGTTTAAGACCAAAGGATTTTTTATAAAAAGGATTAATTCCATAAAGGCTTTTACCAGGTCTTACATAATCTAAGTGATAGGATTTTGATAAAAAGATTCCAGCCGAGTTAGCAATACTCAATGGTTTATTAAAAAACTGATTAATTTTTTTTATTTCGTTTAATTGATATTTTGAGCTAATTAAGTCTTTGTCATCTGATGAAGTTAAATGAGTCATTAAAGAAAATATATTATTGGTTTTAACCTTTTCTTTGACTTTATCTATCTGATCAATTTTAAAGCCTAATCTATTCATTCCAGTATCAAAATGAAGAATGTAAATAATTTTTTTAGGAAATTTATTAATAATATCTAATTGTTCAAAGTTATTAATAATTGGAATTATGTTATATTTAACTATTTGACGACAGCAATTTGGGGTAATAACTCCAGATAAAAGATAAATTTTAACCTGTTTAAATTGAATTCTAATTTTTTTTGCATCCTCTAGACGAGCTACATAAAAATCTCTTGAACCTGATTTAAATAAGGTGCTTGTGCATTCCTTCATACCATGACCATAAGCATCACCCTTAACCACTGACATAATTTTAGACTTACCAACCTTTTTATTAAGTAAATTATAATTAAAATTTAAATTAACCGTATTTATTAGGGTTATTTTTTGACTAATAATTTTTTTTAATTCAAGCATTATTTGTTTCAATATATGGATTTTTTTACTTCAAGGACATGTATAATTATCATACACTAAATTCCTATTATAATAGATAAGGGAGGAAATTATGAAAAAAATAATTTCATTATTTTATGCTCTAGTCTTATTTGCTGGTTTAACTACTGTAGCTAAAGCAGCTGATCCGATTAGAATCCCAGTTTTAAACTGGTCAAGTCAAATTGTAACAGCACATGTTATGAAACAAGCTTGGGAAGAAATGGGCTATGATGTTGAATTAGTTCCAGCTGAATCTGCTACAAGATATGAAGCTGTTCGTGTTGGAGAACTTCATGTTGCTCACGAAACTTGGCAGTCAACAATGGCCAAGCCAATGTATGAAGCTATGGATAAAGGTGGCCTAATTGATGCTGGTTCACATCCTGCGCCTACTCTTGAAGATATGGGTGTTCCACAATGGGTTATTGATGAAAATTTATGCCCAGGTCTTCCAAGTTGGGAAGCTTTAAAATCAGATGAGTGTGTAGCTAACTTTGCAACACCTGACTCTGAAGGTAAAGGTAGATGGCTAGAAGGTCCTTATGAGTGGCACACTGACGTTATGCCAAATAGACTTAAAGGTCTTGGCTTAGACGATAAGTGGATGGTAAAATTTGCTGGTAGTGCTGATGCATTATGGGCTGAATTAGCAGCTGCTAAAAAAGAAGGTAGAGGAACAGTTATCTTTAACTGGACACCAAACTTTACTGATGCTGAAGGTTTCGTATTTATCGAATTCCCTCCTTTCTTTCAAGGTTGTAGAATGGAAGATGGTGGTTCTTTAGAAACTACTGGTTGTGGTTCTCCAATTGGTTGGTTAAAGAAAGCAGCACACATTAAGTTCCCAATCACACATCCATCTGCATATAAGTTCTATACAAAAATGGAATTTACATCAGGTAACATTGGTGAAATGGCAAACTATGTTGATAATGGTGGTATGACTCATGCTGAGGCAGCTACTGCTTATATTGCTAATAACAGAGATCAAATTGATCTCTTTATGAAGTAGCATTTATTTTTTCTAACCCTCTCTAATAATAAAGAGAGGGTTAGTATTCAAAAAAGTTTATTTAGGAGATTAGTTTTAAAAATATGTCACCAACTATTAGTTGCACATCAGTTTATAAAATTTTTGGAGATAATGCCCAAAAATTACTTTCTGAAAATAAGGGTAAGGTAGACGCTGCAAAATTTCAAGAAGCTGGATGTATCGTAGGAGTTAACGATGCCTCATTTGATGTAAACAAAGGTGAAATGCTTGTTGTAATGGGACTTTCAGGTTCTGGAAAATCCACTCTATTAAGATGCATATCAAGATTAACCGAAGCCACGGCAGGAAAGATCTTAGTAGATGGCGAAGATATTTGCTTGATGAATAATAAACAACTAATTGATCTAAGAAGAGAAAAAATGGGGATGGTTTTTCAAAATTTTGCCCTCTTACCTCATAAAACAGTATTAGAAAACATTGCATTCCCCCTTCAGGTAAAAGGAGTCACTACGGATAACAGCATACAAAAAGCTTTAGAGATGGTTGAACTTGTTGGCTTAAAAGGTAGAGAAAATTATTTCCCAAGAGAACTATCAGGAGGTCAACAACAGAGGGTAGGTATTGCACGATCTCTAGCAGTAGAACCAGATATTTGGTTCTTAGATGAACCTTTCTCAGCACTAGACCCTCTCATAAGAAAAGAGATGCAAGATGAATTTCTAAGACTTCAATCAGTTCTAAATAAAACAATTATGTTTGTTACACATGATTTTGACGAGGCTCTCAGGTTAGCTGATAGAATAGCAATTATGAAAGATGGAATTATTGAACAGTTAGATAAACCAGATAACATTGTTCTTAATCCAGCTACAGATTATGTCAAAAGATTTACGGAAGATGTACCAAGAGAAAAAGTACTAAAGATTGAGTCCATAATGGATGGGGTAGACCCAAATGCTTCCAGTGATTTTGCAATTTCCAAAAATGAAATTATTGAAACAGTAGCTGAAAAAATTTTAAATAGTAAAGAAATTATTAAAGTTACTGATGAAAATAGTAATATAGTGGGCTCTATAAATCCTTCTAAGGTAATTAAAGTTTTATTTGGTGGATAAGAATTATTTAGACACAGTTAGAAATTCAAAACCAACTCAGTTTGGTATCTTATTAGTTTTATTTTTTGCTTTATATCATTTAGTTCCTCATAATGATGGAAATTATTTCTGGAGATTGCCTTCTCTTCTTAAAGGTATCCCTCTAGCAATTAATAACGTAATTTTTTCAGCACTCTATGATTGGTTTCCTTTAAAGGTTTGGGATCCTATCTTTGAAATGTATGAAGAAAAAGCAGCCTTTCGTGAATTTACAAAAGCTGTATCTCAAGGTTTATTATTTTTAATTACATTTGTAAGGGAATTATTATTAGGCGGAGATAAAATTATAGATGTCTTTGTTAGCGATGCCTGGTTGAAAGAAAATGATTGGTTATCTTGGCCAGCCTTACCATGGACGGCAGGTGCTGTAGGAGCTTTTATTTTAGGATATCAGTTGAATGGATTTCGACTTGGTTTATTAGGAGGAATAGGTGCCGTATACATTGCTATCTTTGGCAATTGGGTTCCCTCTATTCAAACACTTTCTTTTGTTTTGATCACTACTCCTATTTGTTTTGTTTTGGGTCTCTCCTTTGGTATTTGGGGTTACTTAGATAAGAAAGTTGAAACAGCTCTTCAACCAGTCTTAAACGTGATGCAAACAATGCCTCAATTTGCCTATTTAGTTCCTATTATAGCTCTTTTTGGACTAGGTGATCATGCAGGTTCAATAGCTACTATTATTATTGCAACGCCTCCTATGATCAGAAATACAATCTTAGGTTTAAAAAGGATTTCACCAGAGGTGGTTGAAGCAGGGCTAATGAGTGGTTGTACCAAATCACAGTTATTATTTAAGGTTCTTATTCCTACGGCAAGAAGAGATATTTTAAACGGAGTCAATACTGTAATCATGCAATGTTTAGCTATGGTAGTAATTGCATCCTTTGTTGGAGCCAAAGGCTTGGGTTTGAATTTAAAAATTGCATTAAATAGTTTAAAAATTGGAAAAGCTGCTGAAGCAGGTTTGTGTATTGTTATCATTGCAGTTATCTTAGATAGATTTACTAAAGCTTGGGCTAACAAGCCAGTAGATTATTTTGAAAATTTAACTTTATTTCAAAGACATAGATCCCTGGTTATTTTTGCTACAGCCATTCTTGTCTTCTCTATTATTGCTTTTATCGCAAATGGATATTTTGATAAAATTAATTATCTTTACATAATTCCAATTGAAAAAGGTTTGACAATTGCTCATTACATTGATGCAGGTGTTGATTGGGTATGGGATACTTTTTTTTATACTTTAAATACTTTTAATAAATTTTTATTAACTCAAGTTTTGGGTCCTATGAAAAAAGCATATTTAGGTATGCCTGTCATATCTACTTTTACTTTAGCTATGGGAGTTGCTTATATAGTTGGTGGGCTAAGAACGGGGTTAATAGTTGGAGGTATGTTACTCTTTATAGCTTTATCAGAATATTGGGATCGTGCATTAATTACAATGTACATGGCTACCTTTGCAGTTTTAATGGCATCTCTCAATGGAATAATTGTGGGCTCTATCTTTTCTCAAACAGAAAGAGGGTCTCGATTTATTCTCTCTGTTTGTGATTTTTTTGAGACCTTTCCATCTTTCGTCTATCTTATTCCAGTAATCTTCCTTTTTAATATTACAGATACTTCAGTTTTAATAGCAGCTATTATTTATGCTACTGTTCCTGCTACACGTTACACTGTATGGGGGCTCAAGAGCGTTCCACTTTCCCTTCATGAGGCTGGAACTATGTCTGGTGTTTCTCGAATGCAGAGATGGACGAATATTGAAATTCCAATTGCCTTTCCAACAATTATGCTTGGTGTAAACCAAACAGTGGTCTTTTCTCTCCAAATGGTAATCTTGGGAGCTTTAATTGGAACAGAAGATTTAGGCCAGATTATATTTGGAGCTTTATCTCGAACAAAAGACGGAGCGGGAGTAGCTTTGACTTTAGGGGTATTTGTTTCTTTAATTGCTATATCAGTAGATGTTATCGTAAGAAAATGGGCAGAAGATAGAAAAAAAGCACTTGGTCTATTATAATATTAAAAGTTAATCATGATCATACCTAGAATTACTAAACCTTACGAACCTGGTCTTCCAGCACTGGGAGATGATTTAGAGAATTATCTCGTTAACGCTGGGGGATCTGTAACTTTAAAACTAGAACCTGGAGATAAATTTAAGATTATTAATATTGAAGGCCATCAACAGGCTGAGCTAGTTTGTTTTTCTTCAAAAGGAGAATGTGACCTATCACCATTAAGCCTTAAACATAATCACAAAGGTGAGCTTACAAAAAAAATTTTAATGACCAATGAAGAGTCAGCTCAAATAGCCAAATATAAATTAAAAAATTTAGGATATGAGATTGAGTCAATTAATAAATCAATATTAGTTTTTTCTGAAAGCTCTTTAGCTAATTCAATAGAAGAATTCCAATCAAATGATCAATCAATTTGTATTGTATCAGCACCTGGTGAGAGTGAGATAACTCATGAAAAACTTCCTGCTTCAGAATTAAGAGTAATAGTTGAAAGATCTCGAAAGAGAGAGGAGGGTGAATTCCTACTTCCTGATCCCCTAATGGACCCAATAGAAGAAATTTTTGTTAAAAGATATACGGCAGCTGCTTATGAAGTACAAGAGGGTGATTTTATCCAGGTAATTGATATTTTTGGAAGACAGTGTTCTGATTTCATGGCTTTTGATGCAGAGAAACTTCATAAAGGCCAAGAGCTTGGCATAGATACTACCAATAGTAGATATTTAATGGGAAGTGCCTTCCCCATGCCAGGTCTTCATTCTAAATACTATGATGAAAATCAATTTCCTATGTTAGAGGTCTATCGAGATACGGTTGGTCGTCATGATACTTTTGGTACAGCTTGTACCTCGAAATTTTATGATGATCTTGGTTATTTCGGTCACCCCAATTGCTCTGATAATTTCAATTTTGCTCTCAATAAATTTACTCTAAGAAAAAGATTAGGATGGAATGCCATCAATCTTTTCTACAACACAGCCATTGATGCAAATAATGCTCTTATTTTTGATGAACCTTGGTCTAGACCAGGAGACTATATAATGTTTAAAGCTCTTAAAAATCTTGTTTGTGTTTCCTCAGCGTGTCCTGATGATGTAGATGCTGCTAATGGATGGAATCCTACTGATATTTTTGTTAGAGTTTATAGGCCTAATAAGCCTTTTAGCAAAGGAGTGGCTTACAGAATGAAAGCAGATTCAGAACCTAAACTAACCAGAGAAACAGGATTTCACCCAAGAGTAGCAGATTTAACTGAGAACTTGATTGAGTATAAAGGTTTTTGGCTAGCCTTTAATTATAATAATTACGGTTCCCTTCAAGAGTACGAAGCTTGCAGAGAAAGAGCCATTATTATGGATTTGTCCGCTCTTAGAAAATTTGAAGTGAGTGGTCCGGATGCAGAAGAACTTCTTCAAAGAACTTGCACAAGAAACATTAGAAAACTTTCAGTTGGTCAAGTTGTATATACAGCAATGTGTTATGACCATGGAGGCATGTTAGACGATGGAACAGTTTTTAAAATGACACAGGATAATTTTAGATGGATTTGTGGTGATGAGTACTGTGGTGAATGGCTTCGAAATAAAGCTAAAGAATTAAATTTAAAAGTTTGGGTTAAATCATCTACTGACAATCTTCATAATGTTTCCGTTCAAGGGCCTAAAAGTAGAGAAATTTTAAATAAAATTATCTGGACACCTCCTCATCAAACTCCCCTAAAAGATTTAGAATGGTTTAGATTTACTATTGCACGTCTCAAAACCCTAGATGGTATTCCTTTAATGGTTTCACGAACAGGATACACGGGAGAATTAGGCTATGAAATTTTTTGCCATCCAAGTAAAGCTGCTGAGGTCTGGGATGCTGTTATGGAAGCTGGAAAAGAATTTGAAATAGCTCCAATGGGATTAGATGCACTAGATTTAGTAAGGATTGAGGCAGGTTTAATTTTTGCTAATTATGAATTTGATGATCAAACAGATCCTTTTGAAGCAGGAATTGGTTTTACAGTCCCCCTTAAATCAAAAGAAGACGATTTTATTGGGAAAGAAGCTTTGATTGAAAGAAAAGCTAATCCTCAAAGAAAACTGGTAGGTTTAGAAATTGAAGGAAATGAAATATGCGGTCATGGAGATTGTGTTCACCCATCTAATAATGCCAGAGAACAAGTGGGAGTGATTACAAGTGGAATGAAATCTCCTGTTTTGAACAAAAACATTGCACTATGCAAAATGAATATCAAGTATTGTGAATTAAACACTGAAGTTGAAATAGGTAAAATTGATGGACACCAAAAAAGAATTAAAGCGAAGGTCGTTGCTTTTCCATTTTATGATCCAACAAAATCTAGAGTGAAATCCTAAGACTAAATTAATACCATTACATGACATCTGTTTTTCTAGATAAATCTCAAACAGTACCAATTAGTCTTAATAGATTTGATAAAGGACCCTATTTTGATTTTTATCATAAAGAAAATAATTCTTACGGTATTTATGCTGGTCGTTATTTTGCAACCTCAGTAGGCAATGATATTGAAAATACATACTGGAATTTAAGAAGAAAAGCAGTGATGTATGATGTTCCTGAAAAGCCAATTCAAATTGAAGGTCCTCAAGCTCCAGAATTTCTAGATAAGGTATTTACTAGAAAAATTTCTGATATGAAAATTGGTAGGGGTAGGTATGCAATTGCTTGTTATGAGGATGGCGGAATATTTATAGATGGTGTCATGTTTAGATTGGATGAAAATAAATTTTGGTATGTCCAACCTGATGGTCCCCTTGAAACTTGGTTGAAAGCACATCAGAAAAACTTTGACATTAAAATAACAGATCCATCATCAAGAGTGATACAAATCCAAGGACCACTTTCAAAAGAAATTTTATCAAAACTAACTAATGGCTCTATTAATGATGAATTAAAATACTATCATTCAGGTTTCTATAAAATCTCCAATCAAGATGTTTATGTTTCTAGAACGGGTTGGACCTCAGAGTTGGGTTATGAAATTTATACTTTAGGAAAAAAAACAAATTATAAAAACATTTGGGATAGTATAATTGAGATCGGTTCTCCATTGGGATTAATTTTCGATGGACTAGAGTCAATGGATGTAAGAAGAATCGAAGCAGGAATACTTGATAACAACACAGATTTTGACTCTTCTATAAATCCCTATGAGGCTGGTCTTGGATCTTTAGTTGATCTAAGCAGAGATGATTTTATTGGAAAAAAATCTCTGGAGTTAGCTTCTCAAAAACAAGGAAAAAAATTATTTGGAATAACCTCTGATCATCATATGACTCATAGTTCCAAAGTATTTTTATCAAATGGTCAAGATGTTGGATATCTTACCGCTGCCACATGGTCACCAACTCTTAAAAAATATGTTGGATATGTGAGGTTTGATTATTCTGGCAGTTGGATTGATTTTAGTGTTAAAGTTCAGAGTCAAGAGAAATTAATCGATTGTGAAATTATAGAATTACCTTTTTTTGACAAAGAAAAATTAATCCCAAAAGGGATAGATAAAAATATACCTTAATCTTAATCTTTTTCTTTTCTAAAAAAAGGAATTAAGAAAACAAAACACGCCACAAAGAAAAAAAGACTCCCGAACATAGCCCAAAAACTACCAATACTTGATATAATAAATCCCACTGCAGAAATTATAAATAAAATCCACCCAATGAAATTTAGTTTTCTGTTAGACAAATTAATTACTTATTTAGTATTCAAGAATGTTGTCATTGAGTCATCCATTGCGTCTAACCATGAAGTATGATGGGAAGGGCCTTTTGTACCTGTAACGGGAGAAGGAAATGATTTATCTCTGTAAGTTAAAATATTCTCTTCTTTATGATGTTCCCATTCATAGAAATTCTTTTTAATTAATTCAAAATCAATCTGAGGGTAGTCGACAGCAGAACATAAATCTACACAATAATCTGTTTGAAAGTCAATCATTTGAAAGGCATCCTCTAAAGCCTCTTCTTTTTTAACCCAATCCTCAATATCTTTTGCCATATCGATATCAGAGGGAAGAGTTATTTTATTCATGATAATGTCTCTTACGTACCAGGCTTGAGCATCAAACATATTAAATGTGTGGAATTGATCTTGCATACCAAGGTAAAATAAATTGTGATTATTTTGCCATACTACACCTTTGTATAACATTGGTGGGTACAACCTGTTATGTGTTTTTAATTTTAAATCTTCTGATAAAAAAGGAAAATTATGTAGATAACCAGTACATAATATAAGAGCATCCATTTCCTGAACAGTTCCATCTTTGAATATTGCTTTGTTGCCATCAATTTTATCCATGTAATGGACTTCTTTCATTCCTTCGGGCCAATTAAATCCCATTGGATTATTTCTATAACCTATAGTGACACTTTTAGCTCCATATTTATGACATTGAAGAGCAACGTCTTCTGCAGAGTAGCTGCTACCCAGTACTACAACATTTTTATTACGAAATTCTTCTGCATCTCTAAAATCATGAGAGTGCATAATCCTTCCTGGAAAGCTATTCATTCCTTCATATTCTGGTATGTAAGGGACTGAGAAGTGACCACTAGCTACTACTAGTTTATCAAAACTATCTTTGTTAGTAGAGCCATCTAATTTATTTGTATAGGTAATATCAAAACCATTTCCATTATCTACAACACTAGTTACGTTGGTATTAAATTTTACATATTTTTTGACATCAGATTTCTCTGCTCTTCCTAATATGTAACTTTGTAAAACTTCTCGAGGAGGAAAAGACGGGATGGGTTTATTAAAGTGTTCGTCAAAAGAATAATCTGCAAATTCCAAACACTCTTTTGGTCCATTTGACCACAAGTATCGATACATACTATTTGGAACTGAGTCTCCATATTGGTCAGATCCTGTTCTCCAAGTATAATTCCATAATCCACCCCAATCGCTTTGTTTGTCAAAAGCCACTACTTCTGGAATGTTCTCACCATTTTTTTGAGCTTGATGTAGCGATCTTAGAAATGATAATCCACAGGGCCCCGTACCTATTAAAGCAATTTTTGTCATAATACCTCTCCTATTGGAAAAATATTTTAAATATAAATATTAATTTTCCAATCCATTTTTTCTCTATATATGTAATAAATACAAGGATTAATAAAATGATGTTTCATATTATGAAACAGTGTTGTTGTACACTTTAAATTGATATATATATTTTTGAAAGGTTTAAATGAATCATGCAAAATTACTCTATCTTCAGTTTAGTTAAAAACGCTTTCTCAAATCATCAAGATTGGGAGGTAGCTTGGAAAGATCCTGAGCCAAAAAAAGAATATGATGTCATCATAATTGGTGGTGGAGGACATGGTTTAGCTACTGCTTATTATTTAGCCAAAGAACACGGAATTACAAATGTAGCCATTCTAGAGAAAGGATGGATTGGTGGTGGTAATGTTGGAAGAAATACTACAATTCTCAGATCAAATTACATGTTCGATGCTAATGCTCATTTTTATGAATTAGGAATGAAAATGTGGGAAGATCTAAGTCAAGAATTAAATTACAACGTAATGTATTCACCTCGCGGAATTATTAATTTAGCGCATACTGATGGACAGTTAAATGCCTATGCAAGAAGAGGTAATTCTATGAGATTAAATGGCATTGACGCTATCTTACTTAATAGAGAAGAAGTAAAAAAGATGATTCCATTTGCAGATTTTTCTGATACCTGCCGTTTTCCTATTGTGGGTGCTTTAATGCAACCAAGAGGTGGAACTGCACGTCACGATGCAGTTGCTTGGGGTTATGCAAGACAGGCAGATTCTATGGGAGTTGATATTATTCAAAATTGCGAAGTCACAGGATTTGATGTTGAAAATGGAAAAATATCTGGCGTAAGAACTTCAAGAGGAGAAATTAAAACAAAAAAAGTTGGCTTATGTGTTGCGGGAAGTACAACTTTATTAGCTGATAAATTAAATATGAGATTGCCAATAGAAGCTCATGTATTACAGGCATGTGTTTCTGAACCTGTTAAACCTTTGCTTCACAACGTTGTAACTTTTGGTGCAGGGCACTTCTATTGCAGTCAATCTGATAAAGGTGAAATGGTAATGGGTGGAGACCTTGATGGTTATAATAGCTATGCTCAAAGAGGCAACTTGCCTATGATCCAACACGTTTTATCTGGAGGCCTTGCTGTATTCCCAAACTTTAGCAGATTAAAAATGCTACGAAGTTGGGGAGGTATAATGGATATGTCAATGGATGGAACTCCTATAATTGACAAAACACACATAGATGGAGTCTATTTAAATTGTGGCTGGTGCTATGGTGGATTTAAGGCAACTCCAAGTTCTGGTTTCGTTTTTGCACATACCATTGCTAAAGATGAACCGCACGAATTAAACCAACCTTTTAATTTAGATAGATTTCATACTGGAAATATTATCGACGAAAAAGGTGTCGGACCTAAACCCTGGATAGGCTAAATAATGCTTGAAATTAAATGCCCCTATTGTGGGAAGAGATCACAAAATGAATTTGCTTACGGAGGTGACGCCACCGTAAAAAGACCAAATCTCGGAGAAGAAGTTTCTACTAAAGATTGGGATGATTTTGTGTATTACAGAGATAACCCAAGAGGTAAACATACCGAATATTGGCATCATGTTTCTGGTTGTAGGCAATGGTTTAAAGCTTCCAGAGATACTGCTACTCACGAGATTTTCAATACATCAAGTTTAGAAGAAGAAATTTAAAAAAAATGTCGAGAGCTTTTAGAACAATATCTGAAAACAATACTTTAGATAAAAGTAAAGTTATTAATTTTACCTTTAATGGAGACTCATTCCAAGGCTATGAGGGTGATACTCTGGCATCTGCCCTGATTGCTAATGGAGTTCACCTCGTTGGAAGAAGTTTTAAGTATCATCGACCAAGGGGGTTCCTAGGAGTTGGTGTAGAAGAACCAAATGCCATGGTCCAGCTACATGAAGGAGATAAGTCAGAGCCAAATATTATGGCAACGGAAGTTGAGATTACAGAAGGTTTAAAAGCAAAAAGCCAAAATTGCTGGCCCTCTGTAAAGTTTGATATTGGTGAAGTAAATAATATTCTCAAAAGATTTTTTCCAGCTGGCTTTTATTATAAAACATTTATGTGGCCAAAAAGCTTTTGGATGAAAGTCTATGAACCAATCATTAGAAAAGCTGCTGGTATGGGCGTTGCGCCTATTAAACCAGATCCAGATAGGTATGAACATAATTATGAACATTGTGATGTTCTTGTTGTGGGATCAGGACCGTCAGGTTTAGCATCTGCATTAGCTGCAGCTAACAATGGTGCAAGAGTAATCTTAGCAGAAGATAAAGCACACTTTGGTGGCTCACTACTAACTGACAATGTAACAATCGGAAATAAATCTGGTAAAGAATGGGCAGATGAAACAATTAGCTATTTAAAAAGTCTCCCAAACGTCATAGTCAAAAACAGATCTCAAGTTTTTGGTTACTATGATCATAATATGACAGTCATGTTTGAACGGGTAAGTGACCATATACATAATCCTGATCAATATATGCCTAGACAAAGACTGCATTATATAAGGGCGGCAGAGGTAATTATATCGACCGGGTCTATAGAGAGACCACTCTCTTTTGGAAACAATGATAGACCTGGTATTTTTTTAGCATCAGCTGCTAATGAATACATGAAGGTTTACGGAACTCTTGTAGGAAAAAAACCCATTATATTTACTAATAATGATTCTGCTTACAAGGCAGCGATTGAATTTCATAAAAACAATATCAAATCACTAATTATTGATACAAGACCAAGCTCAGATGGGGAACTAGTTAAAGAAGCCCAGTCTCTCGGTTTAGTTATTAAATTCAATTCAGGTATAGCAGATGTCAAAGGACGCCTTAAAGTCACCTCTGCAATAGTAGGTAAATTTAATTCTGATAAAGAAAGTTATGCCAGCCTTGAAGAGTTTGAATGCGATTGTATCTGCATGTCAGGCGGATGGACGCCAACAGTTCATCTTTCCTCTCAAGCTGGAAATAAATTAAAGTTTGATGAAAGCTTAGATGCTTTTGTCCCTAATAATAAAAGACAAAAAGAAACCGCTGTAGGTGCCGCTAACGGTTCATTTACTTTGAACCAATCTTTGGCAGAAGGATTTCAAGTAGGATTTGATTTGTCAAATTCAATTACATCAAATAATAAAAACACTACTGTTCCAACCTCGAATGAAGCATCTTTTCAACCTCACGATAAGTTTTGGTGCATGCCACTTCCGAAAGGCAAAAACCCCTCAAGATTTATTGATTTTCAAAATGATGTTGCTGTTTCAGATATTGAATTAGCCTTTAGAGAAGGTTTTAGATCTATTGAACATGTTAAAAGATATACAACTCTTGGAATGGCAGGGGATCAAGGTAAGACAAGTAATCTTAATGGACTCCAGCATGTATCAAATATCCAAAAAAAAATAGTTCCCGAGGTTGGTCACACTACTTTTAGACCTCCTTATACCCCTGTTACTATAGGAACCATCGTAGGAAGAGAAGTAGGAAATCATTTTCAACCCTCAAGAAAAACACCAACACACGAATGGCATGTTACAAATAATGTCGTTTTTACTAATGCTGGTTTATGGCTGAGACCCCGGTATTACCCTAGAGGCTCTGAGACGATGAGTGATGCGGTAAATCGTGAAGCTCTTAATGTAAGAAAAAATGTTGGTATATGTGATGTTACCTCTCTTGGAAAAATTGATATCAAAGG
Organism: uncultured Alphaproteobacteria bacterium; assembly: GCA_902521155.1. Taxonomy (GTDB): domain Bacteria; phylum Pseudomonadota; class Alphaproteobacteria; order HIMB59; family HIMB59; genus HIMB59. Next base: position 26,526 of record CABYQR010000005.1, on the reverse strand, counting down.
ACCAGACGCAGCTGAACTGTTAAATAGAGTTTATACAAATGCCTGGATGAAGCTCCCTGTAGGGAAAGCAAGATATGGCGTTATGCTCAGGGAAGATGGAATGGTGTTTGACGATGGAACCACAACTAGGTTATCTGAAAATCATTTCCATATGACAACTACTACAGCCCAAGCAGCAAATGTTTTATCTCACTTAGAGTTTTATCTCCAAGTTGTTTGGCCTGAGTTAAAAGTGAATGTCTTATCTACAACTGAGCAATGGTCAGGCGCTGCAATAGCAGGACCTAAATCAAGAGATTTAATGCAGAAGCTTTTTCCAAAAGTTGATTTTTCTACAGAAAATTTTCCTTTTATGGGTTTGGTTGAAACAGAGTTTGAGGGCATTCATGCCAAACTTTATAGAATATCATTCTCTGGTGAATTAGCTTATGAGGTTAATGTTGAGTCTAATCATGGTTTGTTTATGTGGAACGAAATCATGAAAGCCGGAGAGGAATTTGGTATTCAACCTTATGGAACTGAAGCATTGGCTACACTCAGAATTGAAATGGGTCACGTATCTGGGCCTGAGTTAGATGGTAGGGCAGTTCCTTACGATTTAGGTTTACAAGGAATGGTTAGTCAAAAGAAAGATTTTATTGGTAAAAGATCTTTAGAAAAAGATGCCTTTGTAAACCCACTTAGACAAACTTTAGTGGGCTTAGTGCCTGTTGATAAAAAAACTAAAATTCCTGAAGGTGCTCATTTAGTTGAGAATGATAAAGTCTCTCTTCCTAACCCTAAACTTGGACATGTCTCCTCTTCTTGTTGGAGCGTTGAATATAATAATCCTTTTTCTATTGGTGTGTTAAAAGATGGAAAAAATAAAATTGGACAACAATTGTTTGCTGTCTATCCTTTAAAAGACATATCTATACCTGTGGAAGTTGTATCTTCTCACTATGTTGACCCTAAGGGTGAAAGAGTAAGAGTATAATGTCTAATTCAAATACCAATTCATCTGCTTTAATTAATGATCATCAGATTGGTAGCTTTGGTAATTATCATAATAAAGAAAAGAGTGAACTTTTAACAGTTAAAGAATTAACTAACTTATCTATTTATCAAATAGCAAAATTTAAAAGCAGTAATGCTAATGTAGACTCAGTCATAATTAATGGACTGAACTTGCCTAAAAAATATCCAGACGTTAGTTATAATAATGACACTAGAATTTTATGGAATGGCCCAGATATATGTATGGTAGTGTCTTCCGATCTGAGCATTAAAGAAAAATTATCTCCTATTAATGATGATGATTTTGCGGTTACTGATATTTCTCACTCAAGAGCTATAATAGAAATCTCAGGATTGCACGCTATTGATGTTTTAAAAAAAGGTACTCCTTTGAATCTCAATAATTCTGAGTTTACTAAAAACAACTGTGCCAATTCATCTTATAACGGCATTAGTTTTATGCTCGATTTTATTGATGATCAGCCACTTACTTTTAGACTTTTTTGTCTAAGAAGTTTCGGTGGATCCTTTTACCACAGTATTACCGACTCCGCTTTAGAATATGGTTTTATCGGAGAATAAAGATGTGTGGCATTGTTGGTATTTATTTAAAAAATAAAAAACTTTCTAAAGATCTTGGTAAGTATTTGACAGGAATGATGGAAGGTATGGCTACTCGTGGTCCTGATAGTGCTGGATTTGCTATTTATTCAAATAATAAAAAATCAAAAGAATATAAGTATTCCATTTGTCTTTTAAACGATTTTTCTTTTAGTGCTTTTAAAAAAATTATTATAAAAAAATTCAAAAAATTAAAATTAAAACAACACTCAGATCATGTTGTTATAACTTCTGAAGAAAATCCAAAAAAATTACTTTCATTTATATCTTCAGAAATAAAAGATGTCTCTCTCGTGGGTTATGGAAAATCTATAGAGATCTTTAAGCAAGTAGGAAATCCAAGAGATGTAATTAAAAATTTTCAATTAGATAAGTTTTCAGGAACACACGCTATTGGCCATACAAGAATGGCTACAGAAAGTGCAATTACAACTAATGGATCCCATCCATATTCAACCGGCCAAGATGAATGTTTAGTTCACAATGGGTCATTATCCAATCATAATAACTTAAGAAGAAATCTCATAAAACAAGGTCAAACATTTGGCTCTCAAAATGATACGGAAGTTGCAGCTGGTTACATTTCAAATAGCTTGTCAAAAAAAATCTCCTTGAAAGAAACTCTAGTCAATGGACTAAAAGATTTAGATGGTTTCTATACTTTTATAACAGGTACCAAAGAAGGTTTTGCTATAGTAAGAGATGAAATAGCGTGTAAGCCTGCAGTGATAGCAGAGACTAATGACTATGTTGCTATTGCTTCTGAATTTCAAGCAATGGCTCACTTACCAGGGGTTAATGCGGCTAAAATTTTTGAACCAGAACCAGGAGTAGTTTATTCATGGGGGAAGTAATCAAATTAGACTTAAAGAAAAAGTCGCTAAGAGACGTTAATAGTGTTCTTCAAAATTTAGATCCTAAATCAAATTTAAGAAATTATTTAATTTCTAACCCAAGTGGTAACCACGCTGTTTGTGCGGGACTTAAAGATGAAATGGAAGTCACTGTTAAAGGTCATGTTGGATATTACTGTGCAGGAATGAATCAAAAAGCTCTAGTTACAATTGAAGGCAATGTGGGAACAGGAGTTGCAGAAAATATGATGTCCGGAAAAGTTCATGTAAAAGGTAACGCCTCTCAATCTGCTGGTGCTACCGCTCATGGCGGAACACTTGTTATTGATGGAGACACGAGCTCCAGATGTGGAATATCTATGAAGGGTATTGATATTATAGTCAAAGGATCTGTAGGACATATGTCGGCATTTATGGCACAATCAGGAAATATGGTAGTTTGTGGAGATGCTGGAGAGGCTCTTGGGGATAGCCTTTATGAAGCAAAGTTATTTGTTCGAGGATCGGTTAAATCACTTGGAGCAGATTGCGAAGAAAAGAAATTAACAAAAAAAGATTTAGAACTGCTCACATCATTATTAAAAAAAGGTAATATTAAAAATGTTAAACCCAAAGATTTTAAGAAATATGGATCAGCTAAAAAATTATATAATTTTAATATCGATAATGTATCCGAGTATTAACCATGAGCAATAAAATTAAAACTACTCCTCGTCAGTCTTGGACTTTTGATGAATACACAAATTCAGAAATAAGAAGAGCAGCTGAAACTGGTATTTATGACATCAGAGGTGGAGGATCTAAAAGAAGACTTCCTCATTTTGATGATCTTCTTTTTCTTGGAGCTTCTATGTCAAGATATCCTTTGGAAGGCTATCGAGAGAAATGTAATACAAAAGTCACGTTAGGTACTAGATATGCAAAAAATCCCCTTAAATTAGACATCCCAATTACTATCGCGGGTATGAGCTTTGGAGCACTATCGGGTCCTGCTAAGGAAGCTTTGGGAAGAGGCGCTAGTATAGCTGGAACTTCAACAACTACTGGCGATGGCGGAATGACCCCAGAGGAAAGAGGTCAATCCAAGCATTTAGTTTACCAGCTGCTACCCTCCAGATACGGCATGAACCCTAATGATTTAAGAAAAGCCGATGCCATAGAAGTTGTAATTGGACAGGGAGCAAAACCTGGTGGTGGAGGAATGTTATTAGGTCAGAAAATAAGTGACAGAGTAGCAGAAATGAGAACTCTTCCTAAAGGCATAGATCAAAGATCTGCATGTCGTCACCCTGATTGGACTGGACCTGATGATTTAGAAATTAAGATTTTAGAACTTAGAGAAATTACTGAGTGGAAAGTTCCCATTTTTGTTAAACTTGCGGGAGCTAGACCTTATTATGACACTGCCTTAGCCGTCAAAGCTGGAGCGGATGTAGTTGTTTTGGATGGTATGCAAGGCGGCACTGCAGCTACCCAAGAAGTTTTTATAGAAAACGTAGGTCAACCTACATTAGCTTGCATAAGACCAGCAGTAGATGCTTTATTAGATTTAGACATGCATAGAAAAGTCCAGTTAGTTGTCTCAGGTGGAATAAGAAACGGAGCAGATGTTGCTAAAGCTCTAGCCTTGGGAGCCGATGCGGTTTCTATAGGTTCATCTGCATTGATAGCTTTAGGTGATAATGACCCTAAATGGGAGAGTGACTATAATAAATTAGGAACAACAGCTGGCGCATTTGATGATTGGCATGAAGGAAAGGACCCTTCTGGTATTAATACTCAAGATCCTCAGCTAATGAAAAGATTAGATCCTGTAAAGGCAGGAAAGAGATTATCTAACTATCTCAAAGTCATGACTTTAGAAGCACAAACTATTGCACGAGCTTGTGGAAAAAATGATTTACATAACTTAGAACCTGAAGATTTATGTGCACTGACTGTTGAAGCTGCTGCTATGGCTAGAGTCCCTCTCACAGGCACCAGTTGGATACCTGGCAGTAAGTTTTAATATTAATATAATTTATATCTAAAAGTCCTACTTCCGATTAAAAAATATAGTTTCTCTAAATATCCTTGTTGTTAAATTCTAAATTATTTGATATTTTCAGTTTCATATAGTGAAACATTTTGTGCAGGAGGTGTTTTTGACGGAAAGTCTTAAATATATAAATAAATCATTAGAGAAATCTTTTAAGATTTTAGAAATTTTATCTAAATCTTTATTTCCTTTAAAAGCTGCCAATATTTCTAGAAAGGCTGCTATCTCTAGAACAACTACTTTTAGATTACTATCTGTATTAACTCAACTAGGCTACATTCATAAAAATAATATCTCTAACACATATATTATGGGTCATAAGGCTTTTCAATTTGGAGAGACTTCAGATTATTTGCAATCCATATCTGAAACTTCCAGAGAAATTTTAGAAGAAATTTCTAGTCAAACAAATTTAATAACTTATTTAGCTATGTTAGAAGGTTCTCAAATTGTTCACTCTGACAAAATATCAAATGTTAATAGTGATCCCTCTCATCGTACCTTTCGGATGAGATTAGACGCACATTGTTGCGCTCTAGGTAAGGTCATGCTCGCTTATCGGCCAGAAAATGAAATAGCAGCTGTTTATAAGAGGTATAATTTTTATCCTCACACTAATAATACCATTAGTAACTTAAATGATCTTAAAAAACATTTAACGAAGATAAGAAGTGTTGGATACTCTTTAAATTACGGAGAGGCCTTTGATAACACGTATGGTATTGGTGTTGCTATATTAGATAATGATAAAAGGTCCTTTGCAGGAATCTCTTTATCTGGAAGTAAGAATCTTATGAACCCCAAGACAATGCCTGACTATGTCCAATTATTGCAAAAGGCCTCAACTAGAATTTCTAATTTAATTGTTGATAAATAAAGCTTTTTTCTACTTTTTTTGTTTCATAATTTGAAACAATTAGTGTTTTTTCCCCTACCCATGTTCAAAATACATACACTTACTGGAGGATATAGCAATGAGCTTACCATCAAATTGTGAATACTTAATTATAGGAGCGGGTATTCATGGCCTTAGCACTGCATGGCACCTATCTAAAAAATTAGCAAGTAAAGGACAACTAAAAGAAAATTCTGTCGTCGTTCTTGAAAAAACAAAAGTCGGTGAAGGCGCAACGAGTGTAGCTTGTGGCATCGTTAGAAATAATTACTACCAACCTGCTATGAGAAGGTTAATGGCTCATTCTGTTAATGTCTGGAATGAAAATGCCGAAGCACTAACTTTCAGACCTGTTGGTTATATGCAGATTAACTCTCAACTTATGCATGAAGGAATGTCAGAAGTATATCATCAGCAAAAAGAAATTGGCTATGACTCTACTTTTATTGAGGGTGCTTCTGATTGTGATAAATATATGAAGGATATGCTACCTGATTGGCAAGCTGAAGGTATTACCTCCGTTCTCCATGAAAAAAATTCTGGGTATGGAGCAAACATCGGCGCTAATATGGGTTTTAAAAAATTAGCTGAGTCTGCAGGTGCAAAAATTTTAGAGGGAGTTGAAGTAACTAATTTAATTTCATCAAACGGTAGTGGCGCTGTTTCTGGTGTAGAAACAAATCAAGGAACTATTGAGTGTACACAATTGGTTGTTGCTGCTGGACCATGGGTTAGAAAATTTTGGGAGATACTCGAACTTCCTAATTCAGTAAAAATTAAAAAATCAGATGGAACGTTTACTGATGACATTCCTATGTGGTCTTATATGGCTTTAGAAGAGGGAGAACTTGAGGTTAACCCAAATAACTACAAAACAGCCCAAGGCAAAGAATATCCTGTTATCCACGTAGATACAGAGTCCGCATTAATCTCTAATAAGACAGGTGAAACTATCCACGAAAATGAAATGTGGGGTTTTTATTATAAGCCCGATGTATACAGAAATGGTATTCAAGGAGGATCCTCCCCTTACGACATAAACAAGCCTGTAAATGAAGTGAAAATGGATCCCTATGGACATAAGTCAGAGGAATTTCAGCCAAGAACTTCTTTTGAGGATAAATTTACATCTGCTTTAGCTTTTTGCCAAAAGCAGTTTGATGGATGTCACGCACAATATAAAAGACAAAAAGCAGGTGGAGTAGGTTGTGTGACCCCAGATCGTTTTCCTGTATTCGACCAATACAGAGAAAATGTGTATATTATAGCTGACGCAAATCATGGATATAAGATGGCTGGGGTAGGCGATTTAGTATCTGATGAAGTACTTGGGAATAAATCTGATATTCTAGAACCTTTCAGATTTTCTCGTTATGAAGAAGGGAAGTTACATCCGGTCTCAAATAGTCCGTTCCCTTGGAGTTGATGTATTAGGAGGAATAAAAAAAATGACAGCATTAGAAACATACGTTTCAGATAAAGAAAGAAACGAAAACGTTAAAAAAGTTAGAAAAAAGATTGATGAGTTAGGTATTGAATATATTTATTACCAGTTTATTTCAGTCACAGGTAGAATTGTTGGTAAAGGTTACCCTGCTGACCATTGGGAAACAGTTGCTCAAAAAGGTTTCCAGTTAGTTTATGGTTCAACAGCTAATCTATTTACAAACAGAAATGGAGATTACATAGGTTATGGACCAGAGGCCCACGAGTTAGTTGGTATTCCGGATCCAGAAACATTTGTTCAACTTCCTTGGGATAAAAGAATAGCTAGAGTTTTTTGTACCTGTTTTAGAAATAGAGAAGAAGATGAAGATCCAGGTGGTTTCTTAACTTCAGACTGTAGAGGAAATCTAAAAAGACAACATAGAGAATTTAAAGAAAAACATGGATTGGAATTAAGAGCAGGTACTGAACCTGAAATGATGTGGTTAACAAAGAATGAAGATGGAACCCCTACAGGCTCTGGTTTCTCTAAACCTTATTGTTATCATATTGATCAATTTGAGTCTCTAAGACCAGTCTACATGAAAGTTATTGAGTACTCTAGATTTATGGGTCTTGATATTATCCAAGGTGATCATGAAGATGCACCAGGACAATTAGAATTAAACTTTAACTATGATGATGTATTGAGAAATGCAGATAGGCTCTCTACTTATAGGCAAATATGTGCACAGGTAGCTAGAGAATTTAATTTAATAGCATGCTTTTTATCAAAACCCTTTGTTGGTGTTTCCGCTTCTGGCTGTCACACAAATATTTCTCTTTGGAGAGATGGAGAAGATCAACTCATTCCATGTGGTAATGATGTTAAGGCTCTTCCTGGAATGGAACAAATTTATCATCATCGAAGAGGTGGAGAAAATGTCTTTATGCCTGATACTGACGATAGAAAGATTCCAGGTAAAATTGGTCTGAATGCTATTGGTGGAGTAATGGAACACCTTCCAGCTCTCACTGCATTAGGTTCATCAACGGTTAACTCTTATAGAAGATTATGGGATGCTGGTTTTTGGGCTCCTGTTTATGCTGACTGGGGCTATCAAAATAGAACTTGTGGTCTAAGAGTCTCAGCACCTGGAAGATTTGAATACCGTTCTGTTGACTCAGCTCACAACCCTTACCTAATGGGTTCAGGCTTGTTAGCTGCGTTTGGTCATGGGATTGAAGAAAAGATGGATCCTGGTAAACCAGAACAACAAAACATGTATGAGGCAAATGCAGGTAAAGAAAAATTACCAATGACGCTAGGAGAAGCACTAGACAAGTTAGATAAAGATAAACTTATCCAAGATGCAATGCCTGGAGATATGTTAAGAGTGTTCACTGAATACAAACGAGATGAGTGGGAAGAATTCCTAGCAACTCCAACTCAGTGGGATCTTGATAAATATTTGGATTGCTTGCCATAAAATAATTATAAGGAGAAAAGTATGTGTGGAATAGCTGGAGTAATTAATAAAAAGAAAAATGTTAACGTAGGAGAACAAATGAGTCTTATGCTTCAAGGAATTAAGCATAGAGGTCCTGACTCAACTGGTTACGCCATGTATGGTAAACCCAAAAAAGATGGTTTTATCCTTCGTTTTAAAGTATCTGAGAATGTTGCTGAGCAAAGTTCAAGCAAGGCCGAAGATCCAGAGGATCTCAAAGATCGAAAAAAGCAAGTAGATGCAATAATGAAAACTCATGGGGCTAAAATTACAAAGCAATCCAATAGCACTCCCTACGCTTTTAGATACGAATTTACTTATAAAAGTGAAAATTTAGAAGAGTTAGCTAAAGCCATAGAGACTGTTGAAAATACTGAAATCCTTTCAATTGGTAAAGGCTTAGAGTTAATTAAAGATCTTGGTGATGCTACTACTGTGGCTGATCAATATGGTCTAAATAAATTTATGGGAACACATGGTATTGGCCACACAAGAATGGCAACTGAGTCAGACGTTGATATCAAGTCTGCTCACCCTTATTGGGCTTTTCCATATCAAGATGTAGCTGTTGTTCATAACGGACAATTGACTAATTATTGGGGTAACAGAAGAATTTTGGAGAGAAGTGGATATCGATTTAACTCAAACTGTGACTCTGAAATTATTGCTGTTTATATCGCTGATAAAATGGCTAAGGGTATTGATTTGGAACAGTCTATGCACGACAGCTTAGATGAATTAGATGGTGTTTTTACATATATTGTTTCAACAAAAGACCAGTTAGGAATGGCTAAAGATCACATGGCAGCTAAACCTATGGTTATCTATGAAGGTGAAGATATTGTAGCTTGTGCATCTGAAGAGGTGGCTATTAGAAACATATTTCCTCATGAAATTAAAACTTACGACCCTTATGAAGCGGAGGTAAAAGTATGGCAGGTCTAGAGAAAAAAAGTACAGCTTTTGATGACGAAAACTTATCTGGTAGATCCCAGAAACTCTTTTTTGACATTACTGAAGAAGAAAATTTTACTTATTATGGAAACCACGAGGTTGACTTTAATAAGAGAATTGAGATCGATTGTGAAAAGTTAGACGGAAACCAATTAAACCAAAAAATTAGAGATGCCCTAAGAGATGGCTATGGGTCAGTCGTAATTAAAAATCCAGGAGCAAAGCACGCTCTCGGTGTTGGTATTCTTAACAAGTTAAATCTGATATTTGAAGGAAGCTTAGGTTACTTTGGTGTTGGCTGCATAGACGGTCCGACAGTAAGAATTAATGGTAGAGTCGGATGGTCTTGTGCTGAAAATATGATGTCAGGTAAAGTTGTTGTAGAAAATAATGCTGGATCATGTTTTGGTGCCGCCTTAAGAGGTGGAGATTTAATCGTTAAAGGTAATGCAGGAGCTAGAACAGGAATTGACATGAAAGGCGGTACCATCCTAATCGGTGGAAACGCTGGAGCTTACACAGGTTTTATGATGCAAAGAGGTCGAATAATAGTATGTGGTGATGTCAGCGCCAACATGGGAGACTCTATGTATGATGGAATAATATTTGTTGGTGGAGAACCGAAATCTCTTGGTACAGACTGCGTTGAGGGAGAAATGAATGAACATGAAGTAAGATGGCTTGAGCAAAAATTTAAAAATGCTGAAATTGAAACAAAAGTGCCAGCTTCAAAGTTTAAAAAATATGTTGCAGGAAGAATGTTGTGGAACTACGACAACTTAGAGCCTGCAGAAAAGAAAGGTATACTAGGTTAGGAGAACAAATGAGTAAACGTAATACACAACTTTTAGGACAGAATTCTATTTTTACCCCAGAGGTAATGGATGATATTCATATTAAAGCACAATTAGGTCGATACCGTATGCGTGGTATGGCGCTGATGAAAAAGATTCCCCATTGGGATGATCTTGTATTTTTACCAGGAACACTTACTCGATTTGTTATTGAAGGATATAGAGAAAAATGCTTAACAGAAACTATTATTGGTCCAAGAGCTAAAAATCCAATTAAATTAGATGTCCCTGTTTATATTACTAGTATGAGTTTTGGTGCCCTTTCATATGAAGCCAAAACAGCATTAGCAAGAGGTGCTTCTATGGCAGGTAGTGCTACTTGTTCCGGTGAAGGTGGAATGATCCCTGATGAGAGAAGATATTCTAATAAATGGTATTACCAATGTATTCAGTCAAGGTATGGTTTCAATCCCCATCACGCTCAACTAGCCGATGCCATTGAGGTTTTTATTGGTCAAGGACAAAAAGTTGGTATGGGTGGTCACCTAATGGGCCAAAAAGTTACTGATCAAGTTGCTGAAATGAGATCTCTTCCTGCTGGTATTGACCAAAGATCACCTGCAAGACATCCTGATTGGATGGGCCCAGATGATTTAGCATTAAAAGTCCAAGAACTCAGAGAATTAACAGATAACCAAGTTCCTATTCAACTAAAACTTGGAGCATCGAGGGTATATGACGATGTAAGAATGGCAGCTAAATGTGACCCAGACTCCATATTTTTAGACTCAATGGAAGGTTCCACTGCTGCTGGACCTCATATCGCTGCTGCGAATACAGGTATTCCTGGGATTGGCGCTATCAGAGAAGCTAGAAGAGCTCTAGATGACGTAGGTATGTCCGGAAAAGTCTCTCTTGTTTTTGCTGGAGGTATAAGAGATGGAGCCGATATGGCTAAAGCATTAGCCTTAGGTGCCGATGCTATTGCAATAGGTACAGCAGGTTTAGTTGCTCTAAATTGCAATAAAGACATTCCAGAAGCTGATTATGAAAAAGAAATGGGAGTTGAAGCTGGATTTTGCTATCACTGTCATACTGGTAGATGTCCTGTTGGTGTAGCTACACAAGATCCAATTTTAAGAAGTAGACTAGATCCAACGGAAGCATCTGAAAGAGTATATAACTTACTAAGCACCATGACTCTTGAGTGTCAAATGCTAGCTCGAGCATGTGGTAAAACAAATATACATTCCTTAGAACCTGAAGATTTAGCAGCTCTAACTATGGAGTCCTCAGCTATGGCTAAAGTGCCACTTGCAGGAACTAACTTAACAGTAGGAGTAGATAACTATCACTCAATTTAGATAGTTCAGTTAAATATGGTTACAAAAAAAACAATAAAAAAAACAACTAAAAAAAATATAAAGAAAAAAGCAAAGAAAGACTCTGCTTCCAGTTCTGGATATAAGGTTGTTGGTGGTGCTAAGTTAAAAGATAAAGAGATCAAATCATCAAGAGAAAAGATGATAGGTCAGCATATCGGTTATCGATATGATGTTAATCTAATACCTGATTATAAAAAAATCACACCTTTTCTTAAAAAATATATCGATATAATGGGATGGGACGATCTTAATTGGTTAGAAGATATCCATATGGGATTTGAGGGAGAAAACCCTGCTGTATTTGATAGAAATGCAAATGCTTGGATAACTCTTCCTAAAAAAATGAAGTTACCCAAAGACCAGCAAGATAGAGATATGGTAGCAAGAGAATTGTTAATAAAATTTCAAATGTCACCAGATCATCCATTAGTCCAGCTTAAAAGAACTTATGCTAAGGGTGATAACTTTAAATTAGTAGAATAAATTTTTTTTAATCAGTTATTCTTATAAGTTTTGATTTTACCCAATCGGGAATGAATTTGATAATTTCAATATCATTTCCAAGGCCGGGATTAAAATTTTTATTATGCCAAAAGATGTTTTCCCAGTGAACTTCATCCCTTTCTAACATAAAGGGTGTGCACACTAGTCTATAATTTGTAGAGAGGTGAATAAAGTCAAGGGTGCATTCACTGTCTTTTAAAATTTTTTTAGTTATCTTGGAACCAAATGGAAATGTTGCGAACAAAGAGTCTGAAAAACTATTCCTATCTATAAAATATTCCGAAGACAAAAACTTATTCATTTTATCAAATCTGGTCGCTGGATCATAAGTTTGCTTAAAAGTGTGTTCAAACATTTTTGTAGTATTAACAGGGTCATTTTCAGTGATTACCACTATTATCTTACTTAATTCATTCCCCTTTCTATCAATAAGAATAGGTGACATTGCTGAATTAGGTCTACCTCCTTCAACTCTAAATGCCTGTATCCTAGATTGGCACTGCCAATCAAGAAATTTTTCTCTTAGAATTTCAGGTGATGTCATTTTCTTAGCAATCTAGAGTTGCATCTCTTTCCCATTGAGAAAGATTTCTTGAATATGAGTCCCACTCTTTATTTTTAAGTTTCACATAGCTATCTACAAACTGATTTCCAAAGCCTTCTCTTATAACTTTAGATGAGTCAAAAATTCTAATTGAGTCTAATAAATTGAGGGGCAGTTTTTTGACTTTTCCTGCCTTATGACCCTCAGTATACATATTAATATCAAGTCTTTTTCCAGGATCTCTTTTATTAAGGACTCCATCTAATCCTAACATCAAACTACCAGCTTGGAGTAAATAGGGATTAGATGCACCATCCATTAATCTTAATTCAAATCTACCAGGTCCAGGAACTCTTACCATATGAGTTCTATTATTACCCGCCCAAGTAATTGAACTAGGTGACCATGTTGCTCCAGAGAGTGTCACAGATCCATTAATTCTTTTGTAACTATTCACTGTAGGGTTAAAGATAGCCGCCATTTTATCAGCACTATTTACTATTCCTCCTAAGAAGTGATAGCCAGTTTTTGATAGTCCTAATTCGTCTTTTTTATCTAAAAACAAATTCTTTTTGCCCGTCTTGTCCCAAACAGAGATATGACTATGACAGCCATTACCTGTTAAATTAGTAAAGGGCTTCGGCATAAAAGTAGCTCTTAAACCATGTTTCTCTGCAATAGTTTTTGTCATAAATTTAAAGAAAGCATGTCTATCTGCCGTTTTTAAACAATCTGAAAAATCCCAGTTCATTTCAAATTGACCATTGGCATCTTCGTGATCATTTTGATAAGGCTTCCATCCCAAGGTAATCATTGAGTCGCATATCTCAGTAATAACATCATATCTTCTCATTAAAGCAGATGAGTCATAACAAGGTTTTTCTTGAGTATCTTTCGGATCTGACAAAGCAGTTCCATCAGAGCTTACTAAAAAATATTCGCATTCAACTCCAGATTTCATGTACATTCCAAGCTTATTGGCTTTAGCTATTTGTGTTTTAAGAGCTACTCTGGGTGAGGCTTCTACTGGTTTTCCATTCATATATAAATCAGAGGCCACCCAAGCAATTTCTTTATTCCAAGGGAGTTGAATAACACTATCACCATCAGGCATGCCAAACATATCTGAGTCAGCAGGGGACATGTCTAGCCATGTGGCAAAACCTGCAAAGCCAGCTCCCTCCGATTGAATTTCATCTATCGCAGTTGCTGGAACTAATTTAGACCTCAGTACTCCAAATAAGTCTACAAAGCTGACGAAGAAATATTTAACTCCATTTTTTTTTGCAAATTGATGAAGATTAGTAGCCATTATTTTTTACCCCTCTATGTGATATATGCGCATGATTCAGGTGGTTATAATAAAAAAAAACCCTTATAAATCAATGTATTTTTATCAAATTTAAATTTATTTAATCTTATAATTATGTAATTAAAAAGTAAAATAATTTCAAGGATAGGTAAAACGATTCTCATGTGTATCGTAGGAGATGAGTTTCACTTTTCTTTATTATTTTTATAAAAATAAATAAGGAGGTCATTAATATGACACTTGAAGAACTAGAAGTGTTTGTGACGACGCAAGCCAACGTTAGTATGGAAGCATACTATTGGTGGTGTACTGCGTTAATGATCACAATTCACGTTGGTTTTTTAATGTACGAAGTGGGAGCATCTCGATTTAAAAATGCTGTTTCTTCGGCTGTAAAAAACTTATTAGCGTTCGCTTTTATGATTCCAACCTTTTGGTTATTTGGTTGGTATATCTATTTAGCGTTCCCAGGAGGTTTCACTCCTATTGACTTAGAGGGTTATGGAACTCCATGGAATGTTTCCATGGGTCCAATGCTAAGTGATCAAGCTACCGGAGTATTCTGGGCGGCATTTACACTCTTTGCATGTACTACGGCATCCGTTTTCTCAGGAGCAGTACTTGAAAGAATTAGAATAAGTGCATTTGTATTCCTAGCGGTACTCTTAGGTTCAGTTTGTTGGATCTTAGGCGCTGCATGGGGATGGCATCCAGATGGCTGGTTAGTAACACAATTTGGCTATCATGATGTTGGTGCAGCAGGTGTTGTACACATGATTGCTGGTTGGTTTGCATTTGGTGTTATTCTGAATCTTGGCCCAAGAGTGGGTAAGTATAATGCTGATGGCTCAGCTAATGAAATTGAAGGTCATGATTTAAGATTTTCTTTTGTTGGTCTGTTGATGATCATCGTTGGTTTCTTCGGATTCTTAGGTGGTTGTTTAATCTGGGCTGGTGCTGATTTAGGCGGTTGGGTTAACATTTATGGTGCCCCAGCAACTCTATCTTCATTTGCATTTAACACTTTAATGGGTCTAGCTGGAGGCATGATTGGTGCTTTCTGGATGAGTAAAGGTAATCCTTTTTGGATGATGTCAGGTGGTCTTGCAGGTATATTCTCCTGCGCTTCAGGACTTGACGTCTGGTATCCCGGATTAGCCTTTGTTCTTGGTTTTGTTGGAGGTGTGATAATTATTCCTGCGAATAATTGGTTGCATAGTGTCTTCAAAATCGATGATCCAGTTGGAGCTGTTTCAGTTCACGGTGTAGCCGGTATCTGGGGTGTAGTTGCCATGGGATTGTTTGCTTCTGGTTATCCAGCAGCAGGTGATATTCCACCAACAAGCTTTGGCGGTCAATTAGTTGGATGTATAGTAATGTTCTTAGTAGGTTTTGTTCCTGGATATGGAGTATCATTTGTCATGAAAATGATGGGATGGTTAAGAGTTCCAGATGCTGTTCAAAAAGCAGGTATCGATCAGGCTGAACTAGGTCTAAGAGCACATACGTCAGCATAAAGTATAAGGAAAGGATAAATTATGAATTCATGGCCAGGACCTGAAAATAGTTGGGAGGGTGTAGACGCTTATTTCACCTCTGCCAATAGTGAAGGTACGTTAATATTCTGGACTCTTCTTGTTACAGCCTTGCTAATACTTGTTACAATGCTTGCAGCAAGACACGAGTCAGATACTGCTAACAAAACTAAATAATTACTTTATAATTAAGGCGGGGATTATCCCCGCCTATTAATTTTATATGGATTACAACACATCAAACTATTTTTTTCAAAATATTGTCAGTTTAGTTCTAGAAAATAGGATCATAGCAGCTGTTATATGGGTAATATTTATGTTCTTTATCTTAAGAAAAATAGCTAAAAAAGATAACGACTATATTCTTAATAAGTTTACAAGATCAAATAAGTAATTTTGAAATTTTTAATTATTAACGGCATGGAAAAAGTCCATGACCAAGAGCATGATAAAGCTAATTGTGTATACCAACACCACTTTTTTAATAATATAATATCATCCAAAATAAATAATTCCCAAATTTCAGTCTTTAACTCATATGAAGAAGACATTAATAGTTTTGAATTCAGCTCCTATGATGCATTTCTTTGGACAGGAGGTTTAGGAAATATTTACATATCCAATCAACATAACAAAGACCAATTAATAATTTGTGAAAAAATTTTGAAATTAGAAAAACCTTTATGGGGAAGTTGTTGGGGCCTTCAAGTTGTAGCAACTTGTTTTGGTGACACCATAAAAAAAAGCACAAAACCAGAATTTGGCTGCTCTGACAATATTAAAATAATTAAAAATCATAATGTTTATGAAAACAAACAAGATGCCTTTTCGGCCCCAGGTCACCACTACGATTGTTTAGAAAGTCTATGCTCTGAATTTGAAGTCATTTCTCAAAATAATTTATCAATTCAATCAATAGCACATAAAGATAAAAATATTTTCTGCACTCAGTATCATCCAGAATTACCTTATAACTTTATAGGCAATTTAATGAAATATTGGAAAAAGAACTATCTTAAATTAATGACTGAAGATGAATTTAGCTTATTATTAAGTAAATTAGAGTCTTTAGAAATAGAAGATAAATACAACAGAAAGTTAGAAATAGAAAATTGGTTAAAAATTCTTATCTAATTATTCTCTTTAGTTGCTAACACAACTACCATTAAGAAGAATAATGAGAGGATTCCACAAAAAACTGATCCAAAAAAAATTGTAGATAAAATAAATAAAAAAACATCTATGCTTGTTATCTTATTAAAGAACAATGGATTAGAAAGAAATTGATCTATCACTAAAATAAAACTCATTATTAGTAATCCTGTAAAAAAACCTCTCTTGTAATATCGGATCCAAGATCTCTTAAAGTAACTTATGTTCATAAAAAAAACTTACCATAATTAAATAATTATTCTTAATGAAAAATATTTTTAACATCATATAATATTCTTTATATTTAAAGAGGAGATTTCTATGGGTGAATATATAGAAAATTTTAAAGACTGCTTACCTGATCCTAAGAAGGTTCAAGAAATCAAAAAAGATTTAGTATCTAAAGGAGTTAAATATATTTACTCAAACTGGATAGATTTTTTAGGAAGTCCCAAAACTAAACCAATGCCAATAAGTGACTTTGAAGATTTATGCTCTGGCAAAGGCCCTCAGTTTGCTGTCCATTCAGTATCTTTTGTACCTGAATTAACACCGGCTGATAATGATCAAATTCCTGTTCCTGATTTAGACAGTTTAGTTATTTGCCCTTGGGATAAAACATGCGCATGGGTATTTGCTGACTTATGGTGGAATGATAAACCTTATGATGTTTGTCCAAGACAAACTTTAAAAAAACAAATTCACAAGAATGCTAAGGCCGATTTAAAATTCTATGTTGGTATTGAGCCTGAATTTTTTCTGATGAAATGGGAAGATGGAAAACCAGTTAAGGCAATAGACAACGATCCTATTCCCTTAAGAAGACAGGCATTTGGTTATGATGCTGAATATTCTATTGATGGTATGAATTTTTTAAAAGAAGTGATTGATATTTTAAATAATGATTTGCATTGGGATCTTCATGATGTTGTAGCTGAAGGAGCATATGGTCAATACGAATTAGATTTTGGCTATACTGATATGCTTGGTATGGCTGATAGATTTGTTTTTTTAAGGGTCTTATTAAAAGAAATAGCAAAAAAACATGGATATTTCGTATCTTTTATGCCTAAAACACAGATAAGTGACTGGAGATCAGGAGCTCATATTAACCATAGTGTTGAGTGTATCAGTGAGGGTAATAAAAATATTTATAAAGATGGAGATAATTTTTCATCTAGAGCTTACAATGCTGTTGCTGGTATATTAGACCATGGGGCTGCAATAACCGCTCTAGCTTGCCCAACAGTTAATTCATACAATGGTTTTGTTCCTTCTGTCGAGGGTCTTGATGGTGGTATGCATACTTGGGCTCCTACACATATGACTTATGGTAACAATAATAGATCCTCTATGATAAGACTTCCTCAAAATAGATATTGCATTGAAGATAGGGCTTCAGATTTAACTCAGAATCCTTACTTAACTTTTTCATTACTGTCAGCAGCTGCTACCAAAGGGATTACTCAGAAAATGGAACCACCTAAAGCAACGAATAAGAGCCTTTATGATATTTCTGAAGAAGAGGGAAAAAATATTAAGACTCTTCCAAGAAACTTATTAGAAGCTATAGATGCATTTAAAGAGGATCCTTTGACTAAAGAGGTCTTTTCTGAGTCTATGTTAAAAAACTTTATTGGTTACAAGTATGATGAATGGAGAAGATACCATACAACTACAACTGATTGGGAAATCAAAGAGTACCTAAAGTTATTTTAATTGATATATAAAAAAGAATTAAAGTCATTTAAGCTTGATAACTTTAAACTAAAATCCCAAAAAGTAGTTGATTTAAATTTAAGTTATTTAGCTTTTGGTAATCTTAATGATAATAAATCTAATGTAGTCTTATATCCAACAAGATATGCAGGAACTCATCTTGAACAAGAATATCTTATTGGTAAAGATCAACAAATAAATCCTGATAATTATTTTATTATAATTCCAAATATGTTTAGTAATGGAGTCTCAACCTCTCCAAGTAATAGTCCATCACCTTTATATGGACCTAATTTCCCATTAATTACTATTCAAGATAATGTTTCTGCTCAATATCAATTATTAAAAGAAGTTTTTAATATAGAAAAAATAAAATTAATAGTGGGTTGGTCCATGGGGGGTCAACAAGCTTATCAATGGGCCACCCAATATCCCAAAATGGTTGAAAATATTGTAGCAATGTGCGCACACGCTAAAACCAGTGGTCACACACATGTATTTTTGGAAGGAATGTATGCCGCATTAACATCAGATCTTAATTGGAATAATGGAAACTATGAAGATCAACCAAATGCTGGAAAGACAACAATGGCCATGGCTTGGGCAGGTTGGGCTTTAGGTCAAAATTGGTTTAGGGAGAAATTATATTTAAAAGATGGATATAAAACACCCCAGGAGGTATTAGATAAACTTTGGAAAACTATTTACTATAAAAGGGATGCAAACGATCTACTTGCCATGATTAGAACATGGCAGCATCACAATATAAGTGACAATGATGTATTTAAAGGAAACTTAGAAGAGGCTTTATCATCTATAGAAGCTAACGTTGTTTTAATGCCTGGTAGTAATGACTTATATTTTCCTCCTGAAGAAAACCTTGAGGAGGCAAAATATTTAAAAAAAGGTAGGGTAGAAATTATCCCATCAAATTATGGACATTATGCGGGAGCAGGAAAATGTAAGGAAGACTTAGATTTAGTAAATAGTCAAATAAGCAATTTATTATCTAATTAAATTTTAATTTAAATAACTTTTTCTTTCCAATTTTTAAAATTTTACCATTATCTTTTTGAGTTATAGTTTGATTAATATCTTTAATTTGATCGTCTCCTAACTTAATACCCCCACCTTCAATTAATCTTTTAGCTTCTGATTTTGAGGAAACTAAATTTTTGGAGGTAATAGCTTCAAAAATTTTAATTTGGCCATTAATATCAAAATCAATTTCATCTATATTGTCAGACATATTTTTCTCAAAGATAGAAATTGCTTTTTCTTCTGCTTGTTGAGCAGACTCCTCAGAATGACAATCTGTAGTTACTAGATATGCTAATTTTTTTTTTGCTTTATTTATATCTTCTAATATTATTTTCTTAATTTCCTCTTTGTCTAAATCACTAAATATTAAAAGGAGTTTTTCAACATCATTATCATCAACATTTCTCCAGTATTGATAAAAATCATATGAGCTAAATTTATTTTGATCGATCCATACAGCTCCTTGTTCAGTTTTACCCATTTTTTTCCCAGAAGATGTTGTCAAAAGTGGAGTAGTTAATCCAAAAGCATTTTTTTTATTAATTTTTGAAATGATTTCCATTCCTAGGACTATATTGCCCCATTGATCTGAACCTCCAATTTGTAAATCACATTCATATTTTTTATTTAAATGAAGAAAATCGTAACTTTGTAAAATCATATAATTAAATTCTAAAAACGATAAAGATTGCTCCCTCTTAAGTCTTTCTTTTACACTTTCAAAAGTTAGCATTCGATTAATTGATACAAAGCTTCCTAAATCCCTCAATAGTTCAATATAATTAAGCTGACTTAGCCATTCATCATTATTTATAAAAGTTATATTTTTTTTATAATCTCTAAAATAGTGTTCGAATATTTTTTTAAAATTATCAATGTTAGTTTGTATTTCTTTATAAGTTAGAATTTTTCTAGAGGTGTCTTTACCTGAAGGATCACCAATTTTTGTTGTACCTCCTCCAAGTAAAACTATTGCTTTATGACCATGTTTAACTAAAGTTTTGATAGCTCTTAATTGAACTAGGCTACCTGCATGAAGTGCATCTGCAGTAGCGTCAAAACCAATGTAAAATACTATCTTTTTCTTATTGAGAAGGTCATTAAGATCGCTCTCATTAGTGCATTGATTGAAAAGATGTCTATCTTTAAATAACTGTATATAATCAATCATGTATTATAATTAGCATAAATTTATAGATATAAAATGGAATATATTGCACTAGGTTGCATGACAGGAACTTCTCTAGACGGCATAGATTGTAGTCTCATTAAATCAGACGGCATTTCAGAAGTAACAGAAATTTCAAATAATTTCACACCTTATTCCTCTCAATTGAAAAAAGAACTT
This sequence comes from uncultured Alphaproteobacteria bacterium, assembly GCA_902521155.1. Classification (GTDB taxonomy): domain Bacteria; phylum Pseudomonadota; class Alphaproteobacteria; order HIMB59; family HIMB59; genus HIMB59. The sequence goes on along the minus strand of CABYQR010000005.1, from coordinate 5,898 downwards.
CTTAAAATTATAAAATGTAATTTCTTGGCTAATTTAGATGTATTTAAATTATTAAACAAAGAATACCAAACAGCAATTAACAATTTTATATCTTTAAATAACATTGAAATTGATGTTATTGGCATTCATGGACAAACAATTTTTCACGATCCCTCAATAAAAATCTCAATACAGCTATATGATAAAAAATTAGAGTATAACAGTCATGCTCCTATCATCTGTAATTTTAGAAAGAATGATATTCTTAATGGAGGTAGTGGTGCTCCTATAATTCCTATATATCATCAAATAATTGCTAATAAGCTTGATACAGATAATTCCATATTTATAAATATTGGTGGAGTTACAAATATAACAATAATTGAAAATAATAAAATTATCGCGGGTGACAGTTCTTTTGGAAATGCGTTAATTAATGATTTTTTAAATTCAAAAACAAATCATGAATATGATTTAAATGGAAACTTATCAAAATCAGGTAAAATTATTCATAGCTTATCAAAAAAAATACTAGACGATAAATATTTCAAAAAAAACTTTCCTAAATCTTTAGATAGAAATTATTTTCATCCGTATATAGAGGGTATCAAAGAACATTTTTTAATAGAAGATGTAATCTATACTCTTCTTTCCATTATCCCTGAGAGCGTTCATCGAATTATTGATAATAAAAAAAAATATAAAATAATCTTAATGGGCGGTGGTAGAAAAAACTTAACTTTATTAAAACTATTTCAAAATATATTTAAAGATGTTTTTTTGATAGATGATTTTAACTTAGATGGTGATTTTATTGAGTCTCAAGGTATGGGACTGTTGGCTATAAGATATTTAAATAAAATGAAGTCGACTTATAAATTTACTACTGGAATATCCAAAGATATTTATTTAGGTGAAAAATGTTAGCTTTTATTTTTACTAATATATTTTTTCATTGAAGACATTAAAGGTTCGAGCTTACCTTCAAACAAATGGTTAGATTTAGATATAGTCTCCATCGTAACTTCAGCATTTTTTTGTTTTTTAAATGTTTCATGAAATTCTTTTAAGCTGTCTTTTTTTACTATTTCATCTTGTTCAGCTCTTAAGATAAGAGTTTTAATAGGACAGGGAGAGAGAAAATTAAAATCATAGAGATTTACGGGTGGTGCTATAAGTATTAGCCCATCTACTTCTGGTCTTCTCATTAGGGTCTGAAACCCAATCCAAGCGCCAAATGAAAATCCCACTATCCAACAAGATCTAAAATCTTCATTCTTTTTTTGTAACCAGTCTAATGAGACACTGGCATCATTTAGTTCACCTTCGCCCTCAGTGAAAGCCCCATCACTTTTACCTACTCCTCTAAAATTTATTCTTAATGTTGAAAAACCCACATCTTTCATAACTTTAAAAGCAGCATAATTTACTTTTGTATCCATTGTGCCACCATGTTTTGGGTTTGGATGAAGAACTATTGCTATATTGGGCTTTTCTTCCTCACTGGGTGAGTATTTTGCTTGGAGTTTCCCTTCTCCACCTTGTATAAATACTTCTGGCATAATTGAGGGAAGATCATAGATTAGTTTCAATCAAAAAAGCAAGTTAATAATGAATACATTAGGATTTAATAAAAAACCATCAGAGACCACTGTAGTTGTTGCAATGTCAGGTGGAGTAGATAGCTCTGTTACGGCAGGGCTTCTCAAACAAGAAGGATATAATGTTATAGGTATTACACTTCAACTTTATTCTTCAAACTCTTCACCTAAAAAAGGTTCCTGTTGTTCAGGACTAGACATATACGATGCTAGAAGGGTTGCTCAAAAATTAGATATCCCACATTACGTTTTTAATTATGAAAAGACTTTTAAAAGTGATGTGATTGATTATTTTGTTAACGCTTATGAAAATGGCGAAACACCAATACCGTGTGTTAAATGCAATGAAACTGTCAAATTTAGAGATTTAATGAATTTTGCAAAAAAATTAGAAGCAGATTGTATGGCGACGGGTCATTATATTAAAAGAAAGGGTGATGTAAAAAACGCCCATATGTTTCGTGCAGAAGATAAATCAAAAGATCAAAGTTATTTCCTTTTTTCCACTACTCAAGATCAGTTGGACTACTTAAGATTCCCCTTAGGAGATATTCCAAAAAATAAAACAAGAAAAATAGCTGAAGAGCTTGGCTTAATTGTTTATAACAAGAAAGATAGCCAAGATATCTGCTTTATTCCCGATGGCGACTATAAAAAATTTATAAAAAGTCAAAAAAAGACTGGAGATATTATCGACATTAAAGGAAACGTGATTTCCCATCATGATGGTATTCAAAATTTCACTATTGGCCAAAGAAGGGGAATAGGAGTTTCAAGTGAAAATCCTCTTTATGTTATTGATATCATTAAAGAGACTAACCAAATTATAATTGGAGATAAAAAAGACCTTTTAGGTAAATCTTTATTGTTAGATAACTTAAATTTTATCATGCCAGATTATGACTTTAGCCAATCAGCTATTGAAATTAGTTGTACTGCTAAAATTAGATCCCTATCTGAGCCCAAAAAAGGAACTTTAAAGAAAATCTCTGGGGGTTTTTCTTTTGAATTTGATGAACCTTTGGAGGCAATTACAAAAGGGCAAGCTTGTGTGCTTTACGACCAAGATAGAGTGCTTGGTGGTGGCATAATTAAACAGAAATTGAACTAGAAATCTTACTTTTTCGTATTTTCTTGTAAAATTCCTTAATTATCTTATATATCGGAGACTTATGGCAGCAACAGAACAAACAATCAAACAAGTAAATAAGTTAGGCAATAGTGATTATAAGTATGGATTCTCTACTGATGTTGACGATATCAAGCCTCCTAAAGGCCTCAACGAGGATATAGTAAAATACATATCTTCCCAAAAAAACGAACCTGAATGGATGTTAGACTGGAGATTAAAAGCTTTTAGTGTATTTAATAAAATGCCAAAGCCAGATTGGGCAAAATTAGATATCCCCGATATTGATTTTCAAGATTACTATTATTATTCATCTCCAAAAAGTCTTAAAGATAAGCCTAAGTCTCTGGATGAAATTGACCCAGAAATTTTAAAAACTTATGAAAAACTTGGAATACCAATCAAAGAACAAGAAAAATTAGCGGGTGTAGCTGTCGATGTCGTATTTGACTCAGTATCTGTTGCAACAACATATAAAAAACAATTAAGCGAATTAGGAATTATTTTTTGTTCTATTTCTGAAGCTACTAAAAATCATCCTGAATTAGTGAAAAAATATTTAGGAAGTGTTATTCCAATAGCAGACCATTCCTTTGCAGCATTAAACTCAGCCGTATTTACTGACGGATCTTTTGTCTATATTCCCGAGGGAGTGAGATGTCCAGTCGAGCTTTCAACTTATTTTAGAATTAATGCAATGAACACAGGTCAATTTGAGAGGACTTTAATCATAGCTGATAAAAATAGTTATGTAAGTTATCTTGAAGGCTGCACTGCTCCTATGAGAGATGAAAGCCAACTTCATGCTGCTAATGTTGAGTTAGTTGCTTTAGAGAATGCTGAAATTAAATACTCTACAGTTCAAAATTGGTATCCTGGAGATAGCGAAGGTAAGGGGGGCATTTATAATTTTGTAACTAAAAGAGGAGCCTGCAGAGGCAATAATTCCAAAATTTCTTGGACACAAGTGGAAACTGGCTCCGCTATTACTTGGAAATATCCTAGTTGTATTTTACAGGGTGATAATTCTAAAGGTGAATTTTATTCAGTAGCTATCACAAATAATAGGCAACAAGCAGACACAGGAACCAAAATGATTCATATTGGAAAAAATACTTCTTCTAAAATAATCTCTAAAGGTATTTCTGCTGGTAAAGCAAATAATACATACAGAGGCTTAGTTAATATTCAATCCAAAGCCTCCAATTCTAGAAATTTTACCCAATGCGACTCATTATTAATAGGTAATGAGTGTGGCGCACACACAGTTCCTTATATTGAGTCAAGTAATTCGGACTCTATGGTTGAGCACGAGGCAACAACATCAAAAATTAATGAAGAGCAGTTATTTTATTGTATGCAAAGAGGTTTAAATAGCGAAGATGCTGTTGGTTTAATTGTTAATGGCTTTTGTAAAGAGGTTCTTCAACACTTACCAATGGAATTTGCCGTAGAGGCACAAAAATTAGTAGCTATAAGTTTAGAAGGAAGTGTTGGATAATGTTAAATATTAAAGATCTTCACGTATCTATTGAAGGAAAGAAAATTTTAAATGGATTAAATTTATCCATTAACAAAGGTGAGGTTCATGCTTTGATGGGTCCTAATGGTTCTGGAAAAAGTACTCTTTCTTATTTTCTCTCAGGTAAAGATGGCTATGAGATCGAAAAAGGTAGCATAGACTATAATGGAAAAAATTTATTAGATTTAGAGGTTGATGAAAGAGCCAACGAGGGACTTTTTTTAGCTTTTCAATATCCTATGGAAATACCAGGAGTGCAAACTTCCTTTTTCTTAAAGACTGCAATTAATTCAAAAAGAAAACATCAAGGACTCCCAGAAATTGATGCTTTAGAGTTTGCTAAGTTAATAAAATCTCAAGCTCAAGAATTAGATATTTCTTCTGATATGTTGAGAAGAGATCTTAATGTCAATTACTCAGGTGGTGAAAAAAAGAAACAAGAAATTTTACAGATGTCTCTACTAAATCCTGCAATGTCAATCTTAGACGAAACAGACTCAGGTTTAGATATTGATGCACTAAGAATTGTATCTGAAGGTGTTAATAAACTTCGAAACAAAGATAATAGCTTTCTTGTAATTACGCATTATCAAAGACTTTTAAATTATATTAAGCCTGACTATGTTCATATTATAGCAGATGGAAAAATTGTAAAATCAGGAGATTTTTCATTAGCCTTAGAATTAGAAGAGAAAGGCTATGAAGAGATATCTAAGACTGCTCAATGATCAAAGATAATATTTTAAATGATACTTCAATGGAGAACCTATCAATCCATGCAAAAGAAATTTTATTAGAAAAAAATCCTTTTAAAAATTTTAAAATTGAAAATTATAGATATGCTCAATTACATAAAAATATTGAGTCCCAATCCGATACAGTTAAGTCCCCATTACAAGAAGATCTAACTAAACTAACTACCGATATATCCAATATTACTTTTACGGATATAGATCTAAAGCCTACTATTGATAATTGGGGTTTTAGTAACTCAGATAGTTTTTTTAGAGTCTCATCCTTAGTCCAAAGACCTACAATATCCATCAATTTAGATAATTTTAAAGAGACATCTCTTTTTTTAAATATTTCAAATATTTCTCAGAATATCACTATTCAAAAAATGGACCCTCAACTTAAAACCTTAGTGCTTTTGAACTATAATAGTGATAATGAGATTCCTAAATCTTTATTTTTTGATGTAGCAGAAAATGCAAACCTAGAAGTCATTCATTATGATGTTTCCAATAAAAAATCTTTTTTATATTTTGAAGTAAAACAATCTAATAATTCTAACTTTAATTTTGTTTCATTTCAGTCTAATAACACACACATAAGAAATGAATTCTTCTCATCCTTAGCAGAAAAATGCAATTTTGAATTATCAGGTTTAAATTTTAATAATTTTGGAGTTAATGATAATTATTCATTTATCCAGCATGTCAAACCCTCATCATCAAGTAGAGAGGTTTTTAAATCTATTGTTAACAATGGAGCTATTACTAATTTTCAAGGTAAAATTTACGTAGACTCTATAGCTCAGAAAACAGACGGTTATCAAATGAGCAGATCTCTTCTATTAGATAATATTTCCAAAGCTAATAATAAACCAGAATTAGAAATATACGCTGATGATGTAAAATGTAGTCATGGATCAACTGTTTCTAGGA
>CABYQR010000004.1 GCA_902521155.1 uncultured Alphaproteobacteria bacterium | reverse complement strand
ATGAATGCCTTAGAAAAAATTGATTTTATTAGTTCCTGGATTGATAAATATGCTAAATCTCATAATATTTCTTCCCTAGTTATTGGTATTTCTGGTGGCATTGACTCCGCTGTTACAAGTACATTATGTGCAAAAACTGGTATTAATACATTTGTTGTATCTATGCCTATTTTAGACCATCAAGTTTTGAATAATAGAGGTTCTAACCATATTAAATGGCTAAAAGATAATTTTAATAATATAGAAAATATTGATGCAAATTTATCAGGGGTCTTTAAATCGTTCCAAGACACATTAAATAATAACAATTCTGAACATGGTTTTGCAAATTCTCAAGCAAGACTCAGAATGACAACTTTATATCAAATAGCTGCGAGTAATCATGGAATCGTAGTTGGTACTGGAAATAAAGTCGAAGATTTTGGAATTGGATTTTATACAAAATATGGAGATGGCGGTGTTGATATTTCTCCTATAGCGGATTGCCTTAAGACTGAAATTTGGGAGATGGGAAAAGCTTTAAATATAAATCAAGAAATTATTGATGCACCCCCTACTGATGGTCTTTGGACGGATGGAAGAACAGACGAGCAACAAGTGGGACTGAGTTATGAAGAAATTGAAGAAGCTATGCTAAATGTGAATTCTATTAATAGGCAAAAGTATTTAGATATAAGAAAAAATAATACTCATAAAATGGAACCAATTCCAGTTTGTATTTTACCAAAGTAAATTATTAATAAAAGTTAAACTCTGAGGCCCGTATTATTGTCAAACACATGAACGGTACTTGGAATAATATCAAAATTAAAATTTTCTTCAGCCTTTAATTCAATCTTAGAGGAAAGTTTACAACTAAATTGTTGATTTCCAATAGTGGAATAAATAATCATCTCCGATCCTAAGTATTCAACTAAATTAGCCACACTGCTATATTGACCATTCTCACTAATTTGAATATCATCTGGTCTTACACCAATACATGCATCCTCAATATTAATTGATTTATCAAGATTAATTTTTTTATTATCAATAGTGGCGACTCCATTTTCTATTTTACAATTAAATAAATTCATTTGAGGGGAACCAATGAATTCTGCAACAAATTTTGTATTAGGTTTAGAGTAAATATCTTTTGGTGTTCCTAATTGTTCAACCACACCATTATTTATGACAACTATTCTATCACCGAGAGTCATCGCTTCGGTTTGATCGTGAGTTACAAAGATACTTGTTACACCCATTTGACGCTGAAGCTTTTTAATTTCAAGGCGCATTTGATTACGAAGTTTGGCATCTAAATTTGATAAAGGCTCATCAAATAAAAATATTTTGGGATTTCTGACTATAGCTCTTCCCATAGCCACTCTTTGCCTTTGTCCACCTGATAACATACTAGGTTTTCTTGATAACAGTTGATCGATTTCTAAAAGTTTTGCTACATCATTTACCTTATTATTAATCTCTTCTTTAGAAATACCTCTATTTTTTAAACCGTACGCCATATTGTTAAATACAGTCATATGAGGGTATAGGGCATAATTTTGAAAAACCATTGCAACATCTCTTTCAGAAGGATCTATGTTATTAATTAAGTTTCCATCAAGAGATATATCACCACTAGTAATATCTTCTAATCCAGCAATCATTCTTAATAAAGTTGATTTACCACAACCACTGGGGCCTACGAACACAACAAATTCACCATTTTCAATATTTAAAGAAGTCTCATTAACAGCTTTTGTGCCATTAGGATAAATTTTAGTTACATTTTGTAGTTCTAAAAAACTCATTCTATTTCTCCGTTTGGATTAAACCTTTGATAAACCATCTCTGTAAAAATAATTTTCATTCCCATAACAACAGTCCAGTATTTTTCATCAGTTGTCATAATGAGAGGCCATAAATACTGGCTATAACCATAAACGAACATAAATATAAACATTGCCGCTAACATGGTTTTTGATAGAGGAATTAAAAAATCAACAAAAAATCTCCAGCTGTTAGCTCCATCTAATTTAGCAGACTCTAGTAACTCATCGGGTATAGTTCTATAAAACTGCCTAAAAAAGAAAGTGGCAGTGGCTGATGCTACTAATGGTAATATAAGGCCTGTGTATGTATTTGTGAGACCAAGATCAGAAACTATTTTATAACTTGGAAAAATTCTTACTTCTAAAGGGACTAATAAGGTAATAAAAATTAGCCAAAAAATTGGAACTGCTAACTTAAATCGAAAATAGACCAAGGCATATGCAGACATAGCAGAAATAACAACTTTCAAACTTGCTATTCCAAGAGCCATTATAAAACTATTGATGAACATATTGAAAGCGGTGACTTCTTCTGACCAGCCGCCTTTTTCATTTAAAACTTCGTTATAATTAACAGAAAAACTATCTCCTAAAAAAAACTGCATACCCTCTTTGATAATTGAAATATTATCATGTGTAGAAGTTGCAAATGAAAACCATATGGGCAAAACCATAAGCAGAACACCCAAAATTAAAATAATATGTGATAATAACTGTAAGGGTTTTATCTTCATTTGTTTTGAAATATTCCTTGGATGAACCACCTTTGCAGAAAAACAATGATTATGATAGGTGGGACCATTGACATAATAACGAAAGCAAATCGATCAGAAATTGACCCATACATCGTTTTTAAACCCATAACAACAGTCCAGTATTGTTCTGTAGTTGTCATTATTAAAGGCCATAAATACTGATTATAACCAAATACAAACATAAATATAAAAACAGCTGCAATCATTGTTTTTGATAAAGGAATTAAAAAATCAATAAAAAATTTCCAGCTACCCGTACCATCAAGTTTCGCAGCTTCCAATAATTCTTCCGGGATAGATTTATAAAATTGACGAAAGAAAAATGTAGCTATAGCAGAAGCAGAAATAGGAAGTATCAATCCTATATATGAATTAACAAGACCTAATTTAGACATTACAAGATAGGAAGGCATTATTCTAAGCTCTAGGGGAACTAATAAAGTTATAAAAATTAACCAAAAGAAAAAAGAAGCATATTTAATTTGAAAATAAACTAGGGCATAAGCTGCCATTAAAGAAGTTACGACTGAAAGTGTAGCTATGCCTGTAGCCATAATAAAACTATTTAAAAACATTTTAAGAGCCGTAATTTCATTAAAGAAACCTGCTTTTTTATATAAAACTCTTGAATAATTTTCTAAAAAATTGTCGCCTAAAAAAAACTGCAAGCCATTAGTATTAATAAACAAACTTGTATGTGTAGAGCTAGCAAAAATAATCCATACAGGAATAATCATAACAAGCAGTCCTATTGCTAATATTAAATGATTAATAGCGGTTGAAAAATTTCTAATCATTTAATTGTAATGGATTTTACCTTCGATATATCTAAATTGAAAAATAGTAATAACGAGCACTATAAGCATCATCATTATAGATTGTGCACCGGCGCTACCTAAGTCTAGACCTCTAAAACCATCTATATATGCCTTATAAACTAAAGTTTTAGTTTCACTGCCAGGGGCACCTATTGTGGTTGTATCAATAATTCCAAAAGTATCAAAGAAAGCATAAGTAATATTAATTATTATTAAAAAGAAAGTTGTAGGCATTAATAAGGGAAAAGTAATCGTCCAAAATCTTCTCATATTGCTTTTGCAATCTATGATGGATGCTTCTATAACTGTTTTTTGAATAGCTTGAAGACCAGCTAAGAAAAAAATAAAATTAGCACTAATTTGTTTCCATGAGCCAGCAATAATTACATAAATATAAGCATCAAAAACATCTTCATACCAATTAAAACCCCATAAATTATTAAACAAGGAATAAAGCAAGCCATATCTCTCACTAAAAAAGTAATTTGCCATTACTCCGACTACTGCTGGAGCTATGGCATAAGGCCAAATCAAGAGAGTTTTATATGCATTTTTTCCATGCATTATTCCATTAGCTTGAACAGCAAGTAACAATCCCATGGAGCCTGTTATAAGAGTTATTACAAAACTATAGATTAAAGTAAATTTAAAAGCTGTGAGATAAGAAGGATCAGAAAAAATAAATAAAAAATTATCAAAACCCGCAAACTGGGATCCAAAACCAAATGCATCCTGCATAGTAAAGGCATCTCTAAAAGTTTGTACAATTGGCCAATATAAAAAAATTAAAAGTATTAATAGCTGAGGAGCTAAAAAAAAATATTGAGAATATTTAGATGTAAATTGAACTTTTTTCATAAAATTCTAAAGGAGGATATAAAGATACCCTCCTCTAAATTAAATGTTAATATTTAAAGTGTTTTTGCAAACTGTTTTAAAAGTTTAGCAGAACCCTTGTCCATATTACCTAGTGCTTTTTCAACACTCATATCACCATTAAGCATAGGCTCAACATTTTCGTAAATTACTTCACGAATTTGAGGCCAGTTACCAGCTCTATATCCACCAGGAATAGTAGAACCTTCTAGTCCTAGTTGATCACCAACAGCTTTGTGATAAGGAGATGTTCTATAAAAGTTAATAGTTTCAGCTAGCTCAATACCGCCTTTAGTCACTGCAGCATATCCAGTCATGTTGTGATAGTAGAGATCCATTTCTGGAGAACCCATAAATTCGATAAATTTAGCAAGTCCTTTATACTCTTCTTCAGTATGACCGTTTAGGATCCAGTTAGCAGCACCACCAATAAATGTTGGATATTCTTTACCACCAGTTACTGAGTCCCAATATAAAATTGGGTTTGTAGTAAAGTTTGGCAGAACACCTTTCATACCACCAAAGGATGCAGCTGATCCAAACCAGAAAGCTGCTTCACCATTAGTAAAAGGTGCTTGGTTATCACCCCAGGCTCTACCCTTGTAACCATACCATCCCTTTTCATACCATTCTTTTACTTTAGACCAGTGCATTACAAAAGCATCTGTTTCTGCAAAAAGAGTTTTTGTTGGAACAGCATCGTAACCATTATTACCATCAGTCATGAGTAAATTGTGTCTTGAAAAGAAATTTTCTGTCCAAATCCATGGGCTATGACTTTGTAGAAGAGGAATATATCCAGCATCTGCTATTTTTTGTGCCATTGCTTCAAAATCTTCGTAAGTTTTTGGAACTTCTTCAATACCTACTTCGTTTAAAATATCCATATTTGCATACATTAAACAAGTTGAACTATTGAAAGGTACACCAATCATTTTTCCATTCTCATCAGCGTAGAAGTTTTTAATACCAGGAATATAATTATCAGCATCTACTGAAATTCCATATTTTTCTGCCATCTCTTCAAAACCAATTACGACACCATTTTTAACTTGAGCTACCATGATCGCAGCACCCGCATCGTAAACCTGTGAATAGTGAGGCTGATCACCAGCTCTAAAAGCAGCGATAGTTGCAGCCATGTTATCCTCATAACTTCCTTTACCAGTAGGAATAACCATATACTCATCTTGAGAGTCATTAAATCTGTTAGCTATTTCTATAATTACATCTCCTAAGAAACCACTGTTACCATACCACCAATGAATTTCGGTTTTACTGTAACTGTTTGATGTAAAAGTAAATGAAATTAAAAGTACAAAAATACTTATAATTTTTTTCATTTGTTCCTCCTATAGGATATTTCTAAGCAATCATTATAAGTTAAAGTCAACTTAGAACTAAGTGAATTAGAAAATTATTAATTTGAAATTGTTAAAATTAGATGAAATTTATATTGATTTTAAGATAAAAGATGTGGATAAAAATTATAATTTAGAAATTTGCCTTAAAGCATAAAGGTATCCATTGCTACCCATTCCAATTATAGAAGATGTACAAGCATGAGAAATGATAGATTTTTGTCGAAATTCTTCTCTAGAATAAATATTAGATATGTGAACTTCAATTTTAGGGCAGTTTTTAATTTCCAAAGAGTCGTGAAGAGACACAGAAGTATGGGTCAAACCTCCTGGGTTAATAATAATTCCATTATAGCTTTTATCTAATCCATTAATCTTATTTATAATTTCACCTTCTATATTGCTTTGAAAAAATTCAACTTCACAGTTAAGTTTAGACGCTTCTTCAGAAACCAATTTCATTAATCCATCTAGAGAAAAATCACCATATTTCGATTTATCTCTTTTACCTAACATCTCCAAGTTAGGGCCATTTATTATAAGAACTTTTTTTGACATAATTTACTATTTTATATCAAATAAAATCTTAAACCCAACAAAGTAATAAAAAGAATATTTAAAATATGTTAAAGCAGTCCCTTAAATAAAATAATGACAATTTGTATGTTCATTTATTAAATAATTAAGCTAATATTCTTTTCAGATTTTATATTAAATAACAAATTAAGGAGTAAAAAATGAGAAAATTTATAATTGATATGACTATGTCATATGATTTTCAAGTAACTATCGAAGCTGAATCTGAAGAAGAGGCAAAAGCTAAATTTGTAAGCACACCTCTTGAGAAACTAGGTGGATATCAGTTCAATTCATTTTATAAGACATTCAGAGGTATAAAGCTTGATGAATTTGATCCTAGATTCTACAAGGATGATAATAAGACGAAATAATATATTTTTTTTATTTTTTACTTAATTCTACTATTTCGTTTGACTCGAAAGTATTCTTAGTTAAATCATTTCTAGAAATATTAAGCATAGCTTTAGCAACTATCTGTGCTTGTATAGGTTTCATTTTTTTTAAAGAACCTATAAAAATAGGTGATAATATTTTAAAAATAATTATTCCTATTTTTTCCCCTATTCTACTTTCCTCTCTGTCACCAATTAAAAATGATGGTCGTAGGATACCAAGCTTATCAAATTTCAATTTTTTTAGTTCTTCTTCAACTAGACCTTTGTATCTTAGATAATCCCCTGAATGTTTTGGATTAGCGTAACCAGAAGAAATAAATGTAAATGTTTTAACAGAATTTAATTTAGATATTTGGGCAATCTCTTTGGGTATTTCTAATTCTACTCTCTTATATTCACTTTTATCAGGGGAGTTTTTTTTAGTTGTTCCCATACAATAAAAACAATCATCTCCTTGAATATCATCAGCATGATTACTTAGATTATGAAAATCTGTTTGAATAACCTCTATTTTAGCGTTATCAAAATTAACAGGAGAACGAACAAATAACTTAACTTTACCGTAATTAGGGCTTTCAATTAATAAATTAACTAATTGATTACCAACCAAACCAGTTGATCCAAAAACTAAAGCTATTTTCATTAAAATAATTTATTTTAAATATAATAATAAATAAATATGAAAATTATCTCGAAATTAGGTTTACTAGTCTTATTTGGACTAATTATTTGGCTAGCTGTATTCATTCCGATAGATAACGCTTCAACAATAGAATTATTTTTCATATGTTATGGAATAGCAATTTTATTAGCTATAGCATTCATTTATATTGATAAGAAAAAAGATAAACCAAAGGGTTTTAAAAAAATTTTTTTTTATAGTCTTATATATGGAAGTATTTGTTTTATTTTATTTTGGCTTATATAAGCTATGAATATTGATCTTTTAGAATATTTTTTTGAACTTTGCCCATAACATTTCTTGGAAGCTCTGAGATTAAAAAATATTTTTTAGGTACCTTATATCTAGCCAAATTTTCTTGAATAAATTTTTTAAGATCATCTAAATTAAAGTTATTTTCATTTGCAACTATAGCTGCAGTTGGAATTTCACCTAAATCATCATCAGATAGACCAAATACAGCTGATTCAATAATACCATCAAATTGATTTATTATATCCTCGATTTCTTTTGGGTATAAATTATAACCACCGCTAATAATTAGATCTTTATTTCTTCCTGATATAAATAAATAACCCTCTTTATCAAAATAACCCATGTCACCAGTAATAAAATAATCATCATCTGTAAATGCTTCCTTTGTTTTTTCTGATTTATTCAAATATCCAGTAAATACGTTAGGTCCCTTAATTTCAATCATGCCTGGTTCGTTGATTTCTGATAAATTATTTTTTCCAATACTTGTAATTCTAATTGAAGTTCCTTTTAGAGCTTTACCAACAGAGCCTGCTCTCCTCTCCCCCTTTAATGGATTTGATGCATTCATGTTAGTTTCAGTCATTCCATAGCGTTCTAAAATTTTATGTCCTGTTATATTTTCAAATTGATTATGGGTTTCTTCAAGTAATGGGGCACTTCCTGAGATAAATAATCTCATATTACTAGCTAAAGATTTAGTTAGTCTTTTATCTTTTAACAGCCTGGTGTAGAAAGTTGGAACTCCCATCAAAACTGTAGAATTTGGTATTGCTTCAATTATTAAATCTAAATTAAACCCTTTTATAAATCTAATTGATGCGCCAGCTATCATAGAAGTATTAATTGCCACAAATAGACCATGTGTATGATAAATAGGAAGAGAATGAATTAATTGATCTTTATTTGATATTTCCCATAAATCACACAGAGCTTTTGAATTGGAAACTAGATTTTCTTGAGAAAGCATTGCTCCTTTGGGTTTACCTGTGGTTCCAGATGTATATAAAAGAGCTGCTAGATCATTTAAATTTCTTTCGATAGGTTCAAAGTAATTTGAATAAGTATTTATAGACTCAGTTAATTTTCCACTACCATCCTTGTTCAATGATAGAATTTTGCAATTAATTTCATCACAAATTGGCTTTAATTCATCTATATCGTTTTCTTCACAGATAAAAAAAGAAGGACGGGCATCTTTTATGAAGTAAATAGTTTCATTGATTGTATAACTAGAATTTAAAGGCAAATAAACAGTACCAGTAAGAATAGAGGTTAGATATACAGATAAGGCCTCTTTGGACTTTGGAGATTTTACCGAAATAATATCTCCTGTATTTAAGCCTAAGTTAGTTAACTTATGTGAAACTTTAGAAGCCAAAGCTATAAAATCTTTATATGTGATAGAACTTCCATCATCTTCAAATAAGAAGTTTTTATCATTATCTAAATTAGGTTTAATTAAATTTAAATATAAGGAATTCATAATAAGTAACTATATTGGATGAATACTAAAGTAATATTCATATTTAAAAATAACTTTGAAAAGGGGTAATTTAGTAGGCTCTGCATATAAATTGCAGAGCCTTAAAATGAATTAATATTTTATGGAAGCCATGATTCCCAAGTGGATTTATTATTAGCTTTCCACTCAGCAACTACATCATTGAGTTCCGCGCCTTCTCTAACTGCAACTAACATTGCTGCTTGATCTGCGTTAGATAATGCCATTTTGCCAAAAAATTCTAATGCTTTTTGGTTTTCTGGTTTTGCAAAAGTCTCTGGATTACCATAATTCATTGGGTAATCAACAGCCCACCCTGTTCCAGGCCACTTATCTGGTCCGCATATTTCCCAGTTATTAGCTTCGGTAAAAGTTTCACAAGGTGCATTAGGAGCTAACTTTACACCAACTAATTCATTAACACCAAAGAACCAATGAGGTTCCCATAGATACATTAAGAATGGTTCACCTCTATCATACATACCTTGAGCTTCTGCAAGAGAAGCAGTTTCGGTACCTAATTCGTCAGCGATAAAGTCTAGACCAAGTACATCTAATCTTTTTTGATCATGACAATTCCAACCAGCAACTGGACAACCAATTAATCTTCCTTTGTCACCAGATTCCATAGTTGCAAAATCAGATTTAAAATCATTTAAATTGGTGTAATCTGAAAAACCTGGATTAGCGTCTGCCCAATATTTTGGAACATAGTAATCTGACATTCCAGTAATACCTACAGTTCCTAATAGTTTAACACTTCCATCACCAGAATAAGTCATCTTAACTTCTCCTCCGTGAATTAGATCACCATTAAGCATAACTTCATCTGCTTCGGCATAACTAGGCCAAGATTCACAAGCAAAATCAATATCTCCGGCAGCAATGGCTTCCCAGAGACCTGTTCCTGATGCAAATACAATTCTATCAATTTCATATCCTAGCTCATCTTCAAGTATACTTACGGCTACTTGACATGATATTTCTCCACCAGTCCAGTCTGCTATAGCTGCCAAAAGTTTTTCAGCACTAGCCTTAGATGCCGTCATAGTAAAGAGCATAGAAGATAGAATAAAAGTAATAAGTAATTTAGATATTCTCATAAATTATTCCTCCCATTTAAAGGATTATTTTAGCAAAAAAAAACAAAAGTTAATATGCATTTTAAACATTAATGAATAGAAATTATAAAGATTTAATTTTTATTAATTAGGTAAGTATATTAATATCTATGTAAATGGTTAATAAAGTTTTTTTAACATGTGCCGTTAATGGATCAGGCGATACTGCTTCAAAACATCCCGATCTTCCAAAAACACCCAAACAAATTGCTACATCTGCAATAGAATCCGCTAATGCTGGTGCCGCTATAGTTCATATACACGTAAGAGAGGAAGATGGAAGACCAAGTAGAAAATTTGAATTCTACGAAGAGGTTGTTGAGACAATTAGATCTAGTGATACTGATGTCATTTTAAATTTAACAACAGGTATGGGTGGTGACTTAGACATAGGAGAAAACGATCCAATGAATTTTGGTCCATATACTGATATGGCCAATATTTCAGAAAGAATTTCTCACGTCGAAAAACTTCTACCAGAAATATGCACGCTAGATGCGGGTACACTTAATTTTGGTGATAGCACAACAATAGCTGTCAACACACCAAATGATCTTCGAAAAGCAGCTAAGAGATTGCAAGACTTAGGAGTCAAACCAGAAATAGAAGCTTTTGATTTAGGAAATATGTGGTTTGGTGCGCAACTTTATGAAGAAGGATTATTAAGTGATCCACCAATGTTTCAGATGTGTTTAGGTATACCATGGGGTGCTCCAGCAACAACATTAGCTATGCTTGCCATGAAAGATATTATGCCTCAAGAAGGTGTATGGTCAGCTTTTGCTATTTCAAAAAATGAAATGCCTTTTGTAGCACAAACAGTTTTAATGGGTGGTAATCCCAGAGTGGGCTTAGAAGATAATTTGTACTTATCTAAAGGTAAGCTTGCAACAAACCCCCAATTAGTTGAAAAGGCTTTAAGAATTGTAAATGAACTTGGTTTTTCAGCTATGACACCCTCAGAGACAAGAGAAAAATTAAAACTTGTTAAACACAAGTAGTAAAAATTTTAAAAAAGTTGCTGTAATAGGAACCGGTGTTATAGGAACTGGATGGATTATTCGTTTCTTAGCTCATAATAAAATTGTCTATACTTTTGATAAGGATTTTGAATTACATAAAAAATCAATTAAAGAAATCAAAAGAACATGGCCGCATGTAAAAAAATTTTTTGGTAAAACAAGACTCAATCTTCAAAACCTCAAATATTGTCATTCAATTGAAGAAGCAACAAAAGAAGCTGATTTTATTCAGGAATGTGTAAGTGAAAACTATTTATTAAAAACAAATCTAATGAAAATAATTGGTGAAAAATCAAAAACTAATGCAATTATTTCATCCAGTTCTTCTGGTTTACTTCCTACGAGAATTTATTCAAAATGTAAAAATCCAGAACGTACTATTATAGGTCACCCATTTAATCCAGTTTATTTACTTCCTGCTGTAGAAATTGTTTCTGGAAAAAAAACATCAGAATTAATAATCAATAAAACTTTCCAATTTTACAAATCTATCTCTATGAACCCTATTATAGTCAAAAACGAACTACCAGGATATTTATCGGACAGATTACAAGAAGCATTGTGGAGAGAAGGACTACATATAATTAGTGAAGGTTATGCAACAACGCAAGATTTAGACAGAGCTATAGAAGATGGTCCTGGATTAAGATGGTCATTAATGGGTACTTTTTTAACTTTTCATCTGGCTGGAGGAAACTCTGGAATGAGCCATATGTTAGAGCAATTTGGGCCTGCTTTAAAACTCCCATGGACAAAATTAAAAGCACCTAAGTTAACGAAAAAATTAGTAAATAAATTAGTTGAGGGAACTAAGAGACAATCTAAAGGAAAATCAGTTACAGAAATTTCAAATATTAGAGATGAGTACTTAGTTGAACTCTTAAAGTTAAGAAAAAAATTCGAAAAGAAATTAAGATAAATTAATCCATTCTTTCTGTATTACCATCTACTGAAATAATTTGACCTGAAACCTTGCTAGAGTCATCTGAAATTAAGAAAGAACACATTTTTGCAATATCGTCTTCATATATCCACTGTTTCATTGAACTCATTGATACAAAGTCTTTTTCGATACTCTTAACAGCTTTATTAGTAACTTTTGATTTAGCTTTAATTACTCTATTCATTCTATCCCCTTTTACAGAACCAGGGCAAATAGCATTTGATCTAATATTAAACTTTCCAAGTTCCATTGCTAAAGTTTTGGTTATACCTATAACAGCCCATTTACTTGCAGCATAAGCAGATCTATTGGGAAAACCATAAATTCCTGCTGTTGAAGAAATATTTATAATAGAACCATTCTTAGATTTTTTTAAAAGAGAAATAGCTGATTTGGTAAAATAGAAGTAACTATTAATATTTGTGTTAAGAGTTTTATCCCATTCTGTTGAGACTATTTTTTCAAGTGAGGCTGTAGGACCAGATATTCCTATATTATTTATAAGTGCATCAATTTTTTTTGTTTGCTTTTTAATGTTATTAAAAAATCTTTTAACTTGATCTTCTTGTGAAGTATCACATTCAAAAATAAATAATTTTTTTCCGTTTAAAGGATTTCGTTTTAGTTTTTCTATAAATTTTAAATTGATATCACAAACATATACACATGCACCTCGGGACAAACATAACTTTGTTGTTGCCAATCCAATACCTGAAGCACCAGCGGTAATAACAATTTTTTTGTTTTTGAGAGAATTATTTTCCATTAAATAATACCTCTTCTTTTTTTGAAGGAATTGAGCGATCTAGACCACGAACTATTTTTTTTTCTAGGTCAATAAAAGGGAGGTTAACTATTTTTGCTTCATATGAATCCCCATCTGGAAGCTCTAACAACAGATCTTGTCCTATCCATGAGTCAGGTTCATAAAACCTTACATATCCTATTCCTATTTGCAATGTAGGTGATGGAACACCAGCAGTCACGTAACCCACAATTTTATTTTTAAGTATCACTTTAGAACCTGCTGCAGGGACTGCTTTTTCACAGGTTAAGCCAAAAAGACAGGTTCTTTTATCTTTTTCTTTTAAAGAGTCTTTTCCAATGAAATCACTTTTATCCATATTTACAAAGAGACCAAGTCCAGCTTCAAAAGGTGTCATAGATGTATCTATATCTGTTAAATTACCAAATATTCCACCCTCAATACGTCTTATCGTCATTGCTCTTGAAGCTGAAAATTCCATTCCAAATGGTTTACCACATTCCATTAAATGATCCCACAAAGCCAAATGATCAGTTTTTAGTCCATCTGAGAATATTTCAAAACCTAATTCATTAGTAAAGCCTGTCCTTGAAACATAAAGTTTTTGTCCTCCGATATCAAAAAAACCAGATCTAAAATATTTCATGTTCTCATCTATTATTCCTCTAGAGGCCTTTTTCATTATTTCTAAAGAAGCTGGTCCCTGTATTTGTAACACACGAGATTTAGGATCAGTAATTTTGATATTATAGTTTGAACTGTGTGCTATGAGCCAATCTTCAAAAGGACCATCAGCTTGAACATACCAATACTTATTGTCATTAAATTTAAATATAACCCCATCCATAAAAATTCCACCTTGAGGTGTACAGGCAAGAGCGTAGTACCCCCTTCCTTCTTGAACGTTTGTAATATCTCTCGTTAATACTTTATTTAGGAATGAGCTAGCATCAGGTCCTGATATCTCTATTGGTTTTTCTGGAACATCAAAAATTACCGCTTTTTGCCTTAGCAGCCAATATTTTTCAATTGGATCCTCATCTATTTGCATTGGAAAATATCTTCCAGCATAAACTCCTCTTATCATATTAGGAGTATTTGTTCGTTCAATAAAAGGTGACTCTTCAAATCGACGAGCACTAATTGTTATAGTACTTTTTAAATCAGACTCTTCTTGAAGGTTACCCATTAATTATACTTTTAATTTTTATCATTATATATTTAATTTTCACGAATAATTATTGGAGGTACATGAGCAGTAACTATTGGTGCATTATTTTTAAAAAGCTCTATATCAATGAGGCAAGAATGAGCAATAGGACCCTGTCCAAGTTTTGAGGTTCCTTTATCTCTAGTTAATACATTTGGATTTCCATGCTTACAAAGGGTATTAATTTTTTTTGGATCTTCTGGATCATACCATGCACCTGTACTAATTTGAACAACACCTTTTCTTACTTTATTATTTATATTAACTCCTGCTAAACAAGCTCCCCTATCGTTAAAAAGTTTAACAATATCTCCATTTTTAATTTTTCTATCCTCTGCATCTTTAGGGTTCATTTCAATTGGCTCTCTCCCCTGAATTTTAAATGATTTACTAAAACTTCCATGATCCATTTGACTGTGTAGTTTGTCTTTGGGTTGATTAGAAATTAAATGGAGAGGGTAAGGTTTATTTTTCATTCCCAACCATTCACATGGTTCTATCCAGACAGGATGTCCCGGACAGTCATCATATTTGAAACTATCTACAGTTCTTGAATATATTTCGATTTTACCACTAGGAGTATTTAAGGGATTATTTAAAGGATCTTTACGAAAATCTTTTAGCATGATTGTGTGTACTTTTGGGGGTTTTACTTTAAACCATCCTTTTTTAAGAAACTCTTTATAGGATGGAATCTCAATATTTGAGTCAGAGCATTGTTTTAAGGTTTGTTCATATATCCATTCTTGCCATTGATCTTGATTTTTTCCCTCTGTAAAATCTTGCTCTAAGCCCATAACCCGAGAAATACCTTTAAATATTTCAAAATCATTTTTAGCTTTACCGTGTGGTTCAATTAATTTGGACATAGAGACTACATAAGGGTCTCTAGGCGTCATCATAATATCTTTGCGTTCAAGAGGGGTCGTACAAGGCAAAACTATATCAGATCTTTTTGCAAGAGAGTTCCAACACCAATCGTTGCAAATAATAGTATCAGGTTTTTGCCAAGCTAAATTTAGTCTATTTAAATCTTGGTGATGATGGAAAGGATTTCCACCTGCCCAATAAACTATCTTTATATTTGGATAGGTATAGGTAGATCCATCAAAATCAAATTTTTCTCCAGGTTTAAGCAACATATCACTTATTCTTGCTACAGGAATAAAATCATCAATCTTATTTTCAGTTTGGGGAAATGCCGCTCCAGGAATAATAGTAAATTGACCTCCAATATGATTTGTAGCACTATAGCCAAAACCAAAACCCCCACCTGGTAGACCAATTTGGCCAATCATCGAGGCTAGCATGATTGCAGCCCAAAAGGGCTGCTCCCCATGATCTTGACGAGTCAGTGACCAGCTAACTGAAATCATTGTTCTTCTAGAAACCATAGTTCTCGCTAGTTGTTTAATTTTATCAGAAGAAATTTCACTTATTTCTGAAGCCCAATCTGCATCTTTTTCAACTCCATCATTTTTACCTAAAAGATATTCAAGGAACTGATCAAAACCTTCTGTGTGGCTCTGTAGAAATTCTTTATCACTTAACTTTTCTACATGAAGAGTATGGGCAATTCCTAACATAATTGCAGTATCGGTATTTGGGCGTAAGGCATACCATTCTCCGTTGACCTCATCTAATAGATCAGATTTTAAGGGACTAAAATTAATAAATTTAATTCCAGCTTCAGCTGTTTCGATTATATTTTTTTTTTGATTATGGCTGCCTGTTCCACCTTGAGAAATCTGACCATTTTTTAGAGGAACTCCTCCAAAACAAACAAACAATTCGGTGTTTTCTTTAATTGAATCCCAACTAGTGCACGTATCAAGATAAGCTCTATAGCTCCCTAATATATGTGGGACCATTGCTTCTGCTGCCGCAAAACTATATGTGAATTTTGATCTGGTATAACCCCCTATGCAATTCAAAAATCGATGGAGCTGACTTTGTGCGTGATGAAATCTTCCAGCGCTAGCCCAACCATAAGAGCCTCCGAATATTGAAGAGTTACCAAAATTATTTCTTACCCTATTCAATTCATCTGCTATTAATTTTTCAGCTTCATCCCAAGAAACTGCAATATATGAGTCGACACCTCTTAAGTTATTTTTAGATCCTGGTCCACTTTCTAACCAACTTTTTCTTACCATTGGTGCATCAATACGAGTTGAATTATTATGAATATCTAAGATACCGGAACCAATAGGAGAAGGATCAGTATCATGCTCCCACCCTATAAGTTTTTCTATCTTACCGTTTTTTATCTTGGCACGATAAGTTCCCCAATGTGATCCTGTTAAAGGAAGATCATTCTCATGATCCATTAAGATTTATCTAATCCTAAAGCTATTCTTTGTTTCTTTGTCCAGGCATGGGATATTCTATCTATAATAATTGCTAGTAGTACTATTGCCAAACCAGCAGACAACCCTCTTCCGGTATCTGATCTTTGAAGAGCATTAAAAACTTGAAGGCCTAAACCTTTTCCTCCAATCAAAGGTGTAACTATCTGCATTGCAAATGCCATAATTACAGTTTGATTGAAGCCCATCACAAGACTAGGAACTGCTAGCGGAAATTTAACTTTGTTTAAGGTTTGAATACCCGTTCCACCAAATGACCTTGAAACCTCTGAGTAGGATCCAGATACTTGGGATAAACCAAGTGCGGTCAATCTTATAATAGGAGGTACAGCATAAATAACGGTGGCAATTACAGCTGATACTATATTTCCACCAAAAAACATTAAAACTGGGATGAGATAGCAAAAATAAGGAAGAGTTTGCATAGCATCTAAGACAACGTTTTGTATATCTCTATACCACTTATTATAAGAAGCTATAATTCCAAGAGGTACTCCGATTACAAAACAAATTAAAACGGAAACCAAGACAGATGATAAAGTAATCATTGAATGCATCCACATACCGCTAGCGCCTATGAAAGCTAATAATAATGCTGTGATTATTGCAAATCTTATACCCACAGTGAAATAACCTATGATAATAAAAACTGTCATTGTGTACCACCAGGGTGTGTGAGTAAGAAATAAATTTAATGGATTGAGTAAATACAAATATACAAATGCCCTCATTCCTTTAGCAAAAGCAATAAAACCAGGATCTAGTGTCATAGCTTTAACTGCATTCTCGATAGGTTTTTCTATGTCTATAGCCCAAGTTTCAGGGAATGAGCCAATTGTGTAAAAGTATGCATCAAATAAAAGTATTAGAATGAATATTAGTACTGATGAGAATAAAAAAAATCTTTGAATTATAAAATCTCTAACTAGTCCACTATAAGATTTTTTAAATATAGATATAAATTTATCAACTGTAATAGCAAAAAGATTAATGATATTAGAAAAAATTATATAAGTTAATTTAACAATTAATCTAAAGGGTAATTCAATTAAATTTGCAATTGTGTACCTTTGCCAATTTTGAGGAAGTATATAAAATTTTTGAACATCCTCTGGCAAAGTCTGTTTATCTTTAGTGATGGCACTACTTATTCTGTCAAACATTATTGCCATAAATAAGATACATAGTCCTGCCTCCATTGCGTAACCCACATCTAATTTTCTAATTGCTTGCCATACTTGACCACCCAAACCCTCTGCACCTATAAAAGTAGCTAAAACAACTAAGGCCAAAGCCATCATGATAGTTTGATTAACACCCATCATAATACTAGGTAATGCCATTGGAATTTTGATTTTAAATAAAAGTTGTATTTTGTTTGAACCAAAAGACTCTGCGGACTCAATAGTTTCTTTTGAAACTTGTCTAATTCCTAAATTAGTTAATCTTATTATAGGAGGCATAGCATAAATTAAAGTTGCAATAATAGCTGGAGCTCCACCAATGCCAAAAAAGAACATGGCAGGAAATAGATAAACAAAGGCTGGCATAACCTGCATAGTATCAAGAATAGGTTTTAAGAAATTTTCAAATCTATCACTTTGTGAACTAAATATTCCAAGAGTTACACCAAAGATTATTGATAAAATTACAGATAAACCCATTAAAGATAAAGTTTGCATGGACACATCCCACATATCTACTGCTCCCCAAAAATAAACTGTGAAAATACAAAATAAAGAAAGCTTTATACCGCCATATGCTAAGGCTGGAAGAGCAACTAAAGACATTACTAATATCCATGGGGAAGTGACAAAGAAATTTTCTAATGCCGTATAACCAGCTTTAAGAAAAGAAGCAAACAATCTAGTAATCCATCTATAGTTCTCTTTCAGATAATCTTCACCAGCATTAATCCATGCAGTAAATTTGAATTCATCCGTAATAGATTTGGGGAATACCGAGGGATCCTCATTAATAATTGAGAGATAGTAAGCAATAGCCCCTACTACAAATATACTTAAGTAAACTATTAAATTTTTATTAAATTTATACTTATCCTCAATGTTTTGCATAACAGCCATAATTTAAAAATATAATTCCTCGATATATGAATTTATAAAAATTCTTGTATTTTAAAAGTATTAATTCACAATTATAATAAGTAAGTGGTTATATAGGTTATGGATAAAATAGTTTGTAAAAATATATGGAAAATATTTGGAAATAACGAAAAAAATATATTAAAAAATCTCGACCTTAAACTATCAAGAGACGAGGTTCAGGAAAAAACAGGTCATGTTGTAGCTGTAAAAGATGTAAGCTTCTCTATCCAAAAAGGTGAAACTTTCGTTGTTATGGGTCTTTCAGGAAGTGGAAAATCTACATTAGTAAGATGTCTTACAAGATTAATTGAGCCTACATCAGGTTCTGTAATAATAGATGATACTGATGTAACTAAAATAAGTAGAAATAAATTATTAGATCTGAGAAGAAATAAAATGAGCATGGTGTTTCAGCACTTTGGACTTTTTCCGCATAGAACTGTTCTTGAAAATATATCTTATGGTTTGGAAATAAGAGGAGAAAGAAAACAAGATAGATTAGACAAAGCCATGGAGTCTTTAAATTTAGTAGGCCTAAAAGGATGGCATAATAATTACCCAAGAGAATTATCTGGAGGTATGCAACAAAGAGTCGGTTTAGCTCGAGCTATGGCAGTGGAACCTGAAATTTTAATATTCGACGAACCATTTTCAGCTTTAGATCCTCTCATTAGAAGAGAAATGCAAGATGAACTACTAGATATTCAAAGAAAATTACAACGTACTATGGTTTTTATTACTCATGATTTTCTAGAAGCTATTAAGATGGGAGATCACATTGCTATTATGAAAGATGGCGAAATTTCTCAAGTTGGAACACCAGAAGAAATTGTCGCAAATCCAATCGATCAATACGTTAAGGATTTTTGTGAAGATGTTCCAAAATACAAAGTTTTAAGTGCGGGTAAAGTTATGAGGAAAGATTGTTCAGAAAAAGCAAAGAGTCTTTTTTTAGATAAAACAAAATGTATTAATGATAATGCTAAAATTGAAACATTGATTGATCAAATCTGTGAGAATGATACCCCCTATCCTATAATTGACTCTCAATCAGGTGAATTAATTGGTGAAATAGATCGCACTATTGTTATGAAATCTATGAAATCAAACTAATTAAAGAATTTATATTTTCTTATTAGCCTTTTTATTTTTATCTCTCCAAATAATTATTAAACCTGCAAATACAATCAAAAGAACACCAGGAAATAACTGATCAAATGGTGCTTCACCAAAAAATATCCAAGCTAAAATAAAAGATGAAGGTATAGCCAAATATTCAAATACAGCAATTTTACTTGCAGCAATTAATCGATATGAATAAATAAAAAGAATAGCTGCAGTTCCTCCAAAAATTCCAATTAGAGATAATATGAAAAAATCGCCTTGGCTTTCTATATTAGTATGACCAGTGGTAAAAAAAATTAAGAGCAAAGATCCAAGGAAAGATGAGGAAAGTGAATAGAATTGAATTTTACCTGTTGAGTAGTTATTTGGTATAAATTTTAAAACAATAACCTGTACAGCCCATAAAAAAGCTACAAGTATTGGTAATATTGAGTAATAAGAAAATATACTACTATTTGGTTTCATTATCATGACAACGCCAATAAATCCTATTATTACTGCTGACCATCTATATATCCCAACTTTATCACTTAAAAAAAAGATAGATAAAATGACTATAAAAAAAGTTGAAGAAAATGTCAGTGTTGAAGCTGTTGCAAACTCCATATTATTTATTGCAATGTAATAAAGAACATTAATTAATAGAAAACAGGAACCTCTAATAATACAAAATAAAATAAATTTCTTAGTTAAGTTATTAAAAAGAGATGAGCTTTCTTTATTATAAATTAATAATAATATTAATGGTATAATTGCAAAAGTATTTCTAAAAAGAGCTAATTGAATTGTAGAATATTCACCTCCCAAGAATTTAACGATGAGTCCGTGAATATCTATAAATATAACTCCTATTACCATTGCTGTAATTGCAAGGAATGTATTTTTTTGATTACTTAAAAAATTAATCATGTATTTTCATTTTTAAATTGTTATAAAATTAGATCAAATGAAAAACTTTAAGCTCAATGAATCAGACATCCTATCTAATCAGAATTGGGATTTTCCTACAGATACAATTTATGGGCCCGGTAGAATTAAAGAAATTGGTCAATTATGCCAAAATAATAATATTAAAAATCCCTTAATTGTTTCAGATAGTGGAAGTAAGAATTTATCATTTATTAAAAATCTAGAAACATTACTTTCAGAAAAGGATATAAAATGTTCCTTTTATTTTGAAATCTCACCTAATCCTCGAGATGATGAAATAGCTAAAGGTTGCGCACAGTTCAAGAATGGTCAACATGATGCCATTATTGCGATTGGTGGTGGTAGTGCCATGGACGGAGGAAAAGCTATTTGTTTAACTGTAAATAGTGAAATTCCTTTATGGGATTTAGAATTTGAGCAAACTCCTAAGGAAATAACAAAAGAAAATGCTTTTCCAAAGATTATTACAATTCCCACAACTGCAGGCACGGGTGCTGAAACTGAAATAACGGCTATGGTAACTCATCTTGAAAAAGGTATGAAATTTTGTATTTGGCATCCGGATGTCAGACCTCTTTTCACACTAGTAGATCCAGAATTAACTTTGGAATTACCATCTAATTTAACTGCTTGGACAGGTGTAGATGCATTAGTTCATAGCATTGAGGGATATTGTGTTCCAGGTTTCCATCCACTTTGCGATGGAGCTGCAATAGAAAGTCTAAATTTAATATCAAAATCACTAGTTCTAGCAGTGGAAGAACCCCAAAACCTTTTAGCAAGAGGTGGAATGATAGTGGGTTCCTATTTAGGAGGTATTTCATTTTTAAAAGGCCTTGGAAATGTTCACTCTATTTCTCATATGATTGGTGCAGAGTTTAATACTCATCATGGATTAACTAACGCAATCGTTTTGCCAGTTGTTCTTCGCTACAACTTAATAGGAATGGAAGAAAAAGTGCAAAGAATGTCAGAAGCGATGCAATTTGAAAATCATTCAGTAGACTCATTCATAAAAAATATTGAGAGTATACTTGATAGAGTAAATATTCCTAAAAGTTTAAGTGAAATAAATGTTCCAGAAGATTGCGCTAAAAGAATTGCAGAAAAAGCTATGCTTGATCAAGCATATGCCACTAACCCTAAAAAAGCATCTTTAGATGAATTAGAAGCAATTGTTCTCCAAAGCATTAAAAAAGCACGTTAGGCTTTGATGCTTGAAGACCTATCAGTCCAAGAAATTTTAAATAATATAAAAGATCGAACAGTTTCCATTAAGGAAGTTGCTGAGTATTATCTCGATAGAATTGATAAGTATAATCCTCAATTAAATGCAATAGTTTTACAAAAAGATAGAGAATTAATAATAAAAGAAGCGATATCAAAAGATAATTTAAAGGAAAAAAATAAACCATTAAATGGATTACCAATTGCTATAAAAGATTTAACTGATGTTGTTGGATTAAAAACAACCTATGGTTTTCCAGGATCTAAAAATAATACTCCTTTAAAAAATACTTTATTTGTTAATCGTTTGATTAAAAGTGGAGCATTAATAATTGGTAAAACTAATACGGCAGAATTGGGAGTTGGTGGACATACTATAAATAGACTCTTTGGCCCTACTTCTAATGTTTACGATTTCTCAAAATCGGCAGCTGGCTCAAGTGGTGGAGCTAGTACAGCTGTAGCTGCAGGTTTATTGCCTTTTGCTGATGGAACGGATCAAATGGGATCATGCAGAGGACCCGCAGCTTTTGCAAATATTTATGGATTTAGACCAACGCCTGGATTAATTTCAGTTGAAAGAGGAAATCCAAAAAAAAAATTACCAATACTCACAACACCAGGTTGTTTTGCTAAAACACCAGAAGATATGGCAATTTTATTAGATGTAATAATAGGCAGTGATGCTCTTGATAAACAATCTTTTGATTTAACTGATTTTTTTAATAGCAAGAATATTAATAGGGATATTTTTTCATCTTATAAATTAGGATGGCTTTCTGACATGAATGGGAATTACAAATATGAAGATGGGATTTTAGATTTATGTGAAAATGCATTAGTTAATTTAGAAACTTTAAACTTAAAAGCTGAATTTTTAAAACCTGATCTTGACCATGAAGCCTTATGGAAAAGCTGGGTTACCTTTAGATCTAAAGGTATTTATGAAGATATAGTAAGTATGAATATAGAAAATATAGATACAATGACATTTCAAGCAATTTGGGAATATAACCTAGGAAAAAATATTAGTGATGATGATTTAAATATTGCTTTAGAACAAAAAAATAAATGTACTCAACAAATAAATAATATTTTTAATAATTATGATTTTTTAGCTTTACCTTCTGCTCAGGTTTTTCCTTTTGATAAGTACAAACAATTTCCAGAAACTATTAATCATATAAATATAGATACATATCATCGATGGTTAGAAATATTTATCCTATCAAGTCTTTTAGAACTGCCTACAATGACAATTCCAATTGGTTTTAATAAAAAAGGTTTTCCAATGGGTATGCAAATCATAGCTAAAAGGAAAGATGATTTAAAGTTATTTGCCTTTGCAAAACAATATGAACAAGTATTTAATTACAGTAAAAATAAACCTTTATTAAATTAAAAAGTGATGAGACACCCACACCATTATAAAATAGCGTTTGCATTAGCAATTTCAGCAGGTGCTTGGGGGATTTACTGGTTACCTCAAAGAATATTAGAAGATGGTGGTCTTACTGGTGGCTGGGGTACAATTGCACAAATGATAATTGGAGTTTTAATATTGTCTCCTATTGCTGTTTGGCGAAAGATAAAAGGAAGAACAAGTGGATTAGAATTGCCAATTACAGGTTTATTGGCTGGAGGTGGTTTCATTTGCTATGCTTTAAGCTTTCTTTTAACTGATGTAGTTCGTGCTTTAATACTTTTTTATATGACACCTATCTGGACAACAATATTTGAGATGGTATTTTTAAAAAAAAAACCAGGTCTTGAAAGGGCATTAACGTTAGGGCTCGCACTTGGTGGCTTGTGGGTAGTTTTCAGTAAACAAACAATAATCCCTCTTCCTGAAAATATGGGAGATTGGTTGGCACTTGCGGGTGGAGCTTTATTTGCAGCTGGAATGATCCGTTTAGAAATAGTTAAAACAGATGGTGTATTTCCAACTATTTTTTCATTCTTTTTTTATGGAAGCTTATTTAACATAGCAGCAGGTTTCATACTTTCTGGTTATTTAGGACCAATGCCAGGAATAGAAGCATTTACTTCAGTGTTTACATTCTTATTTGTTATATCTGTCTTTTATTTCATACCAACTGGTATAGTCATTTTTTGGTCACCTAGTAAACTTGGTGCAGGTTTGTGCTCTATTCTTTTTTTATCAGAAATAGTAGTTGGAGTAACAAGCTCTGGTATTCTTACTGATGAGCCCTTTGGTTGGCGTGAAATAATAGGAAGCTCAATGATAGTACTTGGGGGAGTATTAGCAGTTGTATTAGCGCCCAATCCTAAAAATTAATGATATTTAAAGAAAAATTAAAAAATAAGAATAAAATTTTTTTAGATGGGGGTAATGGATCTGAAATAGAAAAACTTGGTGGGGAAATGAGTCCAGCTTTTGCTGCCTTAGCAACAAAGACATCCCCCGAAATAGTAATACAAGTTCATGAAAATTTTATCAAAGCTGGATGTGATATTATTACTGCCAATACTTTTGCCACTAATAGGCATGTTTTAAATAGCTTAAGCTGTGAAAATGAAACAGTAAAATTTCTATCTGAGTCTGTTAGATTAGCTAAAAAAGCTATTAAAAATACTAATAAAGAAAATAGAATAGCTATAGCAGGCAGTCTATCAAATTTCTTTGCATTAAAAGAAAATGAATTCGTTCCCGACCCAAAATTTATTCCTTCATACAATCAAGAGGAAAAAAATTACATAGAAGCAGCTCATATATTGAAGGACTCTGGTGCAGACATTCTATTATTGGAAATGCTATTAGACATTGATCATTCTAAAATGCTATTAAATGCTGCTTTAAAAACAGGGCTCCCGGTATGGGTTGGTTTGAGTTGTTGTATTAATAAATTTGATAACACAGTAATAGGTAGGAGTTTTAGAGCAGAAAAAGAAAAATCCTTAATTTACGATGAAAGTAAATATAAAGAACAACCTAGTTTCTTGCCTGAAGATAAAATCATTCTATTAGAGGATATTATTAAAACCCTAACTAATATTGGAGGAGATGTTTATGGAATAATGCATACTTGGTTTCAGGATAGTTCTCATGGTTTGAGAGTTTTAAAGGAAAATTGGAATGGACCCATAATGTTTTATCCTGAGATTCATAAATTTGATACCAGTACCCATAAGGCAATTATCACTTCTTCAGAAGAAGAATTTGCTAATTCATGTATAGATTTAATTGATGATGGTATTCAAATTATTGGTGGATGTTGTGGTGTAACACATAATCATTTAAAAAATCTTATTGAAAGATTTAATTAATAATAACGATGATTAATATATCAAAAGTTGAAACATGGATTACAAAGTCTGAACTTAGTGACGATGGTTGGTCGCAAATAAAAAATTTTTTATTCGTAAAACTCACTACTGCTGATGACTATGAAGGATGGGGAGAAGCATTTACTTTACCTACTAGAGAAAAAGGTGTTGTTCAAATAATACATGATTTGATTACATCATTATCAAACATAGATGACCTAAACCCTGAAATCTTTCATAATGAAGTTAAAATAATTGCAGATGGTCACCGCGGTATAGATTTTTCTGCTGCTACTAGCGCGATAGAAATGAGCCTATGGGACATCAAAGGAAAACAAGAAAATAAACCCCTTTATAAAGTTTTATCAAATAATTCTAAAAAAGAGATACCAGTCTATGCAACGATATGGAGTGATAAGTATAAAAACAATGAAGAAATTTCTTCTAGAGCTATTGAACTACTAAATCAAGGTTATGGTGGGATTAAAATATATCCATTACAGAATAGAACTATTGAGGAGGCTAAAATATGTGTTTCTAAAATTAGAGATGGAATAGGACCAAAAACTCCTCTCATGCTTGATCTTGCTTGTCCAAAAGATCCAAATATTGCACTTAAATTTGCCCCTCTTATTAAGGAATTTAATCCTTATTGGTTTGAAGAACCCTTTGAAGGTGAAGCTACAAGCATGCTTAAAAAAATAAAAAATGAAACAGGTTTAAAAATTGTAACAGGAGAAAGACAATTTGGAGTATATCACTATATTGAAACGTTGATTGCAGAAGCTGTAGATATATTTAATCCAGATATTGCAGGTGTTGGAGGAATTATAGATTTTTTAAAAATTGCAGAATTATCTAATAAAAAAGAAGTAAAAGTTACACCTCATTGTTGGAATTCAATGTCTATAGCAGCATCTGCTATGCTTCATGTTTGTAAAAGTTCCCCTAATACAGAAATGGCAGAATTTTTTCCTGAATATATTCCTCATGCATTAAAATTTAGTAATACTAATTTTACCATAAGCAATGGTATTATTGAATTAGATGATAAACCAGGTCTTGGAATAGATATCAATATTGAAAGTCTAAAGAATATTGCTTCAAACTACAAAGAGTCATTAATAAATAAAAATTAATATTTTCTTACCCAAGATCAGATAAGGCCTTTATATGGCTTGGTCCGATACCACAACAACCACCAATTATTTGAGCACCGCTTTCAATCCACAGCTTTGCCTCTTCACAATAATTATTAGGTAAAATATCTTCTGTTGTATTCCAATATGGTTTTTCAAAAAACCCGTTATTTGGATAAGCACCAATAATTCCTTTGTAATTTTTTCTTATCTCTTTAACTGCTTGATTTGTAATTTTAAAGTCAGTATGAGCAATAAGTATAGGACCATCATATATGCTAATAAATTTATTAAGTGCTACTTCAAAATCTTCATAAAAAAAAGCTTTTGAATGATTTATGCTCTCTTGATAGCCAAGCATTAATTTATTCTGTTCTCTGTCCAAAGCACATGAAATTGAAAGCCAAACTGGTAGGTTAGTTTTATTAGAGCATTCAAGAATAGTTTCGATTGTTCTAGAGGATGAAGTCATAGCTTCAAGGATAATTAGATCCACACCCGCATCAGACAAAATACTTATTTGCTGATCAAACCCAGGTTTTAAGTGTTCTGGTTCAATTCTATCCCAACTTCCGCATGTAGATACAGATCCTGCTACTGCTATTTCATGATCAGAAATATCAGCAACTTGTCTAGCAATTTTAACACTAGCTTTATTCCAATCGTCTATAAAGCCCCCATATCCATACTCTTTCATAGAAATGGGAGTGCTTGCATAGGTATTTGTTGTTATGACATCTACTCCGGAGTTGACAAAATTTTGATGAACTTCATGAACTATTTCTGGACTATCTATTGAGCATCTTCCCGACCAAAGATCTTTATCAATAGAGGCACCAAGTTTTTCTAATTCAGAACCCATACCCCCATCTAATATGACTAATTCGTTAGAACTAAATTTATTCTCTATGTTAGAGTAAGACACAGTAATTCAATTTTATTTTTGATAGTAAAAATTATATTTTACTTTTAAAGAAAGTGTATCCACAAATTTTATTACCATCCAAATCTCTTAAATATGAATAATATTCCCCCTCATATCTCTCCCCTGGGGCTCCCTCATCTTGAGCGCCCAAACTTAATGCTGAGGAGTGAAAAGAGTCAACTTTATCTTTTGAGTCAATATAAAATGAAATTTGAGTTCCATTACCTATGGTTGCTTTTTCATTATTGTAAGGAGTGGTCACATAAAATTCTATAGCCTCTAAATTATTTTTTGGGGCATAAGATGCATAGGTATCAGTTTTTCCTACCCTCTTTAGGTCAATTATATCTAAGATAGAGTCATAAAAGTTGATTGCTTTATCTAAATCGTTGGTGCCAACCATTACAAAGCCAATCATTTATTTCCACCCACTAATGGTTTTAACTTCAAGATATTCATGTAAACCCCAAGTACCCCCTTCTCTTCCGTTACCTGATTGATTATAACCTCCAAAAGGAGTTCCAGCATCAGGAGCATTGCCATTGATTTGAACTACTCCTGCCCTTAATTGCTTAGAAACTCTTCGAGCTCTTTCTTTATCTTCAGTTTGTAAAAAGTTTCCTAGACCGTAAGGAGTATCATTAGTAATTGCTATTGCTTCTTCTTCTGTTTCAAAAGGTATAATAGACAAAACTGGTCCAAAAATTTCCTCTTTTGCTATTCTCATATTATTCTCAACATTAGTAAATACAGTTGGTTTAACATAATAACCCTTATCAAAATTAGATGGTCTACCAGCACCACCGGCAACTAATGTTGCTCCTTCATCAATGCCACTTTGAATTAAAGATTGTATTTTTTCAAATTGAGTTTTGTTAATTACTGGGCCTATGTGATCACCCGATTTAGATGGTAAATCAACACCTATTTTATTGGCTTCATCAGCAGCTTCTTGGACAGCTCTCTCATAAATTGATTTTTCAACTAACATACGAGTAGGAGCATCACAGGATTGACCTGAATTACTCATTATATTTCTTACACCATCTCTTATTGCTTCGGGATAAGCATCTGAAAATACTATATTTCCTCCCTTACCACCAAGCTCTAAACATACCCTTTTAATGGTATCAGCTGCATTTTTAGAAATTAATTTTCCAGCTCTCGTTGACCCTGTAAATGAAACCATATCTATACCAGGATGACTTGAAATTTGAGTACCTACGCCTGCTCCATCACCGTTAACTAAATTAAACACACCAGGAGGAAATCCCGCTTCATGTATCATTTCGGTAAATAACATGGCTGATAATGGCGCCATTTCAGATGGTTTTAATATCATTGTACAGCCAGTAACAAAAGCTGGTATTACTTTTAGGGCTATTTGGTTAATAGGCCAATTCCATGGGGTAATTAGTCCACAAACACCAATTGGTTCATAAACAATATGATTATTTGAACCATCTTCAAATTTTGACTCAAATTCAAATTCCTTAAGTCTTTTAATAAAATCCTCTATATGTGACTGCCCTGAAGACATTTGAGCAGATGAAGCCCAATCCATGGGAGCACCTAACTCAATAGATATAGCTTTGGTCATTTCTTCTGAACGAGAAATATAAATCTTTAGTAATTTTTCCAGAAGGCTCAATCTTTCTTCTTTAGAAGAATTCTTCCAAGTATTAAATGAATTTTTAGCGGCTGACACAGCTTTGTTTGTATCTTCAGTACCTCCTAAAGAGATTGTAACGTATGGTTCTTCATTTGAAGGATCTATGACTTTGTGATCATTTGGTACGCTTGGATCTACCCATTCACCATTTATATAAAATTTTTTTTTATCAATCATAGGTGAATTATTATCATATAAAATTAAAAGTTTAAAATATTAAAAGATATTTAAGATTTATCTCTTTTGTCATTTAAAACAGTTATTCTATTCATAACTCTTCGATGAGGCATGTAATCTCCAATTGCATAATGCATGGTACATCTATTATCCCAAAGAGCTAACGTATTTGGTGTCCACTTAAATCTCACTTGAAACTGGGGCTTAGTCATAAAATTAAAAAGATAAGATAGTAAATTATTAGAGTCAGTCATATCCATACCAATAATATGGCGAGTAAAACTAGGATTAATATATAAAAACTTTTTATTTAAAATTGGGTGCACTTTTACAACAGAGTGAACTGCGTTACCAAATTTTTCAAAACCAGCGTTTAATTTTTTAGAATATTCTTCATTATCTTCACTACTAAAATTATTTCTAAAAGCTCCCATATCATGAATAGCCCTCTTTGATTCTAATTCTGTCTTAATATTATTAGGTAGTGCGTCGTAAATAGCAATTAAGGAGCACCATAAAGTATCACCACCAGATGGAGGTATTTCTTTACTATATAAAATAGAAGTGAAAGGAGGTTCTGTTTTAAATGTTACATCAGTATGCCATTCATCTGTATCAGGTGGGTTTGTTGGATCATTTTCCAACAAAGTAATTTCAGGAAAATTTTCTACATGTGGATAGATTGGATGAGGAGGTTCAATATCTCCGAAACTTTTAGCAAAAGCAACATGGTCCTCTGGTTTTAAATTCTGATTGCGAAAGAATATAACCTTATGGTCTATTAAGTTTTTATAAATATTATCAAGGACTTGTGAGTTAAGATTGTTAGATAAATCTATGCCTGATATTTCAGCTCCAATAGTTGGAGTTAGGCTATTAATTTCATAATTAGTCATTTTAACTATCCCTTAAAACATTAAAAATAAATTAAATTGTAATATTTAAATTACAACTATTTCAAGTGTCTCAAGATTATCAATGGTTCCAATAAGTTTATCACCTTTAATTATGGGTCCCACTCCAGCTGGGGTACCGGTCATAATCAAATCACCTGCACTAATATCATAATATTTAGATAAATGAGCTATCTGTTCTGGAATTTTCCAAATCATCATATCCAAATCACCATCTTGGCGTGTTACACCATTAACAGATAGTTTTATATTTCCTTTTTCCATATTACCAGCTTCACTAATTTGTGTAATTGTTCCCATTGGAGCAGATCTTTCAAATGCTTTTCCTATTTCCCAAGGTCGGCCCATTTTTTTACAAACACCTTGTAAGTCTCTCCTGGTCATATCAAATCCTATTCCAAAACCATATATATGATCGTATGCATTTTCTTCAGAAATGTTTGAGCCCCCACTTTTAAGAGCTACTATTAATTCTAATTCATAATGAACATCATTTGACTCGGGAGGATATGGAAACTCACCAGAGGTATCAATATTATCTGTATTCTTTTGGAAAAAGAATGGGGGTTCCTTATCAGGATCAAAGCCCATTTCTATAGTGTGCGCAGCATAATTTCTACCTATGCAATAAACTCTTCTTACAGGAAATTCTTGATCGCTTCCTTTAATTGGTATCGTAATCTGCTTAGGTGCAGGGATTACTAAATTAGACATTTTTTTCTTCTCCTTATTATAATTAATTACGTTTTGATGCATAGTAATCAACTTTTCTTGCCAGCACTCCTAAAAGCTCTGACAAAGTGAATGCTAATGCAAACAAAACAATGATAACGGCCCAAAAGTGAGTCATTAAAAACCTAGACGAATAGAGCTCAAATAGAGCACCAAATCCTACTATAGATATTAAAAGCTGAGCAATAATAACTCCTTTGACAGCTCTAATAAATCCTATACGAACCCCACCTAATATCTCAGGTAAAGCAGCCCAAAAGTAAATCTTAATAAAAGCATCTATAGGAGAAGCACCAAAAGAATTAGCCATGTCAACTAATGAGCGATTAATTTGCATTACACCCGCTCTTGAGTTTAAAATTATAATCCAGATAGCAAATAGTGTAGTTGTAATAATAATAGATTTAAGTCCGAAACCAAAAAGGACCATTAAAACTGGAACTAATGCAGTCAAAGGTGCACTCATGAAAGTGTTAACCCAAGGAAGGAGAAGTTCATCTAATAATTTATTTTTTCCCATTAAGATACCAGTGGGAATTCCAATTATTACAGCAAAAAAGACACCAGCTAAAAATGAGTAGCCCGTCTCGTACAAGGCCCTTATAAAAGCTTTAGAATTATAAATTTCTCCCAGTGTACTAAATATTGCTGTCAACGGAGGGAGAAAAAAAGAAACTTCCATTTGACCTAAGATTTCCCATAACAATCCCCAAAGAATTAAAGAGGACATACCAGGTAATCTATAACCAAATAAATACATTATAAAATTCTACTCAACATATGATCTCAATGATTTCCAAATTCTTTCAACTGTATCTAAATATTCACTATCTTTTCGTATACTATTAATATCTTTATTCTTAAAACTACTTGGCTTTATAATTTCTGACACTCTACTAGGACGAGGTAATAGTAATGCTACTTGATCAGATACGTAAACAGCTTCCTCAATAGAATGTGTTACAAATATAAAAGTTTTATTTTCATTTTTAACTAGATTAAGTAAATCTTCTTGAAATTTTCTTCTAGTTTGCTCATCAACTGCAGAAAAAGGCTCATCCATTAAGAGCACTGGAGAATCTACACTTAATGCTCTTGCTAAACCTACTCTTTGTCTCATACCACCAGACAATTCATGGGGAAAACTATGTTCGAAACCAGTAAGACCAACATCTTTTATATATTTAGTAGCTATGCTTTCTCTTTCAGATTTATTTACACCCCTTAGCTCTAATCCAAAAGCTACATTTCTAATTACACTTGCCCAAGGCATTAGAGCAAAATCCTGAAAAACAAATGCTCTATCTGGACCGGGTTTATTTACTGGCTGTCCATTAACTAATACTTCACCTTGTGTAGCAGGAAGAAGTCCAGCTATAATCTTTAAAAGTGTTGTTTTACCACAACCAGAAGGACCTAAAAGAGAAGTTAATTGACCTTTTGGAAACTCCAATGATAAATCTCTTAAAGCCTCAACATCACCATAGTTTTTATAAACATTTTTAACTGTTACAGCATTTTCAATTTGATCATTAGACATATCCTTTAATCTCCTTTTTATTGATCAAGATATATAACCTTGATTATTTCCTTTAAATAAAACATCTTCAATTTTTTCCAAAATATTTAAAAATATGACAGCTAATAGAATTATAGAAAATATAGCAGCATACATACTAGGGTAATCAGCTGTCATTCGGCTATAGGATATAATATCCCCTACGCCAGTTGGTGTGATTTTTAATTCAGCTAAAATAGCACCTATGAAACCAGCGGAGACGCCTAATCTTAATCCAGCAAATATTACTGGAGAAGCTGACGGAATAATAATTTTTAGAATAACATCCTTTCTGCTTCCAAGAAAAGAACGAGCCATTTCTTTAACAGAGGAAGGTGTATTTTTAACAGCAACACTAGTATTAAGAACAATTACAGGCATTGCCATGATACAAACAACAAAAACTTTTGAAGTGAGACCAATACCATAAGCCATTATCAGAAGTGGTATTAATGCTGCTAATGGAGCCGCTTGCATAATTATAAATATAGGTGAAATTAACCAATCAAATTTTTCACTTAAACCTACCCATACTCCAATACCTATTCCTATAAAAGCTGAAATAAGAACTCCTACGACTAGTGGTCTTAATGTGTCTGCATAAGCTTGGAAAATTAAACCGCTAATGGTCATGTCTATTAATGCTTTCATAGACTCTAGGAAAGTTGGTAGTGCGTAATTAACTCCAACTCTACCAGCATATTCCCAGGCACCAAATATGAGCGCTCCTGACAATATTTTAAGAAAAAAAGATCTAGATAGCATTTTTATAAAGAGGTTAGCTGCTAGTTTAGCAGCTAACTCTTAAATACATATTTTTTTTTAATTAGCGTCTTGAAGTGGTTTAAGATACCAGAAATCATTGATATCTAAGTCACCAAAGTCCCCAGTTAGTTGGCCAGCTTTATGATACCATTCCATGTCAGCATTAGCCGCAACTGCACCACCACCATTGACATCGTAAAGGCCACCAGCGACTGCATCAGCATAAAAACCATCTAACTCACCTAAAACTTCTTCAGGTAATTCACCGATAGGTCCATCAGGATTAGTCTCTCTTCTAATAATAGTTGGGTCATTAGCCATATCTCTATAAACACTTAATAGAGCTTTAACAAAAATATCTACATCTGCAGAATTAGATTTAATCCAATCTAAATTTGCAAATAATGCCTCATCACTTGCATCAACATCAAACATTGGAAGTGCATGAAATTGATCCCCATGAGAAGCTGTAATTTTATTTTTATTAGATAAATCAATTATTGTTGCTTTTGCTTGATTAGCGAGTAATGCGGCAACTCTATTTGAAGAACCAGAAATATAAGATCTTTCACCAAATTTTATTCCAAGTTTGTCCTCAATCACGTTAGCGATAGAGTCTGTACCGCCTCCACGTGAGTGAAGAAGAATTGGTTCGCCATTGAGGTCTTCAAGTTTATCATAGTCATAAGTAGTTACAGGAAAAAACTTTAACTTAGACAATTGAAATATAATTCTAATTGGAGCCTTAGATTTTTGCATTGCAGAATAAGGTGTTCCAAAACCAATATCCATTTGACCACTTAATATTGATTGAATAGCTAATTCTTCATCCGCAAAAGCAGTCCATTCATAATCCAGTCCGTTAGCTTTAGCACGATCAAGAGCAACAAAAAATGCTGCTAATTCATCTGATGGTGTCTCTGCTAGTGCAATACGGATTTTATCCGCATATGAATTAGTTGAAGCAATTACCATTAAAAAAATAACTGCAACAATCTTTGAAAGTAATGATTTCATAAAATTCCTCCTTTTTATGACATTCTAAATATAAATATTATATTATATACCTGACATGCATATTTATTTAACTTTACAATTTTGTAAGAATTCAAAACATAGGATTGAAAAGGAATAAGATGAAAATTTTATTACTAGAAGATGATGGTTCTTTAGGTCCCTGGTTAAAAGAAAACTTAAACAAAATAGGTAATTCAGTTGATTTATTCACAGATGGGGACAAAGCTCTAATCGCTGGATTAAAGATTCAATATGACATAATGGTAATCGATCGGATGGTTCCGGGTTTAGACGGTCTAGAAATGATTAAAAATATTAGAGAAAGAGGTATTGATACTCCAACTATATTTTTAACTGCACTTAATGATATTGATAATAGAATTCAGGGCTTTGATGCAGGAGGTGATGATTATTTATCTAAACCCTTTGCATTAGAAGAGTTAATTTCTAGAATTAATGCTCTTAGTAAAAGAACTAACTTTAAAAAAAATAAAGCATCAAGTGATTTTTTAAGGTCTGGTGATCTAGAAATAGATTTAACAAATAGGCAATGTTTTAGGCAAAAACAAAAAATTGAACTCAATAACAAGGAACTGATGATTTTAGAATATTTTATTCGTTTTGAGGGACAGAAGTTAACTAAATCTATGCTTTTAGAATTAGTTTGGAATATAAATCACGATCCTACTACGAGTATTGTGGAAACACATATTAGTAGGCTAAGATCTAAAATTGAAAAACCTTTCAATGATAAGTTAATTAGCACTATTAGAAGTTCAGGATATGTTTATAAATCTAAGTAATTTATACAAGAAATACTGGAGAATGTCAGCTATAAGGCAAGCTTTTGTTTTAATAAATATATATACCTTAATTTTTTTACTTTGTTGGTTAATTACAAATTTATTAATAGAAAAAAAAATAATTGAGAACATAGATAAAAAATTATCTTACGATATTGAATCCATAAGTTTAGTGTGGCAGTCAGAAAAAAAACTTACTCTAAGATCTTCAAAAGATAGCTATTATATGATTGCACCAAATTCATATGGCTACGTAGGAAGGATAGTTAAAGGGGCTATTTTTCCAGAAAATATTATTAATCTTAAAGAGGGCTTTCATAATGTTGAATTGATTGGAGAAAAAGGAAAAAGATTAAGCGCTAGAGCCTTATTATCAAAGATCAATAGTGATTTGTTTGTTTCTGCACAATCACTTACTACACTAATACAAATTAATAAAACTATTAACCAAATATTTTTAGTATCATTTATTTTTTCTGCAATTTTTATAACTATCGGACTATTCAGTATAGCTAGAAATACTCAAATCAAAATATCCAATATTGAAAAGAATTTGAATTATATTAAATCGGGAAGATTAAAAACGAGAATTAAGCTTAAAGGAGATGATGATTTAGTTCGAGTTTCAAATTCTATAAACGAAACAACACAACAATTAGAAAACCTAATGGAGCAGTTTAAAAATCAGTCTGCTAACTTAGCTCATGATTTAAAAACACCTTTAACCTCTTTGAGATTAAATTTAGAGCAAAAAATTTCATCAAATAAGCTTAATAAAAAGTCAATTAGGGAGTCAATTTTGCAAATTGACCATATAATTAATATTTTTGATACTATTATAAAAATAGCAAGAATTCAAAGTGGTTCAGAAAGAAAAAAATTTAAAAAAATTAAATTAATCGATTTTGGAAAGGAAATTTTTGAAACCTATGGGCCTGTAATTGAAGATAGAGGTTTTAAGACTTATTATAATTCTTTTGATGGTAGTAAAATAAAATTAGACAAAGATTTAATTTTTATTTTAGTAACAAATTTAATACAAAATTCACTCAAATATTCAAAAAAAGACACCATTATTGGAATCACTTTCGGTCCAGATCAAATTTTAATTGAAGATGAAGGTCCTGGGATACCCCTAAATTTAATGTCTAAAGTGATTGAACCAATGTATAGACTAAAACGAGAATCTAAAGGTGGTGGCTATGGCCTTGGATTGTCGATGGTAAAAGCAATATGTGAAATACATAACGGAGAACTAATAATTAAAAATAGGGAAAATAAGAAAAATGGCCTAGCTGTAGGGATTAAATTTATAAATCAAGCTACTTGAAACTTGTTATAGATATTCGACTTTTATTTTTTGGTATAAAACTATTCTCTATCCTTTTACAGCACCAGCAGTCAAACCACTAATAAGTTGACGTTGGAAAAACCATATAATCATAAATAAAGGTGCAGTTGCTGAAACAACACTTGATACTGCCCACATATAGTTACCTCCATATTCAATCGTACCAAGATAAGCGTTAATTTTTGGAACCATTGTATAATTTTCTTGATTAAGCAGTAAAGCTGTCACAGTAAAATCATTATAAGCTAACATCATACTAAACAAACCAGCAGTAACAACTCCTGGCCACATAACTGGCATAATTATAAAACGAAATGCTTGAAAGTAAGAACATCCATCTATTAATGCACTTTCATCAAGTTCTTTAGGAACGGTTTTGAAAAATGAATAAAGCAACCAGAGTGTAAAAGGTTGATTAATAGCCACCAAAACAATAATAGTTGTTGGGAGTATTCCCCAAATATTTAATTGAAAAAATGGAAATAGATAACCTGAGACCAAGGTAATATGAGGCATTGCTCTAAATATCAATGCAGCAATCAAAATATAAAAAGTATATTTAAATGTCGATCTTGAAAGAGCGTAAGCACCTAAAGTTCCAAGAAATAATGATATTGTAACAACTGAAACAGTCACTATCATTGTATTCAACGTTGCTCTCCAAAACTCCCCTTCTGTCCATGATTCAATATAGGCTTTAACAGTAGTTGTAGCTCCTGTTTCTATTAAAGTATTGAAACCACTTAATGCATAAGTCCAATCAGATCTTGTGAAGAAATCTGCTTTTACTTTAAAGGAACCCCATAAAGTCCATAGAAAAGGAAAAATTGAAATTGTTAGCCAAATTAATATAAAAATACTATTAAAAATAATAAGTTGTTTAGAGTATCTGTTAATTTGCGATTCCATTTATCTCTCGGTTCTAAACTCTTTCCAAGTTCTTAATAAAACAGGAGTGAGTAAAATGGCTATCCCTATTATTGTTAACATTGAAGTGGCTCCCGCAGATCCAAAAAGCATTTTATTTTCATTCCTTAGATCTTGATAGATCATCCATGATAAAGATTGAGCTACTCCTTCAGCAGAAAAACCAATGATCGGTTCAAAAACTCTAAAATTATCCATTAAGCAGATTAGCATTATAAAAGTTGCAACAGGATAAAGATGAGGAATTACGATGAAACGCACTCGCTGAAATCTTGAAGCTCCATCTATAAGAGCTGCTTCTATTGGATCTTGGGGTACAGTTTGTAATGCAGCATAAAAAACAATAAAGGCAAAAGGTGTATTATGCCATATTCCATAAATAATAAGAGTAATCCAAGTTAAAGTACTTGAAGATTTCAAAGAAAGATTAGGGTCGCCAAAAAGAATTTTAATAGTAGCTCCTATAATTCCTTGAGAGTCGATCATCCAAAATAAAACCAGAGACCCAATTAATGGTGTAACTATCATAGGTAAAATTGCTCCAAATATTGCAAGACCTTTTAGGCTTTTAACTAATGTATTAATACTTAAAGCTACAATAAAACCTAAAATTATAACTGGTGGAGTAACTGCAAAACAAAAAGTTAACGTAAATAATACAGCTTTATAAAAAGGAAGATTTAAAACAATATCCTTAAACTCACTAGTAGAAGATGAAGTGTTCCATGCCTCTTTTATTTCATCAAAAGCCAAATGATTTCTATCAGTATATGTGCCAAATCCATTAAACCTACCTAAGGGATTTTCTTCTTTTAATTTTTCAGTAGCCTCTACATCCACACGAACATTTGTTGTGCATCCAAATGGATCACAATTCTCTACTTCCATTAAAATTTGCTGATTTTCAATATGAAGGGATTGAAAAAAACTAGAAACAATTGGTAAGCCAATGAATAATATCATTGCTAAACCAGTTGGGAAAAAGAACCAAAAAAAAGTTTTATGAGGCATTATATTTTTCTAAAAAAAAAGAGTGGACCATAATAATGATCCACCCTATCAAAAATAATTTATATTTGGTTTATAAAAAACCCTGCTCAGTAGCTTTTGCTATATAAGCAGCTTCAACATCAGCTAAGGCTTTTTCAGCAGATTCATTACCTTGAAGGAATTCCACTAATTCAGTACTTAATGCACCGTGCATTAAACTCATATGTGGAAAGCTTGGATAAGGAGAAGCGCCTCTGCTTGCAGCGTCAACAACAGGTCCGGCAGTATTACCGCCTTTATAGTCTTTGATTAACCAAACTGTTGCATCTGCATAATTATTAGCTAATTCAGCTGAAGAAGCAGCTCCTACTAATGCTCTAAAAGATGCTTCAGCATTTTCAGCGGATGTATTAGTAGCAATAGCAATACCATCCCACCAAAGTGTAGTTGCAGGCATGCTTCCACCACCTACGCTAGGGGAAGGGGCTAATCTTGTGTCAGCTCTAACTGCTTGATCACCTTCGTCGTCAAG
This sequence comes from uncultured Alphaproteobacteria bacterium, assembly GCA_902521155.1. Taxonomy (GTDB): domain Bacteria; phylum Pseudomonadota; class Alphaproteobacteria; order HIMB59; family HIMB59; genus HIMB59. The sequence goes on along the minus strand of CABYQR010000004.1, from coordinate 30,296 downwards.
TAAAGAAGAAGCTCCAGAGTTCCAAACGTGCATTAGTGCAAGGTTACCAGACTCCCACTCTTCTTTAACTGCATTTGTATCTTGAGTTAAAAAATCTGGATTACTTAATTCAGTTAAACTCTTAATAACGTTTAGTGCAGCAACACCTTTTGCATTATTTACATTAGGCTGAGCTGATCCTGATTTAAAGAATTCTCCACCATGACCTAGGTACATGTTTACAAACTCTTGGCCAAGATTCCAACCTGATTTGAATGCACCACCATATGGGTTGGCCATTTTTCCAGAGTCTTTAATTTTTTGAGCAGCTGCTATAACTTCTTCATAAGTAGAAGGTACCGCTATTCCTAATTCATTAAGAATGCTCTCTCTATACCAAAGATGTTGTGCATTAGCCATAAAAGCTACTGCATAGATTTTTCCATCTATGGTTATTTTTTGGTTATCATTCAAGTTGGCACCATATTTTGCGACTAAGTCATCTAGTGGACGTAATAGACCGTCATTCATCAAAGGTGTTATTGAACCATTTGTAACTAGTTTAGCTGAAAATTCTGAAGGATTTGCTGACAATGCTGCTACTTGCAATTTGTTGTGGTCAACAGAGTGCGTAACACTAAAATCTACATCAGACCCAGCACAGCTTTTTACTTCATCCATAAAAATTCTGTATGTATTAAATTCATTAGCTAGAATGTTAATTGAACCTTCTGTAGGTCCACAAGGTGAATGACTACCTGCGTAAGCACCTGAAGTCATAAATGATAGCAATAAAGCTATTATTAGTTTTTTCATATATTTCCTTTTCTTATTCAAAATGTGAAATTCACAATTGAGTATATATCCTTTATATTAATATAACTAAATATTGCAATATTATGAATTAATATTCAATAGTTTGAATAATGAAACAGGGGATAAAGTTATGAATTTTAATAAGACTGCGACATCACAGGACGTCGCTAAACTGGCTGGAGTATCACAATCTGCCGTTTCCCGATGTTTTACTAAAGGAGCAAGTATTTCAAGTAGAACGAAACTAAGAGTTTTAGAGGCAGCTAGAAAATTAAAATACAAAGCACCAAATATCTCTCAAAATAAGCTGTCAAATGAAGATATTGGATTAGTTGGCGTTATACTTCCTTATGTAACAAGTAGATATTACCCAGAAGTATTAACAGAGTTACACGAAGCTCTTAAGTTAGGTGGTTTCAGAGTTTTACTAATAACCACTGATGACGGTGAAGAGTTAGATGAAAAGTTAGTTCAACCCTATTTAAAAGAAAAATTAATAGCTATAATTTCAGCGACAAAACCAACAGAAAGTTTTGTTGAGAGCTGTAATGCAAAAAGAATTCAATTTATTGCATATAATAGATCATGGAACATCCCCACTCTAAGTTCAGTAGCTTGTGATCATAAAAACGGTGGAGAAATGGTTGCAGAATATTTTATGAAAAATAATCATCAAAAAATTGGGTTGATTGAGGGACCTAAGGGTTCATTTGTCAGTGATCAGAGGATAAAAGGCTTTAAGGAATTTTTTAAAAATAATAAAAGAATTAAAATTTTTAATGAGAAAGGTTTTTTTACTTATGATGGTGGCTATCAAGCTAGTCAAAAAATTTTAAAAAATAAAGATGTTAGTGCTATATTTTGTGCGGATGACACAATGGCATTTGGCTGCCTCGATTACATAAAAAAAAATACAAAAATAAAAATTCCTAAAGATTTAGAATTAATTGGCTATGATGATATTTCAATGTCAAATTGGAAGTCATATGATTTAACAACAGTCAAACAACCTATTAGACAAATGTCTAAGTTAACCACTCAACTAATAGAGGACTATATTAGAGATCCAGATTATGAAACCATAAATCATATAGTTCGTGGTAGTTTAATTAAAAGAAAAACAACAAGATAAATTTAATATTTTATTATTTAAATTTAAGTCCCATTTGTTCAAAAACACCATGATTATCTACCATGACGTAATTATCTAAAAATTTATCCTCTTTGATTGTCCAAAAGTCTGAAAACTGCATCTTAATTGATTTGCCTGTAGGTTCTACACCGAGATAAGTTCCACTATGTGTTCCGGTTAAAAAACCCGTTGCACTTATCCATTCACCTTCTGCTACAACAATATCATTTTTTACATGATAGTCTGGAAATGCTTCATAAAAAGGTTTTAAAACCTTATATTTGAAATTCTCTATACCATGAATGTCTCCAAAACCTGGAGGTCCATGCCAAACCATATCATCATGCCAATATTTATGATGTGCCTCTAGATCTTGTGTATTTAAGGCTTCATACATGTCTTCTAATAATTTTTTACTTTCACTGATATTCATTTTTTATCTCCTAATAATTGAATTAAAATTGCAAGTTCATTAAAACCTGTCCATTCTTTAATAATTTTATTGTTTTTGATTTCCCATTGTGTGATACCCCAAAGGTAACAATCTCTATTAGTTGGAGCACCATATATACCATTTCCTTTGTGGGTTCCAACAGCACCCCAACGAATTGATACTAAATAACCATCTTTAGCATTGCCCATCCAATATAGATCTTCAATACTAAGTGCAAGGTCAGGAAAGCAGGAGATCATTGAAATAATAAAATTTCTAAGTTTGCTTATTCCTTTAAACTTTCTTCCAGTCGATCCCTCAAATTCTACGTTATTAGAATAGGCACTATTTAGGGCTGAAAAATTTCTTCTATTCCAAATGGTATCATAAACTGCATGAACAAACTCTCTGAGATTTTTAATATTGTTAGGAATTTCATAACTAATTGGTTTTAGTTTTGATATTTTTCTTTTGGGTTTTGTTTTTTTAAAATCAGGTGCAAAGGGACCCCTTACTCCTTCATTGGCAATTTGTTTTGCAACTTCATGTAAGTCTAGACCTAACTGTTTTATTAGACCTGCTGTATCATAGACAACATTTTCATAATAAATTTCATTATTTTTAGCTACACAATTTGCGATACAAAATAATCTGACAGTTTTACCTGTTGGTTTTGAAAACTTACTAAAACCTGTGTTGGTTCCCGTAATTATAGTTCTATGAGAGGTATGGAAACTAGTTTTTTCATCTCCAGCCCAAATCACTTCATCTGCAAATAATCTAATATCAGGGAATGCATTATTTGTATGAATGGTATCAGATACTATTTTTTCTGATCCAGATTGTAGTCCAAATTCATCCCATACAAGGCAATCAGGGCTATATGTGTCATAAATATAACCAATGTTCTTTTCTTCCCAAATAGTGTGCGTAATTCTTACAATATAGTCGATTATATTTTTATATTGTGTTTCAAAACCATTCATTGGTTGAGGATTTAATTTTTTTGGAGAAGGGTTCAATGATTTTGAGGTACCCCCTCCTCCATAGGCTTTTAATGAAATATCGAAATTTTGAGGCATATGATGATCTTTTAAATCATCAGGTCTTTTATTTTTTAATTTATTTAATTTATTATTCATAATGGATGAAGATAAAAATAATATTTATTTTAACAGATACAATTAAAATAATTCAATTTAATGAATTAATATTCAAATAAATGAATATTGTTATTTAAAAATTAATATAACTTATAGCTGTGCAGAATTTACAAAATGAAAAAACAATAGTTTTAGATTATTTTAATGATGTTGATAATTGCAAAAATGAAGATTTAGCAGAGATAATATCTAATCATACATCAGAGAATTTTCATATGAGATGCACACATCCTTTTAATGAAATAAAGGGGCCAGAAAATGTAGCAAATCAATTATGGTTACCAATTAGAGACTCCTTTAAACCAATTCAAAGAAGATTAGATATCTTCTATGCTGGGATAAACTCATTGGAAGAAAATCAAGATGTATGGATTTCATCCATGGGTCATTTAATGGGTGTTTTTAATAAAAGTTTTTTTGGTATACAACCTAATTACAAATCATCACTTTTAAGATTTGCTGAATTTTACAAAGTTGAAAATAATAAAATTACAGAAGGTGCTATTTTTTTAGACATTTTCAATTTCATGCAACAATTAGGTCTTTCCTTTATTCCAGAATCAACTGGTCTCGTTTGTGTAACACCTGGTCCAATGAATCATAAAGGATTAAAATTTGAATTATCTGACAATGGTGAAAGTATTAAAACTCTTGATCTCATTCATAGAATGCGTGATCGATTAGTCAAAGGATCTAAAATGAAATCATTTAAGGAAGAATTAGAACTGGATTGGAAAAAAGATATGATTTGGTGGGGACCTGGTGGAATTGGCGCTTCATATACAATAGATGGTTATACCAGAGGTCATACAAAACCTTTTGAAGAGGGTTTGGAGTTTGTTAAATTTAATGGACATGTTTTAAGCAGTGCTGAAGATGATTTAGGTGGTTGGTTTGGCTGGCCAAACCTTATTATGAAATCAAAAGGAGGCTATCTTGGTTTAACTAGCCCAAGCGATATTGAGTCAGAAATGCGTGTGGTGGATTTATATAGAAGAGATGGGGATAAAATTGCAGAAAATTGGATTTTTATTGATCATCTTCATTTTTTAAAACTACTAGGAATAGATCTCTTAGAGAAAAACAAATCAATCTCTAGAAAATAAAATTTTAGAAGTAACAAAAGAAAAATATGTCCAAAATAATTTTGATTTCAGGCTATATGTGTGATGAAACAATATGGCAATCTACTATAAAAACGTTCAAAAATAATTATGAACTAATAATACCCTCTTTAAAGAATTACAAAACAGTTGAAGAAGCAGCAAAAAGTATTGGTCGACATATAGATATTGATACTTCAATAATTGGTTTTTCAATGGGAGGATTTATTTCACTGCAGTTAGCTATAAAACATTCAGAAATTATCAAAAAATTAGTCATAGTTTCCTCTAATGGTAGAGGTATTTCCAAAATAAGAGAGAAAAAACTAAATAAATATTTAATGGAGTCTAATCAAAAGAATTTTGCAGATTTGTTTTATAAACTTCACTTCAATATTTCATTTTCAAAAAATTATTTAGATAATAAAAAATATCAAAATGAATATTATGAAATGACTAAAAATTTAGGATATCAAACATTTAAAAATCAAACTAATTTAATACTAAATAGGCCAAATCAATTACAAAATTTAAAAAAAATAAAATCTAAGACTCTAATAATAAATAGCTCTGAGGATAAACTTACTCCTTTAAGTATGAGTAAAGAATTAAAAGAAAAAATTAAAAATTCTAGGCTAAAGACGATAAAAAATAGTTCTCATTTTGCAATGATAGAAAAACCAAAGATATTTAATAAAACTTTATTAGATTTTCTGAAATGAGTTAAATTTTTTTAGATGCTATCTTAGTTCCGTCTACTAGAGATTTTAACTTTTCATAACAAATTTTTTCATCAACTTTACCAAAACCAGCAAAAGTACTAAAACCACAATCTGCACCAGCCATAATTTGTTCTTTTGAAACAACTTTTGAAAATTGAATAAGCCTATCTGATACTAGATCAGGATGTTCCACAAAATTTGAAGTAGAGTCAATTACCCCAGGCACAACAATTTTTTCTGAAGGTAATTTTATATTTTCAAAGACTTTCCATTCATGAGCATGCCTAGGATTAGAGGATTCAATTAATAAATATTTAACATTAGCTTTTAAAATAATCGGCAATATTTTCTCAAGAGGAATATCAAAAGTGTGAGGTCCTTCATAATTTCCCCAACAAATATGCATTCTTATTTGATCTGAAGGGATGCCTTTTAAAGAATAGTTAAGTGCCTCAACCTGTCTTTCAGCTCTATTTAAAAACTCATTATCAGAAAGATGCTTATAATTCATATGTCTAGCAAGTGCTAAATCTGGGCAATCTAATTGGAGATGCAAATTACTTTTGATAATGGCTTGGTATTCAAGAGACATCATATTAGATAATTTCTCTAAATATTCGTCATCGTCTTTATAAAATTTGTTTGGCATGAAAATATTTATGACCCCAGGAGATGCTGAATTCATAAAACCATCAGAATGATTGAATTTTTTTAAAGCATCTGTGAAGTTTTTAATATCAGATTTAAGAGACTCTTCATCTTGAATTTCTAATTCGCTCGTACAACAAGGTCTTACATAGGTAGGTGTACCTCCACTTTTTGCAATTTTTATTTTATATTCTTCAAAAGCATCGAGATCAGCTGGAGCTTTTCTTTCACTTTCCCCTGAAAAGCCTTTAAGACGATCTTTGATATAAGTTGCATAACTAATTTTGCTCATTTCACCATCACTAATAATATCTATACCTACTTCTAATTGTTGCTTAACGACATTTTCGACATTTTTTTTAACTTCAAAATCAAATTTTTGTTTGTCAAAGGTTTCTTTTTTATCTTTTGCAAAAAGTAATTCAGATAATTCTTTAGAACGAGGTAGACTTCCAACATGAGTAGTGAGTATGGATGAAGTCATATTTAAGATATTTATTTTTTACCCATGAAATTTCTATATTTCTCTTTAAATTTTTTTATAGAGATTTTTTTATTCTTACTTAAATAATCAAAAATGATATTTTCTTTTTTTATTAATTTTGAAATGGCATCAGGTAGTTTTTCTAAGTTTTCTCTTTTGATAACAACAGCACCGTGAAGGTCTGCGTGAATTAGATCATTAGGTGACACTTCCATATCGAAAATATTGACTTTACAATTTATTTTATGAATTTGATTATATCCATGACCTACTCTAATTTCTCCACTTAAAATTTGAAATTTTTTATCGATTGAACCTAAATCTCTCACAGCTCCATTGGTTACAGCACCCTCAAAGCCAAAACGATGGTGAATTGTTGCATTAACCTCCCCCCACCAGGCACCAATAGTGTTGGTTTTATCTTTATCCTCTATTACACAAATTTTTGGATCTGTGCCTTCATGCATGTATTCATAATAATTTTCTCTATTTTTATTAATATCAGTATTCTTCTTCTTTCTAGAAGTAATGATAGCTGTTTTAGCAAAGCCAACTATAGGTTTAAGCTTAGGATTAGAACTGATCATTGTTTTACTTGTAAAACCTTTTTGACGAAGTAAGGGGTCAATTATTTCAAGAGAGTTAGAAACAGTTGGAGTGTCGAACTTTCTTATAAAATTAATAATTTTTTTTTCTTTAGAAGAAAGTTTAATGGGGTTATTCATTAACCAGTTTTTAACAAAATTTGTTTCCAAATACTAGTTTCATCAAATAATACCCATTCGTTTTTAATACCCCGCGGACCAAATTCAGCATGAGAAATACCCATTACATATACATCAGCATGACTCGGTTCACCAAAATTACCAGATCCAGAGTGTATTCCACTCAAGGACCATCTTACAGCAGCTTTAGCATATTCGTTAGGTTCGTTAAGAAAACTTACATGTTCTATTTTGAAACTTGCATCTGGAAATGCGGACAAAAGAGATGACCAAAAAGTTTTAACATCCTGCCATCCATAACCTGTAAAACCACCAGGTTGTTCCTGATTAATTGCTCTATCGTAACAATTTTCAATTATATCTAAATTTTTACTAAAAATATTTTTTAAAATATCAGCATATTCATAGCCGATATTTTGATCGGGTAATTTTATTTGAGTATATTTTAAATCAGGATCTGTATTTTTATTAAAAGGAGTTGGACAATTATCTAATCCCCCTTGATGATCAATTAATTGAGTTGCATAGGTTTTAGGGTCTAAGTTTAATTGTCGAATTATTGAACCTTGGTCTCTTACAAGCCACTCATCATAAACTTGGTTATTTTTACAAGCACAATCAGCTATTACTCTGTAAGTAAGCTTCTTACCTGTAGCCTCACCATAAACACCATTATTTGCATGTGTTGCTCTAGATAAAATTCTATGAGAAGAAAGATAGCCTTCGGTATCATTGCCGATCCAAATAACATCCTCACCCAATAATTGACGATCTGGGAATTCTTTTAAAGTTGCATAGGTAGCTTTAACAACAGTTTCTGGACCGTAGATTATACCATCTGGAAATCTTACTGGTATTCCTTCAGCATAATATTGCATGATTGATTCTACATCTTTTTCTTCCCAGATTTGGTAGGTTATCTTCAAAATATAATCAGGAAAATCTTTAAACTTCTTATTAAAACCTTCCATAATAAAATTAGTTTTTTTGGCGAACTATAAAGACACTTCCATCTTTACCACTGATATTTTTAATACTTCGAGTTGAATTTTTAGGAGAAGAAAAAGTATCTTTAGATCCAATAATAACTTTTTGATCATTACAGGTAATTTCCCACTCTCCCTCTAAACATAGAAATATTTCAGACTCAGCTAATGTATATGGGTGAATATGAGAATTTTCTCCTTTTAATAAAGTTAGTCCAAATCCAGTGTTATGTTCAATTAAAGGGCTTAGATCTTTTTCATGAATTTTGAAATTATCAATATAATTTAAAATTGTATTAGAATTAAAATGTCCATCGTCTTGAAGGTATTTATCATGATCTTTTGCACGGATTACAAACTTTTCTATTTCCTCAGAAGTATAATTATCAAATTTATCTAATTCGTTATCTTGAATTGGTTTTATAGCACTCTTACCCTCTGGAATACTATTTTTATCTAAATCTATTAAGGAATTATCATCTAAAAGAACCATTCCTGAGTCTTTTGCTTTTTTTAGTAATGATGGTGTCCATGTAATTACACCTGGATCGTTCTCACCTAAAACCACAAATAAGTGGGCGTCTTGGTCGCTGACATTTTGAAAACCTCTAAACATATTAGTTGGGAAAGAAGCTACATCCCCTGCGTTACAGACAACCTCTCCTTCCTTACCTTCAGTACCCCAATAAAATCTCCAGGATCCAGAAAAAATTAGAAAAACCTCAGCTGTAGTATGACTGTGAAGACCTGAGCCATTCATGGGAGCAGCTCGAACAGCACCAATATTAAAACCATGTTCTTCTGCAATTTTGACACTTTGTTTAGTATCTTCACTAACGCCTGGGCCAACTATAGAATAATTAGACCTATCTTGATGACCTTTTAATTTACCTTCGACAAAAGGAACTTCACTGGGAATAAGATCTTTAAATTTTACTAAACGATTTTGGATATCTACTGTCATTTTTTAGAATATTATTTTATTCATTTTTTATGAATATTATTCATAATATTGAATAAATCAATTTAATATTATATTAATTGTGAATAAATAAAGGAAATATTCTATGAGCAAAATTGAAAATTTTACAACAGGAATTCCAATGGATAGTAATACAAAAATTATAAAGTTGGACCCTCAAACAAACATATTAAATAAAAAAAAGATAAGAAATTTATTAAAAAATATAGTTGAGTCCAATGATCAAAGTTTAAGTGAAAATATCAATAATGCATATCATGAGAATGCTACAATTAATGCCTTTCATCCAATTAATGATTTAGAGGGAATTTCAGATATTACAAATAAACTTTGGAAACCTCTTCTACACTCGTTTCCAGATTTAGAAAGAAGAGATAATTTAGTTATTGGAGGAAGCTTTCAAGATAGAGTTTATGTTGCAACAGTTGGACATTTAACAGGTACTTATACTAACCCTTGGTTAAATGTACCTACTAGTGGCAAAACTATTCATTTGAGAATTTGTGAAGTGCATCAAATAGAAAAGGAAAAAATTATTAATTCTCATATCTTAATTGATATTATGGACTTTATTCGTCAGGCTGGATTTTGGCCCGTTAACCCCTCATTAGGTATTGAAGAAATGTGGCCCGGTCCCATTACTGGTGAAGGAACAACATTTGAAAACTTAGATTTAAATCTGTCAGTTGCCTCTCTAGACCAAGGTTTAACAATGCAAAGAAGTCTTAATATTAAACCAGAAACCGATCCTGAAGCTACTAAGGATTATGTGAGAGAAAAATTAATTGACCACCCTCAAAAAGATTACTGGCACCCAAAAATGATGTGGTACGGTCCTTGCGGTATAGGAACAGCCAGGGGATTAAAAGGTTTTGTTGAACATCATCAATTGCCATTTAGATTAACTTTTAAAGAAAGAGATTACTGGAAAATTGGGCATTATATAGAAATAGGTGATGGTAATTTTTCTATGACTGGTGGATGGCATAGCATTCAATGTGTTCATGGATCAAGTGATTGGCTTGGCTATGAAGCAACTAAAAAAATAGTAACAATGAGAGTGATGGATTTTTATTTACACCATGAAGGATTAATTAGAGAAAATTGGGTACCAATTGATATAGCTCATATTTTGTATCAGTTGGATGTTGATGTTTTAAATTTGATACATAAAAAGTAACTATGGCAATTGAATATATAAAAAAAAGTACCAATGAAAAACAAAGGTCTGATGATAACAAAAAAGTTAAGGAGATTGTTGAAAATACTTTAAAAGAAATTGAGCTAAGAGGTGACAACTACATAAGAGAACTTTCAGAGAAATTTGATAATTACTCCCCTTCTCACTTTCAGTTATCAGAAGAACAGATTAATGAATTAGTTAATGAAGTATCTAATGACGATATTGAGGATATCCAATTTGCTCAAGAACAAGTTAGGTCATTCGCCATAGCACAATTAAAAACATTAAATGAAATAGAAATAGAAACTCAACCAGGTGTTATACTTGGTCATAAAAATATTCCTGTTCAGGCTGTAGGCTGCTATGTACCTGCTGGGAAATTTCCAATGGTAGCCTCTGCTCATATGTCAGTTGTTACTGCATCAGTTGCTGGCGTACCAAGAATTATAGCTACCACTCCCCCTTTTCAAGGAAGACCAAATCCAGCAGTAGTTGCAGCTATGAAAATGGGAGGGGCGCATGAAATTTATGTTTTAGGAGGTATGCAAGGAGTTGGTGCTATGGCTATTGGAACAGAAACTATAAAACCCGTCGATATGCTCGTTGGACCAGGGAATGCATATGTTGCTGAAGCTAAACGACAGTTGTATGGGAGAGTTGGCATTGATTTATTTGCAGGACCCACAGAAACGATGGTTATTTGTGATGACACTGTGGATGCAGAAATTTGCGCTACAGATTTGCTAGGTCAAGCAGAGCATGGATATAATTCCCCTGCAATAATGATAACAAATTCTAAAAAATTAGCACAAGAAACTCTCAAAGAAATAGATAGGCTTTTAGAAATTCTACCTACAAAAGATACAGCAAATGTAAGCTGGAGCGAGTATGGTGAGGTAATTTATTGCGAAACATATGAGGAAATGTTGTTTAAAGCTAATGAAATTGCCTCTGAACATGTTCAAGTGATGACTGACAGAGATGATTGGTTTTTAGAAAATATGACTTCTTATGGGGCACTATTTTTAGGTGCCAGGACCAATGTTGCTAACGGTGATAAAGTAATAGGAACCAATCATACTTTGCCTACTAAAAAAGCTGGAAGATACACTGGTGGATTATGGGTTGGAAAATTTATTAAAACTCATACTTATCAAAAGATTACAACTGACGAAGCGGCAACAAAAATAGCAGAATATGGCTCTAGACTATCTCATTTAGAGGGCTTTATAGGTCATGCGGAACAATGTAATGTTCGTGCAAGAAGATACGGTGGTATTAATGTTGGCTACGGAAAACCTGTATCTAAAATTAAAAAATAAGTAAAATATAATCATGTATTTAAAAAGTTTTAATTTAAAAAATAAAATAGCACTAGTCACTGGTGCAGGAAAAGGCATTGGAAGAGCGTCAGCAATAGCTCTTGCTGAAGCTGGTGCAGATTTAATTATTTTAAGTAGAACTGAGTCAGATCTTAAAAAAGTAGAAAAAGAAATAAAGAAATTGAAAAGAAGATGTAAATTTTTAGTATGCGATTTATTTGATAACAATCAAATAGTTGATATTTTCAGTAAAATTAAGAAACTTGATATTCTGGTAAATAATGCTGGAACGAATATACCTTCACATTTTACAAAAATTAAAAAGCAAGATATGGATTATATGGTTGATCTAAATATCAAAGCAGCTTTTCAAATAGCTCAATTAGCATCTAATGCAATGTTAAAATCAAAAAATAGAAAATCTATTGGAGGAAGTATCATTAATATGTCTTCTCAATTAGGCAAAGTTGGAGCTCCTAATAGGAGTACCTATAACATGACGAAGTTTGGAATTGAGGGATTAACTAAGGGCATGGCCATAGATTTAGCTTCTAATAATATTAGAGTGAACTCTATATGTCCTACTTTTGTTGAGACACCTATGGTTAAAAAGTTTTTTCTAGATAAAAGTTTTAAAAAGAAAACTTTAGGAAACATTCCTCTTGGTAGATTTGCCACTGAAAGTGATATAGCCACAGCTGTTGTATATTTGGCTTCTAATGCCTCATCAATGATGACAGGATCATCTTTAGTTATAGATGGTGGATGGACAGCAAAATAAATTTTTATGGCAAATAAACTTATTTCTGATGATATTTTTGGTAAACAATTTTTTGCAAAGTACTATCTAGTAATACTTGGTGTTATTTTACTAACTGTAACATCAAAAATATCTATACCTTTCTTTCCAATAGCTATGACCTTGCAAACACTAATTGTATATTTTATTTCTTCTTTCATGGGTATCTTTGGTTTTTACTCAGTTTTAATTTATTTAATATTAGGGACTCTAGGTTTGCCTTTATTTACTAATGGTGGAGGTTTGGAATATTTAGCATCTCCCATGTATGGTTTTTTATATGGTATGGTTTTGGCTTCTTTTGTTATTTCTTATATTCTTAAAAAGAGTTTGAAGATTAATCTTACTAAAATTAGTGTAGCTATTTTATCTGGTACTTTTACTATTTATTTTTTTGGTGTATGTCATCTCTCTTTTTTTATAGGATTTAAAGAAGCATTTATGATTGGTTTTTTGCCACTAATATATAGTGAGTTATTCAAAGCTATATTAGCTATAGTAATGGTTTATGGACTATTATTAAAAGTTAATAAGAAATAAATTTATAAAAAGCCACATACTAATGCTGTTTCCTCATATTATATTATTTACTCATATGACTCTTAACAATAGATAAGCCCAAAGATACAGCAGGGCCTATTCCAAAAGCAAATATTAAAGTTCCCAAGCCCACAGTCCCTCCAAGATACCACCCTACAAATACAACCGTAATTTCAAGAGAGGCGCGAACAAAAGAAATAGGATAGTTAGTAATTCTTGTTAAGCCTATCATTAAACCGTCTCTAGGGCCTGGGCCTAAATTTGCTACTAAATAAACACCACTTCCAAAGCCAACTAGGAGAACTGCAACAATAGTCAATAAATATTGGTGATAAACTGATGTGGGAGGATCAAAGTAAAAAGAGGTTACATCTATGACAATAGCTATAATAAAAACATTTAAAATAGTTCCTATACCTGGTTTTTGTTTTAAAAATATCCATAAAAATAAAACAATCAGACTGATTATAAAGGTTGTAGTTCCTACAGAGAGGCCTGTTATAATTGACATTCCCTCAGATAAAACAAGCCATGGTGAATTTCCGGTTGATGAAATCAAAATTAAAGCCTCGCCTAAGCCAAAACAAAAAAGGCCCAATGATAAAAAAAATAGAGTTTGAATTTTAGGCTTAAAATTTAAAGGGCTATCTGAGCTCCATGATTTTTTAGGTATATCTTTGATCTTCAAAAAATTAAAAAAAGAAAACATAAAAATTATTTTTAAAATAAATTATTTTTAATTACCAACGGTGATGAATGTCTTCTTTTAGATATTGGCTATAAACATCTTTTATTAAGGGCATGAGGGAGGAAATATCATCTAAATGAACAGCATTAACATTCTTAGATAATTGATGATTTTTTTTTGCGCCAGGTATAGCAACAGTAATTTCTTGATGCATCAATATCCACTTGAGAGCCAAGTCTGTTAATGAAAAATTATTAGGTATTAGTTTCTTTATTTCCTCTACAGCTTGAAGACCTTTATCAAAATTTACGCCAGAAAAAGTCTCACCTACATCAAAGGCCTCACCCTTAATATTATAATTACGATGATCATTAGCAGGAAAAGATGAACTTTCTGTCATTTTACCAGTTAACAAACCACTCGCCAAGGGAACTCTGGCAATTATCGCAACATTTTTTTTAGCAGCTTCTTGAAAAAATTCTTCAGCAGGCTTTTGACGAAACATATTAAAGATGATTTGAATGCTTTTTACATTTGAGAACTGAATTGCATCCATAGCTTCAGAAACTTTTTCAACACTCACTCCGTAATAAGAAATCTTTCCTTTTTTTACTATTTCATCCATCATTTCATAAGTTTCTTTTTTTGAACAAACATCAGAAGGAGGACAGTGAAGTTGTAATAAATCAATACAATCCACCCCAAGATTTATTAAAGATCGATCAATAAAACTCTCTATATTGTTTAAATTATATCCATTAGATGTATGTGGGTTTAATCTTCTACCTGATTTTGTAGCAATATAAATTTTTTCATTTGTGGATTTTAATAACTCACCTACAAATCTTTCACTTCTACCATCACCGTAAACATCAGCAGTGTCAAAAAAATTTATTCCATGATCTAAAGATGATTTTAAAACTTCAGTGGCATCCTCTTTTGATACATCACCCCACTCTGAACCAATAGCCCAACATCCAAGACCAACCTCAGATACTTTCCATCCAACATCAGAAAATTCTCTAAATTTCAATTTTATAACTCTCCTTGAATTATGTATTTAAGAATTCGAACCACTTGTTTTGTATTAGAGGCAACTGCGGAAGCAGCGGCATCTATTTCTTTTAAAGCATGCTGTTGATCTTCATTATGTATGACAATTATTGATTTATTAAGAGCTGCTGCATATCCTGCATCAAAAGCAGCGTTCCATTGCTTATATTTTTCTCCAAACTTAACAATTACAACGTCACAATCTTGAATATACTTTCTAGTTCTTATAGAATTAATATTAGCACCTTTTTGATCCTTCCAAAAAATTTTTTCTTCAGTACCTAATATTTCTGTACCACAATTATCAGAATTTTCGTGATTTGTTACAGGAGAGGTAAACTTAATATCTAGTTTATCTACCTCACAAAGACTAATTACTTCTTCTCGCCAATTACTATGAATTTCACCAGCTAAATATACTTTGATCATTTTATTTATTATTTATTTTTAAAAAAATTTTTAGTTTAGGTTTTCTATTAAAAATCTGTAACAACCTGATTAAAAGTCAGTATTAGATGTTACCCCAGATGAGGAGTAATCTTCTTTAACTTCAGATGAGCTTTCAATGACGCTTTTTGGTTCAGGATCTTTTGATAATTTGCCTTTTTTTGCCTTACCTGCTAGATAAGCGGATGTAGGAGACCAAGACCTAACTACACCCACAATTGTTTGATCTGTTAGAGGGTGTGGTTGTATCCATTCAACAACTTTTTTAACGCCTGAAATGTTATTGCCACCAAAATTTGAGGTTATATCCTGCTTAAAACCCTCTTCATAATTATAGTGTTCACCATCTGTGAGATCTTTGAAAGTTTCTTTACCTTCTATGGCTTCAAAAGCTGAGACCATCTCACCAACAAATTGATCAATATAGCTGTCAGCGATTAAATTTGCTTTTTTTGCGGCAATTAATTTAGCTGTGGTACTGTTTTTAGGAAGACCAGTTTGAGCAAAGCTTAAAATAACAGGCTCTCCTCTTTCATTGATTATTAACTTAGCACCCTGGAAAGTTAAAATACCTTTACCAAAATCCTTAATAGTATCCTCAATAGACATACCGGGGTTAAGAACATTAGGTTCAGGAGCTAAACTGGGATCATTTCTTAAAATAGATTGCGCAATTTTGAGTGTTTTGTCACTATAAACTGCAGCAACGGCAATTGTTCCTTTAGTTTCTCCAATTGAAAAATCCTCAAAAACTCCAAGTATTTGAACTCCTGAGACAAACCTATTGGCTGTTAATTCTATAGCACGAGAAAACTCAGTGGTGCTTAATGTTTTCTCAGCTAGAGCGGCTACAGCTTCTAACTCTTTTTTTCTATCAGCTGATTTTTCTTGAATAGAATTTATGTCAACTCCATTTTCTAAAAGTCTTTTGTCAAGTTCAGACATAATTAACATGTTAGCTCTATCTAAATATCCTAGGACAGTATTCTCAAGAGCAGATGAGGTATCCTCTTTAGAGGGGAAATTGCCAGAATTGATAGTTAATTTAATCTCTCCTTGAATTTTTCTTTCAAGATACTTAGCAAATTCTGATTTTGCGTTTAAAACAGCACTATCAAAAGCATTGGATCTTGATTCAATAAACTTTGGATTTTGAGGATCAGCTTTAATTTCAGCTATACCAGTTAAAAATACAGCATAACTTCCATCAGGTAGTTTTTGAGGTTCATTAGTATTATATCCAAGAGAGTTTATGTAATCATTTGCTGCATCTGAGGGTAAACCACTATTTTCAAATGGATCAAATGAATGAACATAGGATGGTGAAAAAAAAAATAAAACACTTAAAATAAATAATGTTTGTTTACCAAATATCTTCATCTTCATCTTTTTCTTCCTTCTTTTGTTTTATTTTATCACTTACTAATGTTTTGTATTCTACCTTTTCTTCAATATTTCTCAATATTAATTCAGTTTTTGAGTCAATATAGATATCCTCATTAAGTTCCAACTTTGCAGAGCTAATTTTTGATGTTCGACTTGTTATTATTGCTGTTCCTATACGTTCCTCAATTTGACCTAGTGATTCACCTGTATAAGAGTCATTGATCTCATCTCCTAAACGAAATACACCGAACTTATCGCCTACGTTAATTTGAGTACCTCCCTGACCAAGATAAATAATCTCACCTTCAATTTTTTCAACTCTCAAAGGATATATAGCAAATAAAATATCATTTCCAATTTTAGAAACTGCATCAAGTATCATTTGTGTATCTGCGTTGATATTATCTGTACCACTGTCCGATAAATAAAGATTAGCATATTTAATTTGACGTGTAGCAACATCAATAACTCTATAAGATATTTCAACTATTCCCTTTGTGGAGACAAAAGTTTTATTAAGATTTTCAAATTTTTTTTTAATTGATTTAGTATTAAAATCCTCTATTACCCCAACTAATATAAGATCTACGCCAAGGTCATTACCAAGTTTTGAAATTTCTGCTAAAGGTACATCTTCATTTTTTAAAAAGTCTCTTTCTATATAAAGTTCATCAACAAAATCTCTATCGGCTACAAAAAATTTTCTAGTCTGAGTAAAATAAGTTACTAAAGACTGATTTAGCAAACCCAAAACTCTGCGTTTATCTATTTTTTTATTTTGAACTTCTAAACTCCTTGTATCTGTAATTCTAAAAGGCAAAACAGCTATTCTTTTTCTTTTAGTTTGATTACTTAAGGCATATTTAGCAATTGTTACTGATACTTCAACGTTCCATTCACCAAAATTACCATTATCTGAATCTATAATTTGATAATTTTCAATAATACCTTTTGTAAACTTACTTATATCTTTTGAATAATTTTCTGAATAAAAATAATCTTGGGAACTATTTGATTGTTTTACACTTTCAAACTCTTTTATAGTGACCGAACCTTCAATTTTTGATCCATTGACTTGGCTCAAAGACTCTATTAATGCATTATTAATAGCTATTTCTTCAGTATTACCAGAAGCTGAAACATTTAAGGTTATATATTTTACTTCAGCTTTTAAACTGGATAAAGAGAAGATAAAAAAGGTTATAGAAAAAAAAGTTTTTAATAATCTTATTGTAAATTTTTCTCTATGAGGAAAAATCATTAAAATTCAAAACTATCTAATTCATCATCTAAATTAGCATCTTCTAAATCTAAGTCCTTACCCGTATTTAAAGATATTGTATTTTCATATTGGATAAGTGCTTCTTCTACTCTTCTTGCTAAGTCTGGAAATCCTTCAACTAAACTAAAGGAGGTAAGAATAGACCCCAAACCACCTCCCATTTTTTCTAATTTATCTCTTTCTTTGGATGCCCTAGTCCAACTTAATACTGCACTGTTACTTAACTTCACAGCTTCTTGTAATAACTTCGTTTCAGAGTCTGATGGAACATAGCCTTTGCCTAAAGTATTTACGATTTCATCAGCGAGATTTTGTGTCTCAACCCATGCCACCTCAATACCTTCATCATATTCTCTTGTTCCCTCTATTCCCTCACTTTTTAGATATTCGATAGTCGCTGAAAGATCAGATGCATTTTCTTTAAGTCCAATTGCCTCGGCTATTTTGACTAAAGCTGTGCTGTATTCCAAAATATTTTGACGACGTTCTTTGCCTACTTTTCTATATTGCTTCGCTACAGCACAATCTTCTGGTCCAAGAATTTCACACTGAGCTTCATAATCTATAAAAGGCTTCTTCGCATCTGGATAATATTGATGACAATCAAAATACCATCTAGATTCTGTAGGGTATCTTTTTTTTGCATCTTGCCTCTCTTCAAAGTAAGCGCTGAACCAATTAGGACAATGCTTTGGGGCCCCTACACTTATCCAAGTGTGTGGTGACCATTGAACCTCTGTATTTTTAGAATTTTCAAAGGCTTGTTCAAGGTTTATCGAGCCATCGGCATTAAAGTTTCCTGAAGAGTCATTATTCTGGGCATTTTCTAATTGTTTACCCATTTCATCTAGGGCATTTCCAAGAATATCACCAAAAATACCTTCAGCTTTAATTGAAATGATATTGAAGCTAAAAATTAATAATATAAAGATAATTAGTATTCTCATTATCTCACACCTTTGGCATTCATCATGTTAACAGACTGTTCTGTTGCAGACTCAACTGCATAATATAGTGAATTTGTTATTGCTTCATTTTCGGATGAACCTATTTGGTTAGCTCTAACCGGGCCTACAGTGGCTATACTTTTACAAAATTTTTCGCATTTAAATACCTCTGAGATAGCTCTTAAAGATGCCTCTTTCTTACCTGTTGCAGGATCAGTACTCATACCGTCTACCTTTAATTTTGAAATAATAAGATAAGGAATTTCATAATCTATTATTGTTTTATAAATTTCATTTTTTGTATCCCTACTTAATGACTCTCCAGATAAATACTCATTCAAAATTTTAGTGGTATCTAAAAACTGGGATGCATCAATTGGATTAAACATATTGTCATTAAATATTTGAGCAGCTCTTGCAAAAAGCTCTTCATCTAGACCTTGAATAGGACCATACTCTATATTTGATAATTTAGTTTCTGTACTACCCCCAGTCTGAGAGACACTTTCAGATTCATTAATAATTGAAATTTCTGCACCAGTATCATCAACTTGACTAGACTCTGCTGAGTAGCTTTCATCTTTACTCTTTGAAACGTCTGTAATTTTATCTTTAAAAGAATTTAATTTTTTAAGTTTTGCCGTAATTGTAACTATTGCTATGTCAGACTCCTCTGAAGGCATGGCATTTCCAATTGCAGATGAATCAGAAATTAGAAAATCTAATTCCATTTCATTGATTTCTATTTTAGCTGTAAGTTTAAGAGTTTTATTTTTCTTATCATTGTCATCAACTAAAAATGAAACTATATTTACAAAATCATCTATATTCTGAAGTACCTGATCTTCTACTTTTTTAAAATCTCTATAACCTGATTTATTTCCTTTGAATTTTTCATTAACATATTTTTTAATAGCATCTTTTTTAAGATCTAACTCTGCTTCATTCCTGTCCTCTTCTTTCAAACCCCAATTCCCATATTTATAATTGCCACTTACTTTAAGTTCGTATGAATGAGTTTGATTAATTATTGATAAAAATAATATTAAAAATGCTAAAATATATTTCATATTGTGCATAAGAACAGTTTTTAAAAAGATGATCAATTAAAAATTGAAGAAAGTTTTGGCTATATTATTATGCATTTTCAATGATTTATTATAAGTCTCAGAGTTCTTTGAATGTTTTTTTAACCACTTTTTATTATCCTTACTTAGTTTCTCAATTAAAATATTAGAAGATATTTTAAAGATTAATTCCTCAAACATTCTGTTGTAAAAAAATAAATTGTTTTGATCAGATAAGTTTAAAGAATTAGTTGATAGATCCTTTGGGTATCTAATTTTTATTGCATATTTAAAATCACTATCAAAAATTACTGTGTTACTAAATGGTTCTAAAATTTTATAGTTAATTCCAATAAAATATCCAACATTTGCTTCAACTTTATTTTCATTTATGATCTTTTTTTTTGTTCTTTCAATTTTAATATCTATAACAAAATCTGGCTCAGGAAGACTCACTGTAAGATTTAAAGTATTTGTAAATCTGTCTTGGACATTGGCAATAGATTGTTCCTTAGAATAAGGAAGCATAAAAAATTGGTCTTCATATGTACTTGAGGAAGACATAGCTGTCCCAATATTTGCTATCATATACTTTAAAGCATCAACATCTTTTTCATTTTTAATAAAAGGTAAATTCGTATAACCAGTGTCACCTAAATCAATATTTCTTATTTGTAAATTAAATTTATTTATCTCACTTAAATTAATACAATCAAGTAAAATACTATAAATATTCATAAATGATGTTTTAATATCCTTTTTATCAGAACATCTACCATTATAAGTAATTACAGGATCTGGATTTAAGATTAAAAATTTATAATTTTCAAATGCCTCATCATTGATACTCTTTTTTTTATCTAATTCGCTTGCAATAGGGATATGTAATCTTGTAGATATTGAACTTACAAAGTTTTTTGTTTCATTATCATAGATAAATACTTGTGGATATAATACATATTCACTTTTTGATAAATTATTGACTTTATAAAAATTGATATTTTCTGTTAATAGTCCAAATGAAACTACGTATCCTTCGTTATCGTCAGATTTATTTGTTAATAGATTGGATTTATTTTTTAATAACTCATACAATTTTAAATTTATTTCATTATTTTCGTTTAATAGTTTTGAAAACATAGGATAATTAACATTGTTATGAGAAAAATTCCCTTGCAGGGAAAACCCAGAATAAATAAGATCTTTAGAAATGGATAAATTCATAAACAAATTTGAAATTGTAAAAATTATTAAAAATTTTATTGTTTTCATATTTTTTTTTAGTCTTATTTCGTGCACCACAAATTCATATAATTATAGTAAAGAATTATCAAAAATTGAAGAGTGTAAAAATATTGAACCTTTTTTTTCAAAATCAAGAACATGTCTTAAACAATCAATCATATCATCAGATGTAATTTATCCAAAATTAGTTTCTGATATGGAGAATTTGACAGATTTAATCGATAATAGATTAAATGAAAATAAAATATCAAATGATATGGCATGGAAGTTATTTTTAGAAAATTTAGAAATTGCAGTGGGTGCATCTACACTATCTGATGCTGAAGATATTTCATTAAAACTTAATAGTTTTATTGAAAGTATTACATAATTCTCAGAATGTAAAAAGTATTTACTCTATTTAGTTGAGTCCAATTGCTCAGTAACTGCGATAAAACAATAGAACTATTTTTATTTGTAAATTGTTCTCACCTTAAAAGTGGTGAGCCCAACAGGATTCGAACCTGTGACACCCTGATTAAAAGTCAGGTGCTCTACCAGCTGAGCTATGGGCCCTTATAGAATTGTGAACATTTCAAATTTTTGACAAGAAATCAAGAACTGGTTTAGGAACACTTTTTGAAATATCTCCTCCAAGATTATGGATCTCTTTTATAAATCTAGAAGAAATAAAATGATATTTTTCAGCTGACATTAAAAAGATGGTCTCTATTTCATTGTCAATTGTTCTATTCATACCTGTCATTAAAAATTCATACTCAAAGTCTGAAACTGCTCTTAAGCCTCTAATAATTAAAGATGCATTTTTTGATTTGACATAGTGTACTAATAAATTATCAAACTTTTCTATTTCAATCTTTTTTTGAAGATTATCAGGAAGAGCTTGGATTGTTTTTATAGTTAAATCTAATCTATCATCTATAGATATCATGTGACTTTTAGATTTATTATCTGATACTGCTATTATCAACTTATCTACAACATTCAGACTTCGTTGAATAATATCGAGATGACCCAGAGTTATAGGGTCAAAAGAACCAGGATAAATTCCAATTTTAGACATTTTAATCTTCTAATCTAGCAACTGATACGATTTTTTCTTTAGAGTCAACTTTAAACACTGATACTCCTTGAGAGACTCGACCAACTACTCTTATATTTTCTCCCACATTACACCTTAATAATTTACCAGTATCTGAAATCAAAGCTATATTGTCATCTAAATTAACTTTAAGAGATTGAATGACTCTGCCATTTTTTGGGGTTATTGTAATATTAGTAACTCCAGAACCCCCTCTATTAGTAATACGATATTCGTATGCTGAACTTAATTTACCATAGCCATTTTCTGTAATAGATAAGAGGAATTCTTCTGTGTCAGCTAATTCCTTAAATTTTTTGTTAATTTTTGAAGGATCTTTTTTTGCTTCACTCTTAGCTTTTAAATAAGACTCTCTAACATCAATTGATATTTTGTTATGAAGTAGACTTGAGATAGAAACTACTTTGTCATCTTTGGCTAACTTAATTCCTCTTACGCCTGCAGAACCTAAACCAGAGAACTCTCTTAAATCTTTAGTTGCAAATCGAATAGATTTTCCATTTGTAGTTGCTAGCTGCACATCATCATTTTCTATAACTGAAATTACGCCGATTAAACGATCTCCAGTTTTAAGTTTAATAGCTGTTTTACCAGATCTAGATAATTTACGTGTACCACTCATCGCTACATCTTTTAATTTATTTTTTCGAATATTTCCTAGGCTAGTAGCAAAAACCAAATTATAGTTTTCAAAGTCACCTATGTCTTTTGGAAGTGTTAAAATAGATGAAAGTTTTTCATTTTTGGAAATAGGTATTAAATTAACTATAGCTTTACCTCTAGATGTAGGTGTACCAGCAGGTAATTCATATGCTTTCATTGAGTAAACTTTACCAACAGAAGTGAAGAATAATATTGTGTCTCTTGTTGTAGCCGCAAAAACCTGTTCTAGAAAATCTTCGTCTCTTGTGGTCATAGCATTTTTACCTTTACCGCCTCTTTTTTGGACTTTGTAAGAGGATTTAAGTACGCGTTTAATATAACCCTGATGAGAAACTGTAACTACAACATCTTCCTCAACTATTAAATCTTCCGTATCAACTTCTTCTAAGTCATGCTTTTGAATTTCAGTTTTTCTAGGTGTTGCAAAATTATTTTTAATTTCTATCAGTTCATCTTTTAAAACTTTTAATAATTGTTTATTAGAATTTAGAATTTTTAAGTAGCCATTTATATCATCAACCAATGATTTTAAGTTATTAAAGAGATCGTCTCTTTCTAGAGCTGTAAGTTTTTGTAATCTTAATTCCAGAATAGCTTTTGCCTGGTCTTCGTCTAAAGAAATCTTTGATGAAGAAGATTTAAAACTAGGATTAATTAACTTTATATATTGCGTAATATTAGATTTTGCAGTCCATTTAGTAGAAAGTAATTTTGTTTTAGCTTCAGCTGGATTTTTAGACTTTTTAATTAAATTTATAATTGTGTCAATGTTATTAACCGCAATTGATAATCCTATTAGGATGTTGGCCTTTTCTCTTGCCTTATTAAGTTTAAATACTGTTCTTTTAGTAATGACATCTTTTCTAAAATCTATGAAATAAGATAAACCATCTTGTAATGTAATAGTTACAGGTTTGGTTTCTTTTAAAGCTAGCATGTTACTACTAAAAGAAGATTTCAATGGAGTATATTGAAATAGTTGATTTTTAATAATTTCAGGGACAGCTGAAGATTTTAATTCTACAACAATTCTCACACCTTCTTTGTTAGACTCATCACGGATATCACTAATCCCTTCAATAGTTTTATTATTAACCACATCAGCAATTCTTTCTAAAAGCTTTGATTTATTTTGCAGATAAGGAATTTCAGTAATTACTATTGCATTTCTGGTTTTAATTTTTTCTTCATGAAGTTTTGATAATACTGTAACGCTCCCTCTACCTGTTTCATACATTGAATTTAAACCAGCAGTGCCAGAGATAATAGCACCAGTAGGAAAATCAGGGCCTTTAACTATCTTATGAAGTTGCTTTGATGTCGTATCTGGTTCATCAACTAAAAGAAGGGTTGCATCAATAATTTCACCTAAATTATGAGGTGGAATGTTTGTAGCCATACCAACAGCAATACCACTAGCTCCATTAACGAAAATATTTGGAAATCTTGATGGAAGAAATTTTGGTTCTGTTAACGTCTCGTCATAATTGGGGCGAAGTTGAACAGTTTCATATTCTAACTCCTCTAACATAAATGATGACACTTTATCGAGTCTAGCTTCTGTATATCTCATAGCTGCTGCTGGGTCACCGTCCATAGAGCCATAATTACCCTGACCATCAATTAATGGAAGACGCATAGTAAAATCTTGAGCCATGCGAACCATAGCCTCATAAATTGAAGAATCACCATGTGGGTGATACTTTCCCATAACGTCTCCAACTATTCTTGCAGATTTTTTGTAGGGTTTATTATGATGATAAGAAGCCTCATACATAGAATAAAGAATTCTTCTATGCACTGGCTTTAATCCATCTCTCACATCTGGTAAAGCCCGAGATACAATTACACTCATGGCATAATCTAAATAACTTTTTTCTAATTCATCGGTAATACTAATGTTAGGATAAACATTGGAGTCCAATACATCTAGCTGCTTTGAATTTGTTTTTTTCTTCTTTGCCAATGATTTTATTTAAAAGGGAATATCATCATCAAGTTGTTCAGCTGTAGAGTTATCTGAACCACCTAAAGCTTCATCAGCTGCAGATTCTAACTGATTAGTATTTTCATCGGTGACTGGAGATTGAGAACGTGAATCTAGCATCGTCATTACACCAGAATAATTTGGGATTACTACCTCTGTGGTGTATTTATCGATGCCGTTATTATCTGTCCATTTACGAGTTTGTAATTGTCCTTCAATATAAACTTTGGAGCCCTTTTTTAGATATTTCTCGCAAATATCAGCTAGTTTATCGTTAAAAACGACTACCCTATGCCATTCAGTCTTGTCTTCTAACTGTTGTGTCTCTTTATTCCTATATTTTGTTGATGTAGCAATAGAGAAACTAGCAAGACGAGAACCTGCCGACGTAGCTCTAATGTCGGGATCTTTACCCAGGTTACCAAGAAGAATTACTTTATTTACTGATCCAGCCATGATTTTTTTAATAAAAATATAATATATATTAATTCAACATTTTTGAAACTTAATTAATGAAAAATCAGTCACCTCTAACTCACATTATTGTTCATAATGCTCATGAACATAATCTTAAAAATATAAATCTTAGTTTACCGAAAAATAAATTAGTTGTGATTACTGGTGTAAGTGGATCAGGAAAGTCAACTTTAGCTTTCGATACAATCTACGCAGAAGGCCAAAGAAAATATATCGAATCACTTAGTGCCTATGCGAGACAATTCTTAGATATGATGGATAAACCCAAGGTTGATAAAATTGAAGGATTATCTCCAGCTATTTCTATAGATCAAAAAACAACTTCAAAAAATCCTCGATCCACTGTTGGAACAGTAACAGAAATATATGATTACCTAAGAGTGCTCTATGCAAGAGTGGGGATACCCTACTCACCCGCAACTGGAAAACCTATTAGAGGTCTAACAAGCTCTGAAATAATAGACGAAATTGAAAGTAAATTTTTGAAACAAAAAATAATGATTATGTCACCTTTAATAAAAGGAAGAAAAGGGGAATATAAAAAATTATTTGATGAATATTTTAAAAAAGGATATGAAAGATTTTTTATTAATCAAAAAGTTTATCAAAAAGATGAAATTCCAGAGTTAAGTAAAAATTATAAACACAGTATTAGTGTAATAATTGATAGAATTATTCCTTCTCCAGAGAATAGAGATAGATTAGCTAATAGTATTGAAATTAGTTTAAGTGAGAGCAATGGTAGTGTTGAGGTCTATAATGTTGAGAATGAGGATTTAATAAATTTTTCAAATAAATTTATGTGCCCTGTTAGTGGTTTTAGTATTGATGAAATTGAACCAAGATTATTTAGCTTTAATAATCCTTATGGTGCTTGTAAAAAATGTGATGGTCTAGGTGAGGTTGATTCATTTGATGAAGATATTCTAATACCCGATAAAAATCTAAGTTTTAATGATAACGCAGTAAACTTTTGGTCAGAAAAAGCTAAATCAAGAATAAATCCAAAATTAAAAAAACTATTTCAATCCAAGAAATGTGAAAAAATAATATGGTCAAAGTTGCCAAAGGTATTTCAAAATGAAGTACTTTATGGAGGAAAAGATTTTGAAGGATTAATTAATATTATGGATAGTATTTACGACGGAACATCCAGTTGGTGGAGGCAATGGGAACTAGAAAAATTTAGAAATTCTAAAATTTGTAAAGAGTGCGTGGGTAAGAGATTAAATGAGAAAGCACTATGTATTAAAGTAAATGAATTAAATATTAGTGAATTTACTACACTGAGTATTAGTGAATCACTTAAATGGATAAATAAATTTGAAAATAATTTAACTGAACAAAAAAAAATCATAGCAGCACCACTAAAAAAAGAAATATATTCTCGATTGAATTTTTTAAATGAAGTGGGGTTAAACTATTTAAGCTTATCAAGAAAAAGCTCTACTCTTTCAGGTGGGGAATCTCAAAGAATAAGACTAGCTAGTCAGATTGGTTCGGGATTGACTGGAGTAACTTATGTCCTTGATGAACCTTCTATAGGTTTACATCAAAGAGATAACCAAAAACTGATAAACACTCTAAAAAATTTGAGAGACTTAGGAAATTCAATAATTGTTGTTGAGCATGACGAAGACATAATTAAGGAAGCAGACTATGTGGTTGATATTGGTAGATACGCAGGCATTAATGGTGGAAGTATAGTTGCAGAAGGTAACTTTGATATGATCTTAAGAAGTTCGAATAGTTTAACTGCAGACTATATAAAAGGATTAACAACAAGGTATCCAAGCTCAATTAGTAAAAAAGTATCTAAAGATTTTATTGAAATTAAAAAAGCTCATGGAAATAATTTAAAAGAAGTAGATGTAAAATTTCCTTTAGGTAAATTTATTTCAGTAACTGGTGTTTCAGGAAGTGGAAAATCTACTTTGATCAATGAGACCTTATATGGGGCTACAAATAATAGAATTTATGAAAAAATTGTTAAAACACTTCCCTATCAAGACATTAAAGGAATTGAAAATGTAGATAAGGTAATCAATATAGACCAATCACCCATTGGGAGAACACCACGTTCAAATCCGGCAACCTATGTTGGCCTATTTACTCCTATTAGAGAATGGTTTGCTAACCTTCCAGACTCCAAAGTAAAAGGATTTAAACCAGGTAGATTTTCTTTTAATGTCAAAGGTGGAAGATGTGAAAGCTGTGAAGGAGATGGTCTTAAAAAGATTGAAATGCACTTCTTAGCACCAGTGTACGTAAAATGTGAAGTTTGTGATGGAAAAAGATATAATAAAGAAACTTTAGCAGTTAAGTATAAATCGAAAAATATAAGCGACATACTTAATATGACAGTGGATGATGCATGCGAATTTTTTTCATCTAATCCACAAGTATTCTCTAAGTTAAAAACACTTAATGAAGTTGGATTAGGTTATATCTCTATAGGTCAAGCCGCAACTACATTATCTGGAGGAGAAGCTCAAAGAATTAAACTTTCCAAGGAGTTGTCAAAAAGACAAACTGGAAAAACACTTTATATTTTAGATGAACCAACTACTGGTTTGCACTTTGATGATATTAAAAAACTTTTAGAAATTCTTCATAAATTAGTATCATACGGGAATACTGTCATTGTAATTGAACACAACCTAGATGTAGTCAACACTAGTGATTGGATAATCGATTTGGGCCCCGAGGGTGGAGAAAAAGGTGGTCATATACTTTTTGAAGGTCTACCTAAGGACATAATTAAAAGCAAAGGCAACCAAACAGGTATTTATTTAAAAAAATATCAGGAATCTCTTGCTCTGAGCACAGCCTCATAATTAAAATCCCCTACTATTCCTAATGCAAGAAATAAAGAAGAATAAGTTCCTATTAAAACGCCAAATATAAAAACAATTGGCATTTCTGTTAAATTTACTGGTGCTAATATTACTAAGCAAATTAAAGCAAGAACTGTTGTAAAACTAGTTAAGATAGTTCTTCTTAAATTAAGTTTAATTGCATTATTTACATTTAATTCAAAACTATTCTTATTGTTTTCATCTGAAGTAATAGACCTCAGCCTATCAAATAGAACAATGGTGTCATTGATACTGTAACCCGCTATTAAAAGCAATGCTGCAATCATAGTTAAATTGAATTCAATATTGAAAAGTGACATAAATCCAATAGCTATAAAGACGTCATGAATTAAGGCAAAAATCCCTGAGGCCGCAAATTGCCAGTCAAATCTTATCCAAACATAAAATGCTATTACTAATAAAGAGGAAGCAAGGGCATATATAGAATTTTTAATTAGTTCATTACTAAACGTTGGTTCCATATATTCAGATAAGAGAATTTTCATATCAGGATTTTCATTAATAATTTTATTAATTTCTTCAATAAATGTTGGATTATCAGGACCAGTCTCAATTCTAATAGTGAAGACATCACTACCTATTTCTTTTTTTATTAAAATTTCTCTATCAGAGTCAACAATATCAAATATTTGAGAAATTTGATTATTTTCTAATTGAGTTTTAACTTCAAAGTTTAACCCTCCCTTAAAGTCTATACCTAAGTTTAGACCCTTAAAAAAAATAACAACTATTGTAAGTGCTAAAAGTAATGAGGAAATGATATAAGATTTATTTTTAAATAAGTAAAAATTTATCATTTTTGGAGACCTAGATATTTTTCAGGAGTTGCGTTTAAAAAAAATTTTAAAATAATATAGGTAACTATTAAGGAAGATATAATTCCAATTATTAATGAAATTGAAAAACCTCTTATTGGACCAAAACCAAATGCAAAAAGAAATATAGCAGCAAAAAGAGTTGTAAAATTTGAGTCTAGAATAGTGATATATGCAGCATTAAACCCATCGCTCTTTGGGTTATCTGATTGTATTTTAAAGTTTTCTCTTATTCTTTCAAAAATTAATACGTTAGCGTCCACACACATGCCAATTGTGAGAACAATTCCTATTACACCTGGCAGGGTCAAAGTAGTTTTTAATAATGACATCAGCGCAAATAAAAGACCTAAACAACTTAAGATTGTAATCACTGTAAACAGACCCGATATCTTATAGTAAATGATCATAAAGAGGGTGATAGCAATAAGGGCAATTACAGATGCATAAACACCTTTTTTAACTCCCTCTTTACCAAGAGTTGGTCCTATTTGCTTTTCTTGAATTATAGTAATGTCTGTTGGTAGCGATCCTGACTTTAAAATAATAGCTAAATTATTAGCTGACTCATTAGAAAATCCTCCAGAAATTTGCCCACTTCCTCCAGTAATAGCTTCTCTAACTACTGGAGCTGTAATCAGAGCTCCATCTAAAACAATAGCAAATCGAGTACCAACATTTTCAGAAGTCATTTGAGCAAACAAATTAGAACCTTTTTTATTAAAAGAAAAAGCTACTATAGGTTCATTTTGATTATACTGTAAAGATGCATCTTGGATATAATCACCAGTCAAATTGGGTATCTCTTGAACTCTTATTTCTTCTCCAGTATCTTCATTTTTAAATATTTTTGAGTTTACAAATGAATCTTTTTCTAAATGAAATGTTAATTTAGCAGTTTTTGAAATTACTTCTTTTACATTGTTATCTAGGTTTCCAGGAATTTCTAAAAGTATTTTATTCAAACCTACTTTTTGAATAGATAATTCCTTATTTCCAAGAAAGTCGACTCTTGACCTGACAATTTCTACTGCGTTTAAAGTCATATCCGAGAGTGATTGATTAAAACTTTTTTTTGAAATTCTATAAGTTATTCCCTCAGGAGTTTCGTCTTCTACCTCGAGGCCTATATTTTGAATTAGTCTACTGTTAATTTTTTCAAAACCTTGGTTAGATGGAATATATAAAGTATCCTGATCAATAAATGAGTTGATATTATAATCAATTTCAAAAGCTTGAGA
>CABYQR010000003.1 GCA_902521155.1 uncultured Alphaproteobacteria bacterium | reverse complement strand
GTTCCAATAGGTGTTGGTATTGGTTTCGCTCATAAATATAGGAATGATAAAAAAATTAGTAGAGTCTACATGGGAGACGGCGCAATTAATAACGGTCAAGTTTTCGAAGCTTTCAATCTAGCTTCTTTATGGAAACTACCAGTTTTATTTATTATTGAAAATAATAGATACAGTATGGGTACTGCAGTTGATAGGTCAGCTGCTGGTAAAGACTTATATGAGCGTGCTACTGTTTTTGGAATTAAAGGTGAAAAAGTAAATGGCATGAATTTTTTTGATGTGAGTCAAGCTGCAATCAGAGCTAGAGATCATATTTATGAACACTCAAAACCTTATGTTTTAGAAATGGACACATATAGGTATAGAGGTCATTCAATGTCAGACCCTGCCACTTATAGAACTAAAGAAGAAGTTAGTGAAATGAAGATTAACGACCCAGTTTTCACAATGAAAAATACCTTAATAGATGAGTATCAAATTGAAGATCAAAAAATTTCAGACATTGAAAGTGCAATTAAAAAACAAGTTAAAGAAGTAGAAAGATTTGCTCTGGAGTCCCCTTTACCTGAGCTAAAAGAACTATTTACTGAGATATACCTATGAAAATTCTTTTACCTGCTTTATCTCCTACAATGGAAACAGGCAACCTTGTCAAATGGCTTGTTAATGAAGGTCAAACTGTTAACTCTGGAGACATAATCGCTGAAATTGAAACTGATAAAGCAACAATGGAACTAGAGTCACCAGATGATGGTATTATTGAAAAAATAGTTATTTCTGAGGGTACAGAGAATATCCCAGTTAATGACTTAATTGCAGTATTAAAAGTTGAAGATGAAGAAATTATCGAAGAAGAAATTTCATCACCGGAGATAGTTTCAGATAAAGAAGAAACAGATAAGACTCAGAAAACTAACATCGCCGTTAGCGAGAGGTCTGTTTTAAATGAACAAACTGAAACTAATTCAAGTTGGACTGAAGTTGAAATAACTATGCGTGAAGCATTAAATCAAGCTATTGAAGAAGAAATGACTAAAGATGAAGATATTTTTTTATTAGGTGAAGAAGTGGCAGAATATGATGGTGCTTATAAAGTCACTCAAGGTTTGTTAGATAAATTTGGCCCCAAGAGAGTTTTAGATACACCAATTTCTGAACATGGATTTACAGGTTTGGCTATCGGTGCAGCTATGTCTGGCTTAAAACCCATATGTGAATTTATGACTTTTAATTTTTCTCTTCAAGCAATTGATCAAATTGTTAACTCAGCTGCTAAAACACTTTACATGTCTGGTGGTGAAATTAATGTTCCTATAGTTTTTCGTGGTCCAAATGGTGCCGCTGCTAGAGTGGCTGCCCAACATAGTCAATGTTTCATTTCATGGTTTTCTCATATACCTGGTTTAATTGTTGTGGCTCCTTCAAATGCAAGAGATGCAAAAGGATTACTTAAAACTTCAATAAGAAATCCTAATCCCGTAATTTTTCTCGAACATGAACTTTTATATAAAGAAAAATCTAAAGTTCCTCAAGAAACTGATTTTTTAATTCCTATTGGTAAAGGTAATTTAATCACTGAGGGAAATGATGTAACAATCATTGGATTCAGTATGAGTGTTCTAAGAATTTTAAAATCACTTCCGGAAATTAATAAATTAAATATCAAGCCTGATATAATAGATTTACGAACTATTAAACCACTTGACGAAGATCTAATTTATAAATCAGTAAAAAAGACTAATAGAGTTGTTATAGTGGAAGATGGATTTGGAAATACAAGTTTTGGTTCACATCTCTCTTATTTAATTCAATCAAATTGTTTTGACTATCTTGACTCAGAAATAGTAAAAGTTAGTGGTAAAGATGTCCCTATGCCATATGCTGAAAACCTAGAAGCCTTAGCTCTTCCTAATACTGATGAAATTATTTCAGCTATCAAAAAAGTAACTTATAAAGAGTAATGCTTTTTGAAGTAAACCTACCATCTCTCTCACCTACAATGGAGGAAGGTAAGATTGTAAAATGGATTAAAAAAGAAAAAGAACAAATTCTAAGTGGAGAAGTTCTTTTTGAAGTTGAAACAGATAAGGCCACCATGGAATACGAGTCTCCTGAAGATGGCTATGTAGCTAAGATTATGACTTTGGAAGGAGAAACAGCAAATATAAATCAATTAGTTGCTATTATATCTGATGATTTAAATTTTACTTTAGAGGACTTACAAAATTTTATAATTGAAAAAGATCCTTCTAAAAATAGTCAAAGTGAAAATATAGTTGATAAGGCCACACCTGAAGATACTATTGAAAGAGAAACTATTAATAATTCTAATATTCAAATTACCCCCTTAGCTTTTAAATATGCAAAAAATAATAATATTAATCTTGATGGTATTTCTTCACAAATGAGAAGAATTCATATTTCTGATTTAATCTCAACCCCTAGTCTGGAGGATATTAATAAAGATAAAATATTTATCTCACCTTTTGCTAAAAAAGTAGCTTTAGAAAAATCTATAGAAATTAAAAATATTAAAGGTTCAGGTCCATTAAGCAGAATTATTATTAGGGATCTTTTAAATGAAGAATCCTCTGAAGAAATTCCAAAAATTAATAAATTAAGACAAGCTATTGCTAAAGCTACCATTCATTCAAAGCAAAATATTCCTCATTTTTATCTAAACTCTAAAGTTAATATGAATAATGTCTTGAATTTTAGAAAAACTGAAAAACAAAAAGGTAATAAATTTTCTTTTAATGCTATTTTAATGCAAGCTATTGCTAAATCTTTTAAAAACTTTCATCAAGCTAACTGTACATATAAAGACAATGGAGAGTTTATAATTCATGAGGACATAAATATTGGTATAGCAGTTGATACAGATAAAGGTCTTAAAATGCCAGTAATAAAAAAGATTAATCATGATGATTTAGACGAAATTAATACTAACCTGATGAATATAATCAATCTAGCCAGAGATAATAAAATTAGTCCCTCTGACTTATCCGGTGGGGTTATAAGTATTTCCAATCTTGGATCCTTTAATATTAGAAGTTTTGATGCTATCATTCTTCCAGGCCAGACATTCATTTTAGCAGTTGGACAAATATTTGAAGATGTTTATGTTAACAAAGGTAAAATAGAAATAGCTAATTTTGTAAATTTAACTCTTTCATGCGATCATAGAGCTGTAGATGGGGTATTGGCATCTCAGTTTTTTTCAAACATAGTGTTAAATTTGGAGAAAATAAATAATGAGCAATAATTATGATTTAACTATAATTGGCGGAGGCCCGGGTGGTTATGTGGCTGCTATTAAAGCTTCTCAAATTGGCTTAAAAGTTGCTCTTTTTGAAGAGTATAAATTGGGTGGTGTTTGTCTTAATTGGGGTTGTATCCCAACTAAGTCTCTTTTACATTCTGCGGAGTTCATGGAAGAAGCAAGCCATTTTGGTTTGGAAAAAAAAGACTTAAGTAAAATAGCCCTAGAAAAGGTCGTAACTATGTCCAGATTAGCTAGTGATAATTTATCTAAAGGGGTAAGTGGTTTAATGAAAAAAAATAAAATTGATGTTTTCAATTTTAAGGCTTTACCTTTAATTAGAAATGATAAATTTATAATAAATAATCAAAAAGATATAATTGAGTCAGATAAGTTAATTATAGCTACTGGCTGTAAGTCTCGTTCTATCGGCGAAACAGTTTTTTCAGATCTAATTTGGAGCTCGAAGGAAGCAATGATACCTAAGTTTCTTCCAAAAAAATTATCTATTATAGGATCTGGGGCCATAGGAATTGAATTTGCAAGTATATACAATGCTTTAGGTAGTCAAGTTACTGTTTATGAATCTCAAGATAGAATTTTACCACAGTTTGATTTAGATATTTCTATAGAGGCTAAGAAAATTTTCGAAAAAAAAGGAATTAAATTTGAATTAAATGCCAATATTTCTTCTATTAAAGAAGATAAAAATATTGTTCAATTTGAAAATATTAAAAATAAGATAACTTCAGATGCTTTAATTATTTCAATTGGCGTCATACCTAATTTAGATAAGGAAATTATTAATAATACTGGAATTAAATTAGATAAAGAGGGATATATTAAAACAAATAATAACTATGAGACAAATATAAAAAATTTATTCGCTATCGGAGATATTATTGGTGGGCCTTGGCTAGCTCATAAAGCAATGCACGATGCACTAAACTGTGTAAATTATATTTCTAGCAACAAATCTTCTCATAAACCCCTAGAAAATCACATACCTGGATGCATATATAGCCTACCTCAGATAGCCACTGTAGGTTATACAGAAAAGCAATTAATTGATAACAATATCCCTTATAAAAAGGGTAATTTTCCTTTCTTGGCTAATGGTAAATCACAGACTATGTCTAATACTCATGGTTTTGTAAAAACACTTTTTAATTCTGAAACTGGAGAATTTCTAGGTGCTCATTTAATAGGGCCTGATGTAACAGAAATGATTTCAACTTTTGGATTGGCTATAACTTCTGAGTCTACTGAAGATGAATTTATTAATACAATCTTTGCACATCCAACTTTATCTGAATCTATTCATGAAAGTGTTCTTTCAGCTTTTGATAAACCAATTCATTTTTAATATGTTACAAAATAAACCCAGACATCCAGAAAAGATCAAAAAATATAATCCAACTACATTGAAAAAACCCAATTGGCTCAAAGTAAAAGCCCCAACTAGTAAAAAGTACTTTGAGACACTAGACATAGTAAAGACACATAATCTTGTTACGGTTTGCCAAGAGGCTGCCTGTCCTAACATTGGAGAATGCTGGGATAAAAAACATGCAACCTTTATGATTTTAGGTGATACATGTACTAGGGCTTGTGCTTTTTGCAACGTAAAAACAGGCAAACCTTCAGGTCCACCTGATCCTTTGGAGCCTTTAAATGTTGCAAAATCTGTTCTTAAACTAGGTCTAAAACATGTGGTTGTTACAAGTGTGGATAGGGATGATTTAAAAGATGGTGGAGCAGGGCAATTTATATCTACTATAGGATATATTAGAGAATTGTCTCCAGACACCACAATAGAAATATTAACCCCAGATTTTTTAAGAAAAAATAAAAATTACATTGATATAGCAGAAGTCAAACCAGATGTTTTTAATCACAATTTAGAAACTGTTCCAAGGATTTATAGAAATATAAGACCTGGATCAAATTATAAAGAAAGTTTGAACTTGTTATTAGAGGTTAAGAATTTTAATAACAAAATTTTTACTAAATCGGGTATAATGGTTGGTCTAGGTGAAGAATACTCAGAGATCATTGAAGTTTTAAAAGATATGAAAAGTGCAAATGTTGATTTTGTTACGATTGGACAGTATTTGCAACCTTCTATTCGCCATGAAAAAGTTCATAAATTTTACTCACCTGATGAATTTAATAATCTATATGCCTTTTGCAAAGGTCTAGGATTTAAGATGGTTTCTTCATCACCTATGACAAGGTCTAGTTACCATGCTGACGAAGATTTTAAAAGATTAAAAGAGGCTATTTAAATCTCAATAATAGATATATTGGACCAACAAGCTATAAAATCACCTTTACCAATAAGTCCAGATTTTTCATTAGTTGTAGCTTTTATAGTTATTTGATTTTGATTCAAATTTAACAAATGAACGAGTTTTTTTATCATCTTTTTGTAATAAGGATTAATCTTAGGTTCTTCCGATACTATCATTAAGTCAATATTATTTATTTTGAATTTTTCTTTATTCATTTTGCTTAGAGCATAATTAAGAAATTCTTTTGAATTTCTATTTAAATTTTGTTTATTATTAGGAAAGTATGTACCGATATCTCTCATTGATAAAGCCCCTAGTATAGAGTCAGTGATAGCATGCAATATTACATCACCATCTGAATGTGATATTACTTTTGCTTTAGATTTAACTTTAATTCCAGCCATATTTATGTAGCTATTTTTAAATCCTTTTTCAATTCTATGAATGTCATAACCTATTCCAACTCTAGAATTTAATTTTAATAATTCATTAACTGATTCAATGTCATCTTTATAAGTAACCTTTATATGCAAGTATCTATCAAGTATATATTTTATATTGAAGCTATTCTTGCTAGCTCTAAATAATTGACTGTCATCTGATAAATAAATATTATTATTTAATAAGTGAAGTTTAGTTAATTTAACTTTAGAAAATACCTGGGGTGTCTTAATTAATTTTATGTTTTTTCTATTTATATCAATATTGTTTTGTAAAACAGTATCAGAGCAGTTTGAATAAGGGATGACACAATCATATTTTCCTGTAATAATTTTGTCAGATAATTTATTAATAAGTTTGTTTGAATATAGAGGTCTCGCTGCGTCATGGACCATTACGTATCTAGCCCTATACCTACTGTTAATTAAAGCATTTTTAACACTCAAACTTCTAGTTTTACCACCTTTAATAAGCTCAATTTTGTTAAATAACTGATTTTTTGGTAATTTAATTTTATTAACTACTATTGTTATTTTATGAAAATTTTGTTCCTTTATTTTAGATAAGTTATACTCAAGAATGCTTTTATTTTTAAACTTTACTAAAAGCTTGTTATCTTTTGGGGAAAATCTTGTACTATTGCCAGCTGCTAATAGTATGAAATGAATTTTTGAGTTATTTAATGACAAGTTATTTTAATAAAATATCCGGTTTTATTCTTTTGTTTACTTTTTTTATTTTATTTATATTAACAGTATATTCATTAATTTCATCTAATGAAATTGTTAGAGATGCAGAATTAATTCAATATGTATTTATTGCTGATTTAATTTTCCTATTAATACTTTTTGTATATTTAGCTATTTTTTTGATTAATTATATTAAATACAAGAATAGAGATATTGTTGGATTAAGATTATTTAATAAGTTTTTTTTATTCTTCGGAATATTTTCTATCATTCCTAGTGGAATCATACTTCTCTCATCTGCCATTTTCTTTAATATTGAATTAAGTACTTGGTTAGGTCCAGCATTTAAATCCACAGTAAATAATTCTTATCAGCTAGCACAAAAATATATAGATCAAACAGAAAAAAATCTCGTAAAAGATTCTAAATTTATTAGAAATTATGTAATGGCAGAAAGACTAATTGATAGAGACATTATACAAAGATTTAACATTTCTACTGTTTATAATGTTGTAAATGATGAGATCTTTATTGAACATTTTTCAAATGAGGAAACTTTATTAAAAGAGGACATTTTAAAAAAATCATCTGAGAATACGGAAGATGATATAACAATTTTTTTTCTAGATGGTCAATTATTTTCAAAAATTAACATTTCTAATAATAATTATCTTCTCTTATTAAAATCAATTGATTTAGAAATACTTACTTACTACCAAAATATAATAGAGTCATACAATGCCATTAACTCAATTGAAGATAATAAAAAAAACATACAAATCACATTTTTTACAATTTATTTAATATTGTCTTTTAGTTTGATAATTATATTTATGATTATTGGAACAAACTTTAGCTTTAAATTAGCTCAGCCTATAAGGAATTTAAATTCAGCTATAATTTCTCTTAAAAGAGGAAATTTTGAGAATAGCTTTATAAAAAAATCATCTGATAAAGATGATATATCGCAATTAACTAATTCTTTCTATGATATGAGTGAAAAAATCAATTATCAAAAAAATAATTTAGAAAAGACAAATAAAACAATTAATGACCAGCTTGAATTCATTAATAATATTATAAATAACTCTCCTTATGGAATATTTGTAATCAATAAAGATGAATTAGTATTTCAAAATGATTTATCAAAAGTATTTCAAACACCAACAAGTAGTTCATTTGAAATCTTATTAGAAACTCTATCCAATCAAATATATAAGAAAGAAGGTTTTAGTAAAAAATTATTTGAGGTTAACCTTACTATTAAAGTTAAAAAAATTGATAGAATTTATTTTATTAAATCTATTTTTATAGAAAATAATTCTTTATTTGACCAAATTATAATTTTTAATGATTATACAGATTTAATTTCTGCTGAAAAAAATAATGCTATAGCTGACTTAGCTAGGAAAATTTCTCATGAAATTAAAAATCCTTTAACACCAATGCTATTATCGGCTGAATTTATTGAAAGTCAGGTAGAAGACGAAGAACTTAAGAATTCAATTCTTTCTATTAAAAGACAAATATTTTTAATTCAGAATTTAGTTAATGAATTCTCTACGTATGCCAGGCTTCCACAGGCAAATATTATAAGGTTAAATCTCTCAGAAATTTCTTTTATTTATATCGAGGAATATAAAAAAAATTATCCAAGCATAACTTTTATAAGTAATATTGAAAAAGAGATAATTGTAGATTTTGATCAATCATATCTTGATATAATATTAAATAATTTATTCAAAAATTCTATAGAAGCCCTTAATAATTCCTCTAATCCTACAATTGAAATCTATCTAAAAAAAGATGATGCAAATATAAAGTTTACTTTCTTTGACAATGGTCCAGGGTACGAAGGTGATATTGAAGATCTTACAAAGCCATATTTTTCAACTAAAAATTCTTCAGGTTTGGGCTTATCTCTTATTAAAAAAATAGTTAGAGATAACAATGGAAAAATGTATATAAAGTCAAACAAATATTCTGGTTTTAAAGTTGAAATAAATTTATATGTCTAAAATTCTTATAATAGATGATGAAATTGAAATTTGTAAACAAGTTTCACTTATCTTATCAAAAAATGGTTATGAAACTTCATTTGTATCTTCATATAAAGATTTATTAAGTATTCTAAATGTTAATTTTAATTTTGATTTAGTCCTAGTAGATCTATGGCTTAAAAATAGTACTAAGCAAGGTATAGATATTATTCAAAAGTTAAAACATGAATATAGTAACCTTATCATAATTTCATTTAGTGGACATGCTAATATCGACAATGCTATTGAATCTGTAAAGGCTGGAGCAAATGATTTTATAGAAAAACCCTTTGAGTCTAAAAAACTAATTCATATTATTCAAAAAAATCTTCTTGAATTAAAACAACGAGTTACCATAAATACTTATAGAAACCAGATTTCATTTCATTCAAAAATAAATTCAATTGGGTTTGGTGAATATATGGACCAAATAACAAATAGAACAACAAAAATTAAATTAAATTCTTCAATTTTAATTCATGGCCCTAGTGGTGTTGGTAAAAACTTTCTGGCTAATACAATACATATGAATTTATCTTCCAACAATCCAGATACATTTATTAATATGAGTGAAAATTTAATGAATGAAAGTGATTTACTAAAATTTAGTTCTCTTCATAATTATTTTACAATTTATTTGAATGACTATGAAAAATTTAATCAAATTGATCTCTTAAACTATTTAAATCATGTTAAGAACAGCAATATATCTGCTTGTATAATATTTGACTCTAAAAATCCAGACTTTGACGATCCTATCATAAAAAAGATAGATTATAATTTTGAAGTTAAAGCTTTGAATAAAAGAAAAAATGAAATTTTTCCTTTATTTAAGCATTATATAAATGCTTTCTCTAAAAAAAAATTTGATAATAATATTTTGCTTAATGACGAAATAAATAATTTACTTAAATTACATAATTGGCCAGGTAATGTTTTTGAAATAATGAATATTTCTGAAAATATTATAAATTCCTTAAATGATAGTAACGCTGTTGTAACAAATAAAATGGTTGAAAAAGTCCTCAATAAATCTACACAGAATGCTGATATCTACGATTTAACTTATAAAGAAGCAAAAGATAAGTTTGAAAAAGATTATCTTTTACAAAAATTAAGAGTAAACAATTGGAATATGACTACTACAGCAAAGATGTTAAAATTAGATAGGGTTTCCCTATATAGGAAAATCAAATCTCTTGATATCAAGTTAGATCAATGAATATTTTAATCTTAGGCTCTGGTATAGTTGGAGCAAATTTAGCAAATAAACTATCTGAGCAAGGAAAAGATGTCTTTCTCTTGGATGATGATGCTAATGAACTTAAACGTTTATCTGAAAGATATGACATTAAAACAATATTAGATGATCCCCTAAATCCTAATTTTTATACTAATTTTAAAACTGATATTGACTATTTTATAGCTGTTACAAAGAGTGACGAAAAAAATATTATTACATGTAAGTTTGCTAAAGAATTTTTAAAAGTTGATAAAACTATAGCAAGAATTAGAAATCAAAATCTTATATCAGATGAAAATAAATCATTACTAATTGACTCCAATAAATTCTTAGACCATATAATTTCTCCTGAATGGGAAGTATCAAATAACATTTTTGAAAAAATTCATATGCCAGGAGCATTCTTTAGTGAATCTTTAATATCAGAGAATTATCTTCTAATTGGTATGCAATCCTCTGATCTTTTTAAGCAACATACTTTTAAAGAAATTGAAACTTTTTTTAATGAAAAAAATATTTGTTATATTGGTCATTCAAAAGGTGAAGATATAGAATTAAATTTTAAGAATATTTCTAATTCTGATCAATTATACCTTCTAATTAAAAAAAGATATTTAAAAGAACTAATTAAATTTTTTGGTTTTAAGGATTACATTTTAGATATTTTAATAGTAGGGGGCGGCAATATAGGTCAAAATCTCTCACAACTTATAGAACAAGATGATCAAGAAATAAATCTAAAAATATTAGAATTTAATAAAGATCGATGTGATTATTTAGCAAGTATCTTAAAGAAAACTTCAATATTTCACGGAGACGCCTTAGACCAGTCTTTGTATGACGAGATAAAGCTAAATAACTCTGATTTAGTAATTACTGTTACGGACAATGATCAAATAAATACAATATTATCTATTATTGCTAAAAAAAGAGGTTCTAAATCTGTATTTTCTGTAGTCAACAATGAGTCATTTTCTTCTTTTGCAAATGATCTTGGTATAGATGTGATCATAAACCCTAGAGAGCTCACTACATCGAGAATTATTGAAAAAATATCTGAAGGATCATTGTTATCTTATCATTCTATTTTACGTGACAATTTTATTATTTATGAAGTCAAATACAAAAATGAACTATATGATCGTATTAAAAGTTCAAAAGAAATCACACATATCTGCACCATTACAAAAGAAAATATAGAATTGTCTATTGACGAACATATTCCTGTTAAAAATGATACTCTAATTTTACTCATTGAGGAAAAACACTCACATATCTTAGAAAAATTTATTAATGATTATTAAAAGTAATTTCTTTAAAGATACTCATTTATTTTTTAAACAAGTTTCAGAAAAATTTATTCTACCCAATATTGGAAGGTTAAATATTACTGATGTGTCTGACAAACCTGATTTTTCTAAAGTTACTAAATTTGATTTATTAGTTGAAAATGAATTAGTTCAATTTTTCAATAAATTTGATTTTAATAATATTATCTCAGAAGAGTATTCATCAACTCTTCTAGAAGAAAAAACTTACTTAACTATAGATCCTATAGATGGCACTAGAAATTTTATAAATGGAGTAAATAAAGTTGTAGTAATGGTTTCATACATTGAAAATGAGTCCTCAATATTTTCAATAATCTATGACCCCGTAGAAGACTTATTTTATCATTCCTTTAATAATGCTATTTATAAAAATTTTATTGAGATCAAAAAATCTAAGTATAAAAAACATATTGGCTATTTGGGAGATCATGCAAAAGTTTACTTTAAAGACTATGTTTCCAATCCCATTGAAAAAAAAAGATCTCGTTCTATTGGTTACGATGTATTGGAGGTCTTAGAGGGTAAAAGATCCTTTATGACTATATATGGTTCAAAAATATGGGATTTATTTCCTGCAATGAGCTTTTTAAAAATCTTAAACTTCAAAACTAACTTACCTAATATGAATTTTGATTATGCAAAGCTAGACGAGAAAATTATTTTCTATGCCGAACTCTAAAGTTTTATTTGTGGGCCTTGGAAGAATGGGTTTTCATATGTCTTCCCACCTTTCTAAAAATAAAAAAGTTGACCTTTATATTCATAATAGAACAGAAGTTCTTGAGAAAAAATGGTTAAAATTATTTTCTGGAACAAGGTACCACTTTGAAGATGATATTAAGTTTGATTTTATCATTACATGCTTAAAAGATGACAGGGCAATAGATTTAGTTACAAAAAAGATATTACAAATTGGTTGTTTTAAAAAAACAACAGTATTTATAGATCACTCTACAATTTCTCTAGATCAAGTTAAAAAAAATAATTATTTAGCTAGTTCTAATAAATTTCATTTTTTAGATGCGCCAGTAACTGGTGGGGTTGAAGGGGCTAAAAAAAAATCTCTATCATCAATGGTTGGTGGTAGTTCAATTCAGTTTAAAAAATCTCAAACCATACTAACAGCATATTGCAAAAATATTATTTACATGGGCAAAACTGGATCAGGACAATTAACTAAATTTACTAATCAAATATTAATCTGTGGTATTTTATATTCTATTTCTGAGGCTAATGCCTTTAGTAAAAAAAATAATTTAAATCAAAAT
Source organism: uncultured Alphaproteobacteria bacterium (assembly GCA_902521155.1). GTDB lineage: Bacteria > Pseudomonadota > Alphaproteobacteria > HIMB59 > HIMB59 > HIMB59. Next base: position 82,779 of record CABYQR010000003.1, on the reverse strand, counting down.
AAACTTTACGATGCCATTAAAGATGGTGCTGCTGGATCTTGGCAATTTATAAATAGATACAAAACAATCAATAAAAATAAATTTGACTTTGGTTTTTCAACTGAATTAATGGAAAAAGATCTAAGGTATGTATTAAAGCAGTGTGAAAATAATAAACTAGATTTACAACTCACTAAGAATGTTCATAAAAGGTATAAAAAACTTCTTACCACTAAGTATAGAGATCAAGACACCTCAAGTTTAATTAAATCTTTTCTAAAATGATTAGTTACTGGGAAGAAGGATGTAAATTTCTCTTAAATAAGGATCCTATATTTAAAAAATATTATAACCCAAATCATTCTTTAAAACTAAATAAAAACAAATTTGATGTCTTATTTAAATCTATTTGTTCACAGCAAATTTCAGTTTCTGCTGCTATGTCTATTTACAATAATTCAAAAAAAATAATTGGACCAATTAATTATATAAACTTTAAAAAAAATATTTTTAAAATTATTAAATTACCTTTAAGTAAAAATAAAAAAAAATCTATTAGATCTTTAATTGATAATTATGACTTAGTAAAAAAAATTAAGTCTTCTAATCCAGAAGTTAATGATATAAATAGTTTAACTAATATATTTGGTATAGGAAATTGGACAGTAGATATGTTTTCTATTTTTCACTTAGGTTTATCTAATATCATTCCTATTGGGGATTTGGGTTTTATTAACGCTTATAAAAAATACTATAATGATCCTGATTTACTAAAATTTAATAAAAATACCAAAAAATGGTGCAAATATTCAACAATTGTTACTTGGTATTTATGGTCTTCATACGATAGCGAGCCTTTATATCTATAAATTAATATTTACCCTACTTATAAAGAATCTATAAATTTTTATGAAACCAATAATTGAATTTAAAAATATCACTAAAAGTTACCCAGGCGTTATTGCAAACAAAAATATCTCCTTTTCCATTGAGCCCAAATCTATCCATGCTATTTTGGGAGAAAACGGTGCTGGTAAATCAACTTTAGTAAAAATTCTTTACGGTCATGTCAATCAAGATCGAGGTAATATTTATATAGACTCAAAAAATGTAAGAATAACAAGCCCATCTGTTGCCAAAAAACTTGGTATCAATATGGTTTTTCAACATTTCAGTCTATTTGAATCTCTCACAGTAGCTGAGAATTTAATATTAGGAATTGATAAAAAATTATCTATGTCAGAATTAATTGATAAATCAAAATCAATAAGCTCAAAATATGGTTTTAATTTAAATTTAAACTCACCTATAAGCTCCCTGTCTGTGGGTCAAAGACAATCAGTTGAAATAGTTAGATCTTTATTAAATGATCCTAAAATATTAATACTTGATGAACCCACCTCTGTATTAACCCCAGATGAAATTAAAAACCTATTTAAGGTTATTAGTAACTTAGTTCAGGATAACTTAACTGTTATTTTCATATCTCATAAGCTTGAAGAGATTATAAACTTGTCTAATAGAGTTACTATTTTAAGGGGAGGGGAGGTAGTCGATACTTTAATTACTAAAAATGAAAATCCAGATTCACTTGGATTAAAGATGTTAGGTTATAAAATAGCTAAATTAAAACGCAATAAAGTTGATGATAATTCAAAAGTTTTATTTTCCCTAAATAATGTTTCTACATTTAATCAAGACCCATTTTCTGTAAATTTAAAAAATATCAATTTTTCATTAAAAACAGGGCAAATTTTAGGTATAGCCGGAGTGGCGGGTAATGGACAAAATGAATTAATGGAAATCTTTTTAAATGAAAATAACGATAATTTTAAAGGTAATGTTATTTTTAAAAATCAAAATATTAATCAACTTTCAACTCAAGATAGAAAGTGTCTTTCAATTTCATATGTTACTGAACAAAGATTAGGGCATAGTGCTGTTCCTGAGATGTCACTAACTGAAAATGTACTATTAAGCATGAGTCACAATAAGAAATTTATCAAAAATGACTTAATCAACTTTAAGGAAATAGGTAATCACACAGATAAAATTATTAAAAAATTTAATGTTAATGCCCCATCAAATTTTTCCAAAGCTAGTCAACTTTCTGGAGGAAATCTACAAAAATTTATAATAGGAAGAGAGATTTTATCAAATCCAGAATTACTAATATTATCACAACCTACTTGGGGAATAGATGCTGGTTCTGAGTCATTTATTAGAAAAACCCTAATAGATTTATCTTTAAATGGTATTTCAATAATCATCATTTCTCATGATATTGATGAATTGTTGGAAATTTGTAATGATGTTTGTGTTCTTTACGAAGGTCGCTTATCTAAAAATTTAAATGTTGAACAAATAGATGCTACTCAGTTAGGTAAATATATGGGAGGTCTCTTTGATTAAAATCCAAAAGAGAAACTCTTCCTCTAGTCTAATTTTTTATCTATCTCCAATAGTTGCGATTTTATTAACTCTTTTTTTTGGTTCCTTAATTTTTCTTTTTTTAGATTTAAGTCCAATAGAATCATTTAAAATTTTTTTTATAGGCCCTATTTCTAATTGGTATGGTTTATCTGAATTATTAGTTAAAGCCTCACCTCTCGCCTTAATAGCCTTGGGTTTATCTTATTGTTTTAAAAATAATATTTATAATATTGGTGCCGAAGGTCAATTAACTATGGGTGCTTTATTTGGGGGAGGGGTAGGTTTATTTTTTTATGACTCTAATAGTATTTTTCTTCTTCCAACTATGATTTTATTTGGTTCTATTGGTGGTGCTTTTTGGGCTTCTATTCCTGCTATTTTAAAAACCAATTTTAATACTAACGAAATATTATCTAGTTTAATGCTTACATATATCGCATTACTTATTTTAGATTATTTTGTTGTAGGCCCATGGAAAGACCCCACTGGATATGGACTACCTAAGTCTCGTCCTTTTTCAGATGCTGGTAGGTTACCTGTTTTAGTTGATGGTTTTAGAGCTCATATAGGAGTCTATTTTACAATCATCATTGCGGCATTGTCTTATTTTATTTTTAATAAAACTCTTTTTGGTTTTAAGTTAAGGGTTACTGGTTTTAGCTCTAGGGCGTCTAAATATGCTGGATTTAGAAATGATAATTTAATTATTTATACTTTCTTAATAAGCGGTGCTTGTGCAGGGCTTGCAGGAATTTTCGAGGTTTCAGGTCCCATAGGCCAGCTTTATAGAGATATCTCACCAAATTATGGTTTTACAGCAATTATTGTTGCTTTTTTAGGTAGGCTAAATCCTATCGGTATTATAATTTCCTCTTTGCTTATAGCTCTTACTTATTTAGGAGCGGAGGATGCCCAACTATTCTTAAAAATACCATCCGCAGTTGGTTTTGTTTTTCAAGGTTTGGTTTTATTTTTTTTACTAGGTGCTGATTTTTTAAATAAATATAGAGTCTTACTTAAATGAATTATGATTTAATCTTAGGTATCTTAAATATTGTTTTAATTTCTACCACTCCTTTAGTTTTTGCTGGAATAGGAGAGTTGGTAACTGAAAAAAGTGGCGTTCTAAATTTAGGCTTAGAGGGATTGATGTTAGTTGGTGCTGTATCTGGTTTTATTTCCTTAGTCATTACAGGAAATTATTTTTACTCTTTTATTTTATCAATTTTATCTGGAGCTATCCTATCAAGTATCTTTGCTTTTTTTGTTTTAAGATTATTGACTAACCAAATTGCTACTGGATTAGCATTAACAATATTTGGTATTGGGCTAAGCGCCATGTTAGGCAAAAAATTTGCTGGAACTCCGATTAATGGCTTAAGTCCTTATTACCTAATTATATTCTCATTCATATTAGTTTTTTTAATTAATTACATTCTTTACAAAACTAAAGCTGGTCTGATTATAAGAGCTGTCGGTGAAAATCATCATTCTGCATATGCCTTAGGGTACGACGTTATTAAAACTAGATATTTAACAATCATATTTGGTGGTGTTATGTGCTCCTTGGCAGGATTTTATATTTCTGTTTGCTATGCACCTATGTGGCAAGAAGGAATGACTGCCGGAAGAGGCTGGATAGCCCTGGCTCTGGTAGTTTTTGCAACCTGGAAACCATGGAGACTTTTAGTTGGGGCTTATATATTTGGTGGAGTAGCTATAATGCAAATGAATTTACAAGCTTTTGGTGTTAAGTTACCTGGTCAGTTTTTTAATATGATGCCATATCTTGCCACACTTATGGTTTTAGTTTTCATCTCATCCAACAAAGTTAGACTTAAACTTAATGCCCCATCTTCTCTTACCATACCTTTCATCAAAGATTAGACAGGTTATCCACTATAAATTTTAAAATAATCTAACGAATCTTTTTATATTTGTTATAAAAAATAAGTAAATTATGTAGGAATGCTAAAATGAAAAAACAATCTTTGATTATTGTAGTAATAGCCGCAATTATCGTTATAGGTGGTGCGTTTTTTATTACTAACCAGAATAAACTTCAAGATACGGCCCAAGATCAAAAAAAAATAGGTTTCATTTATATTGGTCCTCCAGGTGATCATGGATGGACTTATATGCATGATCAAGGAAGGCAGTATATGGAAAAAGAATTAGGAGACGCTATTTCAACCACATATATTGAGAATGTCCCAGAAAATGCTGACGCTGTAAGATCAATAAGAAAACTTGCTGACTCTGGTCATGATTTAATATTTACAACATCCTTTAACTATATGGATCAAACACTTGAAGTAGCTAAAGAATTCCCTGATGTTAAATTTGAACACGCGACCGGCTTTCAGAGAACTGACAATGTATCTACATATTCTGCAAGATTCTATGAAGGCAGAACTGTAATAGGTCATCTAGCTGGAAAAATGACCGAAACTAATACTATTGGCTATATAGTCTCTTTCCCGATACCAGAGGTTATTAGAGGTATAAATGCTTTTTACTTGGCGGCATCCAAAGTCAATCCCGATGTTAAGATTAAAATTATTTGGGTGTATTCTTGGTATGACCCTGGTAAAGAAGCAGATGCAGCTAATACTTTAATAAATCAAGGTGCAGATATTATTGTTCAACACACTGACTCTTATGCACCATGTCAAGCTGCAGAAAAAGCAGGTGTCTTAGCTTTTGGACAAGCATCAAATCAGGAAGCTTTCTGCCCTAATGCTCATATGACTTCAATTGAAGATATATGGGGACCTTATTATGCTGCTAGAGCAAAAGCAGTTTTAGACGGAACTTGGTCTTCAGAGGATACCTGGCAAGGTTTTAAAGATGGGATGGTTGAAATGTCACCTTATAATGAGAAATTATTATCAGCAGACCTCATAGCTGAAGCTAAAGCAATTGAAGAGTCAATTGAAAATGGAACCCTTCACTCATTCGAAGGTCCAATTTATAATCAATCAGGTGAATTAATGGTTGCAGAAGGTGAAGTCGCAGATGACGGCATGCTAGCTGGAATGATGTTTTACGTTAATGGTATAGATGGAGAAGTACCACAATAAATAAATATTATTTAATCCTGTTCCCAAGGAAAAACGAGCCAATCTTTATCTTTAAAATCATAGAGATGAAGGTCGGCTTGTTTTTTTCCAGAAGTTTTTGCATACAAAACTACAAATTTTGAATTTGGCATCATCTCTTTAACGATTTTTGCAGTTTCCCCGCTGTCTACTAAATCATCAATCACCACTAATTTTTTTAAAGATTTAATTCTCTTAAAAACCTTTATATCTGACGATCTTTTTCTATTCGCATAAGTTTTTAAGGCAATAACATCTACATCTTGAATTCCTAAATAGTTAGCTATAATTGAACCTGGTATAAGTCCACCGCGAGATATTAAAATAAGTTTTTCTGGTTTAAATTTTTTTTTTATTATTTTAGCTAATTCAATACAATCAGTATGAATATCATGGTAGCTTAAATAGACTTGTTTCATGAAGGGAGTATATTAATAATTTTATGAAAAGCAATTTAGCAATTCTAAGCTCAGATCAAAAATCAATTAATTTTATAAAAGATTTTAACTTAGATAAATATTGTAACCTATACGCAAATTGCTCAAGAAATGTTGAGGATGCAGAAAAGTTTTCTAAGAAATATAATTTTTCAAAATACTATGGTTCTTATGAGGAACTCATAGGAGATAATAAAATTGACTTCATAATTAACTTTCTACCATCAGGTATTAAATTTGAATACACTTACCTTTGCTTAAAGAAAAATTTAAAAGTTATTACAGACTACCCTTTTATTAGTAATGAAGGTGAATTAATCTCCTATAATGAAATTATAAAAAGTCATTTAATTTCAAAAGTTTTTCTTATTGATAACTTTGGTTTTAATAAATTTTTCAACGAAACTTCCACATATAAATTCATAACCTATTACAAGAAAATTAATAAATCACAAAATTTTGAAAATAGTTTATCAAACACAGATATCTTGTTTGAACTTTGTCCAGACCTATTTTTTTTTATTAACCAGTACCAAAATAGTGATATTAAAATTTCTATCCTGGATAGAATTAAGGATAAAATTACTAATAAAAATTGTTACTTAAATTTCATTATTACTATTGATTTAAGTGTCAGAATTCATGTAACACTTGACAATTCTCACATTAATAACGGACACATTGGTTATAAAATTTATAATACTAATGAAATCAATACTTCTTTATTTAACTCAGAAGATCTCTTTAAATTCATTAATTTAAAAAAACCCTTTGATAATTTGTCAGATTTTCAATATTATCCTTTCAAATTATTCCACGAGGTTTTAAATGAGTGAAAATATTACATTCTCAGTATCAGGTTCTGAGACTTACTATCATAAAGATTGGTTAAAAACGAAAGGTTTTAAATGGATTCCATCTGGTAAAAAATGGGAAAAGCTAAATATTTTAGAAATTGAGGCTGATCAATTATCAGAATATTGTCGAGAATTTGGACTCTATTATGAACGTTCAGATAAAGGTATGCCCAAGTTTGATTACGAGAGCTATTTATGGGATGGAAATATACCAGATAAAGACAATTGGTATGAAGATAAAAGTCTTCCTAAATCATCTACTGAAAAAATTAGTGAATAAGAACTGAAAAAATACCGTATAAAAAAAATATCAATGCAATTAATAAAGCAAGGTAGTAGGGTAATTTATTCTGTTTCATAAATGAAACCATTAATACCAAATACTTATGTTTTAAACAATAAATATCTCCAATCTATTTTATCTCCTAGCACAGATATCATTGATTATAATTTTTCAAGTGACCAAATACATAAATTAAATCTTCTTCAAATATTAAGACCTGATGTCTATTTTAATAAAAACTTATCGGATGATGAATTTTATGAAATTTCTAAAAACTATTATCAAAAACTTATTAATAAAGATATAATTTATAAATCTGAAGATGAATATTTTCTCTATAGAATAGACTCTAAAGATCACTCTCAAACAGGATTAATTTCCTTGCTTAATATTCAGGATTATTTAAATAATAATATTAAACCTCATGAAAAAATCTTAGTAAGCAAAGGTAAAGAGAGAGCAGAGCAGTTATCTAAAGTTAAATTTCAACTATGCCCAATTTATTTATTTTATGATGATCAAAATATAGATCTTGATTTAGATATACATCATGAAAAAAAACCAATAATCAAGTTTAAGTCTGGTAATTATACTCATTCAATTTACAAAACAAAAACTGATTTTTCAGGTATTAATTTTAAAGAATTATATATTGCTGATGGTCATCATAGAATAGAGGGCTTTGCACAATTAGATGTTGAAAAAGATACAAAATTTTTGGCTATTATATTTCCCAAATCTAAATGCTCCAATATGGCCTATGATAGATCTGTAAAATTTCCACAAGATTATAAAAAAGATTCCTTTATTAGCAGTCTTGAAAAATATTTTCACGTTGAGGAGTTAAGGTATCATGAAAATATTGATAGATTTTTTGTCATTTATTTTCAAGGTAGGTTCATAAAAATAGATCTAAAAAAAGAATTTTCATCAAACGGTGCTGATTGTATTGATTTTGCTGAATTCATTTTAAAAGAAATACTTAATATTGAAGATGAAACTAACGACGAAAGAGTTGAATTTGTCCCACCTACATTAGGTACTGATTATTTGATTAATCAAGTTGATACAGGTATAAGTGATATCTCTACTATTATGAGACCAGTTAGTATGGATTTGGTAATTGATTATTCTAAAAATAAAAAATTTATGCCTCCAAAAGCCACATGGTTTGATCCCAAACCTTTAGATGGTCTGTTTTTTTATAATATTATTGAATAAATGTTTTTATAAGGAGAATTAATATAATATGAACAAGCCAGAAATAAAACCTCAGCATCCTTTTTTCTCTTCGGGTCCATGTTCCAAAAGACCTGGTTGGGAATTAAATGCTCTCAGTGATGCTGTTCTAGGAAGATCTCATAGAGCTAAAGGTGGTAAATCTAAGCTGAATGAAGTTATTGTTAAATCAAAACAGCTTTTAGAACTTCCTGATGACTACTTAGTTGGAATTGTACCAGCATCAGATACTGGAGCTATTGAGATGGCTATGTGGAGTTTATTAGGTGCTAAGGGAATTGATGTTTGTGGGTGGGAGTCTTTTGGTCTTACTTGGGTTAAGGATATAACTAAACAATTAAAATTAGAAAATGTAAATATTCATGATATTGAAAATTATGGCGAACTACCTGATTTGTCTAAAGTAAACTTTAATAATGATGTTGTTTTTACCTGGAATGGCACTACATCAGGTGTTTGTGTTCCAAATGCCGATTGGATACCCGATGATCGAGAAGGACTTTCCATTTGCGATGCTACGTCGGCTGTATTCGCAATGGATATGGATTTTTCCAAACTAGATGTAATCACATGGTCATGGCAGAAAGTCCTTGGCGGAGAAGCTGCACATGGCATGATAGCTCTATCTCCAAGAGCTGTGGAAAGACTTGAAACTTATGAGCCATCTTGGCCTATGCCAAAGATTTTTCAATTAGCCAAAAATAAAAAATTTGATAAGGGTATTTTTGAGGGGGCTACAATTAATACACCTTCTTTACTTGCTGCAGAGGATGCACTCGATGCTCTTAATTGGTGTATTAAAATTGGTGGTCAAAAAGAATTAATTTCTAGATCAAAGAGAAACTTAAAAGTTGTCCAAAATTGGATTGAAGAGAGAGACTGGGTTGAGTTTTTAGCAAAAGACCCTTCCACATATTCTTCAACAAGTATTTGTTTTAAATTCACTCATCCAGATTTTGTAAATTTAGATGAAGAAAATCAAAAAAAGTTAGTTAAAGATGTATGTTCTTCTATTGAAAAAGAAGACGCTGGCTATGATATCAATTCATATAAAGATGCTCCTGCTGGTATAAGAATATGGGGTGGAGCTACTGTTGAGTCTAGCGATATTGAAAAACTACTCCCATGGATTGAATGGACATTTTTTGAAACTTTAGAAAGGTATAAGTAAATGAAAATTTTAATTTCTGATAAAATGAGCAATAAGGTAGAGGAGGTTTTAAATTCTAAATCTATCGATTTTGATGTTAAAACTGGGATGGAGCCTAGTGAATTAAAGTCTATTATTGATAATTATGATGGTATTTTGATTAGGTCAGCTACAAAGTTAACAGCTGATATTCTTGAGAATTGTAAAAATTTAAAAGTGATTGGAAGAGCTGGAGTTGGTGTAGATAATGTTGATCTTGATACTGCCACAAAAAATAAAATATTAGTTATGAATACCCCATTAGGCAATCTTGAAGCTACTGCTGAGTTAACTGTTGGTTTGATTTTTTCTCTTTATAGACATATTCATTTAGCTAATAATTCGACCCATGAGGGTAAATGGGAGAAGTCTAAATTAATGGGTACTGAGTTAAAAGGTAAAACATTGGGAGTTGTTGGTTTTGGTAATATTGGCCAACGTGTTGCAGAGATATGCAAAGTAATAGGTATGAACATTATTACTAACTCTAAATCGGCTAGCGAAGAAGATTTAGCAAAATTTAATGCCTCCAAGGTAACAACTGAACAGTTATTGAAAGAAAGTGATGTGCTCACGCTTCATACAAAACTAAACGATGAAACCAAAAATATGCTTAATAAAAATACTATTGCTTCAATGAAAAGTTCAGCAGTTATTATAAATTGTGCCAGAGGGGGTTTAATTACTGAGATGGATTTAAAAGATTGTTTAGATAATGATGTTATCGCAGGTGCTGCGATTGATGTTTATGAAAAAGAACCTGCAACTGAAAATGTTATGTTTGGGGCAAAAAATCTTTTACTTACACCTCATTTGGGAGCTTCTTCTAAAGAGGCACAAGTGAATGTTGCAATCGATGTTGCTAACCAAGTATCTGATTATTTAAAAGAAAATAAGATTGTAAATAACGTTAATTCTTTTTAATTTTTTTCAAATATTCATAAATAGAAATTTTTGTCAAAACGTTTTGAATAGTTTTGGTATCATTTATTTTTATTAGCTGGTTTAAGCTAAGCTTAAAAATCTTAATTTCTTCATTTTCAAACTTATTGTAGAGATTATTTTTTTTAATTTTATCAACTTTAGCGAAGTAAACATGAACTATTTCGTCAGAATATCCTGGAACAGGACAGTAAGTTGTTAGCTTTGTTAAACTTTGTGTTTTAACACCAATTTCCTCCATAATTTCTCTTCTAATGGCAGTTTTTAAAGTTTCACCTTTGTCAACTAATCCTCCAACAATTTCAAATTTAAGAGGCTTCTTTCTTACAAAATAAAAAGGTCTAAATTGTTTTATTAAATAAAATTTTTTTTCTTCGGGGGAGTAGCACAAGGCGAATACTACATCCCCAACATTTAAAATTTCTCTAAAGATTTTGTACGGTTTAATTCTTTTATTGAAGCTTTTTACAAGAAACTGATATCTCCAAAAAGGAAAAAAACTTTTAGATAATTGTATTTTTTTTAGTTGTTTAATGAGCTGCATAAAAATATTTCCGTTTGACTATTTATAAGACAAAAGTATATATATTCAATACTCGGGGAGTAGCTCAGTCTGGTAGAGTGTCTGCTTTGGGAGCAGAAAGTCGCAGGTTCGAGTCCTGTCTCCCCGACCATTTTATAATCTATAAATATTTATAACTAGGATTAGTTCCTGACGTATATTCTTTTCCATCTATAACAACTTTTGGCCAAGTGCCTATGCCTGTTAATTCTGCTCTTGAGTTTAAATAATTTTTGATGCCCTCTAAAGCTTCAAAATTAATTATAAACTGTTTTAATTTTGGGTAATTATCTAAAATTGTATTTTCAAGTAACAGCGCTAGTGAGAGATGATGATAAACATTAAAGTCACAATAGAATACTTGATCTCCTAAGAAAAAATTACCTTTGTACTTTTGAAGAAGCTTTTCAAAGTTACTAAAGGCCTTTGGTAAAATTTCTTCTATTAAATTTTTTTTGTGATTTAAATGATTTTCACCAACAAATACATTAATAGTTGGGTTTAAAGGAAAAAATAAATCATGAGCAGACTCAAATATTGAATCAGCATATGCAGCCATTTCTTTATTATCAGGAATGTTATTAGTAATTTTTGCAATATACCTCGAAATTGCATTACTCTGCCATATCTCTATTTGATTATCTACAACGAGAAGTGGTAGACGGTGAAAAATTATATCTTGTTTAACTTCAGACCAAGGTTTTTTATAATAATCCCATGCCATTTCATATGAGTATTCTATACCAGCCCTATGCATCATCATTCTAGGAGCCTCACATAAAGCTCTTAGATTAAAGTATATTAACTGTAATTTTGGCATATTTTTTAGAGTACATTATAACGCATATGATGTTATTCAATAAAATATTTTTAAAGGTATTATAAAATCATGAAAAGAGTTTTGATTAAAAAACCTAGTAAGACAAATATGCAGTCTGGATATAAGAAAACAAAAACTTGGCTAATAGAATTTGAATTTGATGATAGCCTTCAAAAAGATGTTTTGATGGGTTGGAATAGTTCAAAAAATACTACTAAACAATTAAAACTTCAATTTGATAGTCTCAATGATGCTATCTCTTGGTGTCAAAATAACTCATATGAGTACAGAGTCGTTGATCAGACATTTAAGAAGATAAAACCCAAGAATTACGCCAGTAACTTCTCAAGTAACAGAAAAATATCCTGGACTCATTAACTTCTAAAACTATTTAAATTTCAATATTTTACCTATATAAGATACAAATACTTATATTTATTTAGGAGGAAAGAATGATTAAAATCATCGCAACTCTGCTAACACTTTTTGCTTTTAACGTATCTCACGCAAAAGTAAATGTTGGCATTATTCTAGGCTTCACGGGGCCTATAGAAACTTTAACACCTGGAATGTCAGCTGGTGCCGAATTAGCATTTAATGAAGCTGCAGACTCAGGTAAATTACTTAATGGTCAATCAATTAATATCATTAAAGTTGACTCAACCTGTGTTGACTCTGCTGCAGCTACATCAGCTGCTGAGAGCTTAATTAGTCAAGGTGTAACAGCAATTATGGGCGCAGACTGTTCTGGTGTTACAGGGGCAGTTCTATCAAACGTAGCTGTTCCTAATGGCGTTCCAATGATTTCACCTTCAGCCACTTCACCTGGTCTAACAACTGCTGCAGACAATGGTTTGTTCTTTAGAACTGCGCCATCTGATGCAAGAGGTGGTGAGGTTTTAGCTGATATTACTTTAAGCAGAGGTATTTCCAGTGTTGCTATTACCTATGTTAACACTGACTACGGTGTTGGTTTAGCTGATGTTTACGAAGCAGCTGCTGAAGCAAGAGGAATTGAAGTTACTGTTAAAACAGCCCATGAAGCTGACAAGGCAGACTATAGTGCAGAAGTTGGTGTTCTTTCATCTGCAGGTGGCGAAGCATTAGTCGTTATCGGATATTTAGATCAAGGTGGAAACCAGATCATCCAAGGATCTTTGGATAGTGGAGCTTATGATACTTTTGTTTTGTCTGATGGTATGATTGGTTCGTCTCTAACTGAAACATTTGGTTCAGATTTAGATGGATCTTTTGGTTCAATGCCTGGTTCTCTAGGTGCAGGAGCGCAAAAATTCAAAGCATATGCTGAAGCTAATGGGGTAGACCCATCTGTTTATGTAGGAGAGTCTTATGACGCTGCTGCTTTAATAGTTCTAGCTATGGCACTTGGTAAATCTGATGATAGCGCTTCTATTGCTGCTAATATTATGAAAGTAGCAAATGGTCCTGGTACTAAGATTTATGCTGGAGAGATTGCAAAAGGTCTTGAGCTAGCAAGTGCTGGTTTTGCTATTGACTATGATGGTGCAACAGATGTTAACTTCACAGAAGTAGGGGAGGCATTTGGTGCGTTTATAGAAAAGGGCATCCAGGGTGGTGCTTTTGTAGACGTAGCTCAAAGATAACTAATTTATATTTAAGCCCCTCTAATTTATTTAGTGGGGCTTTTTTTTGCTTTAATTTTTAATTACTTTTTCTGGCAACAATCCCATAGGGCGATATCTCATAACTAAGAGTAATCCTAATCCCATCATTAAATACCTAAAATATGGAACACTGTCTCTGAGATGTTCTTTTAAGTAGCTAGTCTCGTCAAGATGATTTGTTAACAAATTAATTATAAATAGCGCAAAAGGTGCTGACTGTATCCAGATAAACCAAACAGCAAAACCTCCTAATATGGCTCCATAATTGTTACCAGTTCCCCCTAATAAAACCATTACCCATATTAAAAATGTATATCGAAGAGGTTGATAGCTAGAGGGTGTAAATAATCCATCATAAGTTACTAACATGGCCCCTGCAAAACCAATAATAGCTGAACCAAGCATAAATATAAACAGATGTTGTTTTACAACATTCTTTCCCATGGCTTTAGCAGCATCCTCATTATCTCTTATAGCTCTCATCATTCTACCCCAAGGTGAATTAAGTGCCTTTTCAGATAAGTAGAGCAAAGTCAAAACTACAATTAAAAAAATAATAGAGAAACACAATTTAACAAAAATTCCAGAAGATGTTATTACTAATTGATTGAGTAATGAGGCTCTTGCTTCAAGGTCAATAATATTAGATAGTTTTGAAGTATTAAAAAACTCAATAGCGTTAATAAACCAATCAGTTTTTTGTAAATTAGTCTCATAAGGCGCTGGTCTTTTTAATCCAATGACATTTTTTACTCCTCTTGATAGCCATTCCTCATGCTTAACAATAGTTATGACTATGCCTGAAATTAATAATGTGGATATAGCTAAATAGTCTGATCTTAATCCCAAACAAATTTTTCCGATAATAAATGCAACTAAAGCAGATAGAATTCCACCAACAAACCACGATAAAATAATTGGTAAATTGGCACCACCTAAAAAACCGGATGTTGCTGCATTGATGGATTCAATTCTTCCAATCGCAGGTCCAGATATAAATTTAAGAAGAGGTATAGAGACAATTATAATTAAAAATATAATATGATTTTTATATTTAAATTTAGGTATCTTAGAATTTATCAAATATATAGTGACTATAACTAAAAGTAAAAATAACCCTGAGATTAAAATACCCCCACCTCCAGCTGCCCAAGCCTCATATACTGGGGGAACAGAAACTAAAACAGTAGCTAATCCACCAATTGCAAGAAAACCCATAACACCAAAATTAATAAGACCCGCAAATCCCCATTGAATGTTGACTCCCATTGACATCACAGCTGAAATTAAACATAGATTTAATATAGACAGCGCCACTCCCCAAGACTGAAATATACCCACAAGAGCAATTAATACTGCCATTATGGTAAATGAAATCTTTACATCAAAGTTTTTTGTCATATGACCTTACCTTTAAAAATACCATTAGGTCTAAAAATTAAAACTATAACTAATATTGCAAATGAAATGGCGAATTTATAATCAGTAGAAATAAATTGAATGAGTGTATTTGGTTCGAGATTTTCTGGTAAAAGGTACTTGAAAAATTTCTTATAAGCGTAAGTAAGAGTTATTTCTGAGAATGCAACTAAAAACCCTCCATAAAAGGCCCCAAGAGGGTTTCCTATTCCTCCAACAATAGTAGCAGCAAATATTGGTAATAAATTATTAAAGTATGTAAAGGGCTTAAAGCTTTTATCTAAACCATAAAGAGTACCGCCAACAGTAGCAAGTATAGATACGATAACCCAAGTTATTAAAATTATTTTCTTTGGATCTATACCAGATAATAAAGCTAGGTCTTCATTATCAGAATAAGCCCTCATAGACTTTCCAGTTTTAGTTTTATTTAAAAAATAAAATAGAAGAGAGCAAGTGATAACAGTCGTTATCAAAGTAATTACTTGTGTCGACTTAATTGCTAATCCTTCATTAAGGCCTGTAAGGTTTTTAAATTCCCTTGCCTTCATAATAAATTTATGACCATCCATAAAATTTATATCGCCAGGTCCAATTATTATTCTAACTATTGCATTCAATACAAACATAAGTCCCAGACTTACAACAATAAATGTTACAGAATTAGCTTTTTTATTTCGATAATACTCAAATACGGTTTTATCAAAGAATAAACTAATACCAATTGTAATTAAAATACCTATTGGCAGAGCTAGAAGAGCCGTTGGAAGAAAACCTAAAGAAATACCTATTGATTGAAGATACCAAGTAGTCAAAATAACAATCATGGTTGCAAAAGCCATTAGATCGCCATAGGCAAAATTGGCAAATCTTAATACACCATATATTAAAGTTACCCCTATAGCCCCTAGAGCTAATTGGGATCCATATGTTATAGCAGGAACAATAATGAAGTTACTGATAAGTATAATTGCATTTAAGAAATCCATTTAACCACCCAAAAAAGCTTTTCTTATTTCTTTGTCATTTAATAAGTATTCACCTTTGCCCTCATAGGCATTTTTGCCAGTAACTAAAATATATCCTCTATCTGAAATTTCTAATGCCTGTCTAGCATTTTGCTCAACCATAAGTATGGCTATATTTTGCTTTTTAATATTTAAAACATGTTGAAATATTTCATCCATAATTATGGGTGATACTCCAGCTGTGGGCTCATCAAGCATTAAAACAGTAGGATTAGTCATAAGAGCTCTAGATATTGCTACTTGCTGTCTTTGACCACCAGATAGTTCTCCTGCTTGTTGATCTTTTTTTTCTTTAATAATAGGGAAGAGATCATACATTTCCTCAATTTTGGAGCTAATATTTTCTTCGTTTATGAAAGCACCCATTTCAAGATTTTCTTCAACTGTTAGTTCAGTAAATATATTTTTAGTTTGAGGAACAAATGATATCCCTTGTTTTATCCTATCTTGAGTCGTGAAATTAGTTATATCCTTACCATCTAAATTAACATCACCATTCTTTAAATTCAAAATTCCAAGCATTGCTTTCATTGCTGTTGATTTTCCCGCGCCGTTAGGACCTAATATTGAAACTATTTCTCCTCTATCAACATTAAAAGAACAATCCTCAATTATATTTACACCACCATAACCACCAGTAAGTCTATTAGCAGAAAAAAACATTATTTTTTAACACCTTTTCCTAAATAAGATTCAATTACTTCTTCATTCATTTTTACTTCCTTTGCTGTTCCTTTAAAAAGAACAGAGCCCTCAGCTAAAACTATTACAGGATCACAAAGTTCACTTATGAAATTAAAATCATGTTCAATCATACAAAAAGTATATCCCTTATCTTGATTTAATTTTAAAATTGACTCACTGATATCTTTTAATAAAGTTTTATTAACACCTGCTCCAACTTCATCTAAGAAAACAATTTTTGCATCTACCATCATTGTTCTTGCTAATTCTAGTAATTTTTTTTGACCTCCTGATAGATTTCCTGCTCTTTCATTTTTAAGATGTTCTATTTTTAAAAACTGCAATACATCAATTGCTTTTTCTTTAATGGCCTTATCCTCTTTTTTTATTTTCTGACTATTAATTAAGGAATAAAGTAGTTTTTCACCTCTCTGATTACCAGGAACAACCATTAAGTTCTCTATAACTGTCATATTTGTAAACTCATGAGCTATTTGAAATGTCCTTAAAATACCTAAATGGAATAGTTCATGTGACTCTGTATTAGTAATTTCAATTCCATTATAAAAAATATTGCCACTATCGGGTTTTAGGTTACCCGTTATTACATTAAATAAAGTTGTTTTGCCGGATCCATTAGGACCTATGATACCAGTTATCGACTTATCTTTAATATCTAGAGAGCAACCATCCAATGCTACTAGCCCCCCAAATGTCTTTATAACATTTTCAACTTTTACTAAAATTTCACTCATTTATAAAATCAATGCATATTAATGTAGAAAAATT
Source organism: uncultured Alphaproteobacteria bacterium (assembly GCA_902521155.1). Taxonomy (GTDB): domain Bacteria; phylum Pseudomonadota; class Alphaproteobacteria; order HIMB59; family HIMB59; genus HIMB59. Next base: position 65,371 of record CABYQR010000003.1, on the reverse strand, counting down.
AAAGTTGAAGTGATAAATATTGCAATAAATGCGCTCTTAGCTCAGCTGGATAGAGCATCTGCCTTCTAAGCAGAGGGTCGCAGGTTCGAATCCTGCAGAGCGCGCCAACACATTATAATGTCTGATATTAAAAATAAGTTAGACTTCATAGCTTTATCTCACAAAGAGCTCACCGGTTCTGAACTATCTAATAAAATAAGTAAATCCTACATTGGTTTATTTAATAAAATTAAAAATAAAAAAACATTAATGATAGCTGGATCACAAGGTTCAGGTAAATCAACATTGTCAATACAAATTAAAAAATATTTTAAAAAATTTTTTTTTAAGAATGTGGTTATTTTAAGTATTGATGATTTTTATTTATCTTCTTATCAAAGGAAACAATTGGCAAAAAAGTTCAAAACTAATTTATTTGAAACCAGAGGTGTTCCAAGTACACATAATTTAAAATCACTTAATGAAACCGTAGATAAATTAAAGGAAAATAAATTTCCAGTATATGTTCCAATTTTTGACAAGGTAACTGACAATATAAAGAAACATAAAAGGAAAATTAATAAAGTAGATTTAATAATTTTAGAAGGTTGGTGTGTTGGCTCAAAACCAATTGATCTTGAGTATTTAAAAAAAAATATCAATAGCTTGGAAAAAATAAATGATCCTAATATGATATGGAGAAGGGCTTACAATAATGCCTTATTTGAATACCAAAAACTTTTTAAAAAATTCAATAATTATATTTTTATTAAACTGCCTAATTGGCAATTTATTATTGATTGGAAATATAAACAAGAATTAGGTCTTCGCTCATTGCGAAGTGATAATAATCTTAAAAAGAAACTATATCTATTTATCCAATATTATGAAAAATTGTCTAAATGGATGTCATTAACTTGTCCTGACTTTTGTAATATTTTAATTACACTAGATAAAAACCAAAAAATGAAAAAGATTATATATAAATGAAAAGGTATTTGATCTTTACTGATCTCGATGGAACCTTACTTAATCATGAAAATTATTCATATGGTAATAATAAAAAACTTATTTCAAGTATTATTAGTAAACAGAACGAAATTATTTTTAATACGAGTAAAACTTTTAGTGAATGTAAATATTTATTAAAAGAATTAAATTTAATTAATATGCCCTTTAGTACTGAGAATGGTGCTGTTTTATATTTTCCTAAAAACCGATTTAAAAAAATTAAAAACTCATCTGATTTCGGTATATATTGGAAAATCAGAATAGCTAAATTATCATCTAAGAGTTGGTATACATTTTTATTAAACAAACAAAAAATTTATAAATTTCTAATAGCCAAAGATCTTCCCTCTAATGTTTTAAAAAAATACACAAATCTTATGAATACGAGTAAAATGCTTAATAGAGAGGCTAGTCAGATTATTCTTTGGGAAGATAGTCCATTAAATTTAAAGAAATTTAAAAATGATCTCAAATCAGTAAAGAATGGAGTTCTTATACAAGGTAGTAGATTCATGCAAATATCATCTATATGCAACAAAAGAATAGCTAAAAAGCTAATATCTCATATATATGATATTCAATTTCATGATACATACTCTAAAAATACTATTGCTTTAGGCGATAGTAAAAATGATATAGATATGCTTAATTCGGCCAAATACGCTTGTTTAATTAAAAATCCATCTGGAGTTTTTCCTAAATTACGATCTAATAAAAAAAATATTTATAAATCTTCAATGCTAGCACCAAATGGTTGGAGCCAGTTAATTATTAAATTAAACAAAACACTTGAGGTTAAAATTTTTTAAATATGCCTGATTTTCATCAAAACGGAGTAATAGCTACTCTTCATAACTTTAATACAAAATCTATAGATGAAATAGAAAAAGAATTATTATCGTTTTCCAAAACTTCACCTATGACACTAATTTTACCGTCGCTATATACAGAATTAGAAAAACCTGCCTTAACATATATTGTCAATACTTTAAAAAAAGTAAAATACATAAAAAATATAGTTATTGGTTTAGACCAAGCAAGCAAACAAGAATTTATAAAAGCTAAAAAGTTTTTTTCAATACTTCCTCAAAATACTTACATCCTTTGGAATGATGGTCCTAAACTAAAAAAGATTCACCAAGAACTATCTAAAATGAACCTTTCACCTATCGAAAAAGGAAAAGGTAGAAATATTTGGTATTGCATGGGATTTGTTATTTCATTGAAAGAGTCAGGATCTGTTGCAATGCATGATTGCGATATCGTTACATATGATAAAAATTTAGTAGCAAAACTTTTTTATCCAGTTGTAAATCCAAAGTTTTCATTTGATTTTTGTAAAGGTTTCTATCCAAGAGTTGCTCATAAAAGCATGAATGGAAGGGTCACAAGGTTACTTGTGACTCCTTTAGTAAAGTCATTACAAAAAATGGTTGGATATAATGAATATTTAAACTTTCTAGACATTTTTAAGTATCCTTTAGCTGGAGAATTTTCATTTAAGTATAACTTGCTTAATGACATAAGAATTCCTCATGACTGGGGATTAGAAATTGGAATTCTATCTGAGATGTATAGAAACTTTGCTAATAACAAGATTTGCCAGGTTGATATAGCTGACACATATGAGCATAAACACCAAGAAATCTCTAAAAATAATCGTCAAAAGGGATTGTCAAAAATGACAATGGATATTTCTAAAGCTTTGTTTAGAAAATTAGCCACCCAAGGCCATGTATTTTCCAATGAGAAATTTAGATCTTTGAAAGCAACTTATTACAGATTGGCCTTAGATATGGTTCAAATCTATAAAACTGATGCTGAGATGAATGGATTAATCTTTGATGTACATAAAGAAGAGGAGATGGTGGAACTTTTTGCACAAAATATTATTGAAGCAGGGAAAATATTCTTAGAGTCACCAAGTGAAAATCCAAATATTCCAACCTGGAGGAGGGTTGATAGTGCAGATCCATCTATTTTGAGATCTTTAAAAGTAGCAGTTACGGAAGATAACTCTTAAATTGCAAGAAGAATTAAAAAATAATTTAAACGTACATTTCCAAATTATATATAAGGGTATCTTAGATCAAAATGAGATTTTAAAACTTATTAATAGAGTCCTAAATTTATTTCAAAACAAAGATCATAGCATCTCTGAACCTAATTGGTCGCAAAAAGATATTTTTTTAATTTCTTATGGAGACTCAATATATGAAAAAAAAAATAATAAACTTGGAACACTTAGTAAGTTTTTAGATAAGTATTGTAAAAAACAATTTAACAATGTTCATATCCTTCCTTTTTTCCCCTTTAGTTCGGATGATGGTTTTTCTATAACCGATTATGAAAAGGTTCGATCTGATTTAGGTAGTTGGACTGATATAAAATCTTTGTCAAAAAACTTTAGGATTATGACTGATATTGTTATTAATCATGCATCTATAGAAAGTAAGTATTTTAAAGATTTTGCCCATAGCAAAGATGAGTCCCAAAACTTCTTTATTAAATTAAAAAATAAACAGGGATACGACCAAGTGGTTCGTCCTAGAAGTTCAGATTTATTTAAAGAATTTGAAATTAATAATGAAATTTATTATCTATGGTGCACGTTTAGCCATGATCAAGTAGATTTTAATTTTAAAAACCCTGAAGTACTATTTTTCTTTATTAAATTAATTCACCTATATCTTAAAAATGGTATTAGAGTCTTTAGATTAGATGCTATTGCTTTTTTGTGGAAAGAATTTGGCACAAATTGTTTAAATTTACCGCAGACACATGAAGTAGTGAAATTAATCAGAACACTTTTAAATGCTTACAGTAAAAACACGTTACTTATTACTGAAACTAATTTACCTAATTTAGAAAATCTTAGCTACTTTGGAGAAAACGATGAAGCAAATGCTATATATAATTTTGCTTTACCACCTTTGCTTTTATGGACTCTTGTAATGGGAGACAGCACCGCTCTTAGAAAATGGTCTATGGGTATGCCTCCTGCAAAAGATCATACTTCTTATTTTAATTTTATAGCTTCTCACGATGGTATTGGCCTTAGACCAACAGAGGGCATATTAACGGATAAGGAAAGAGGTACCTTAGTTGATATTATGACTGACTATGGTGCCAGAACAACTAAAAGAAAAAAAGTAGATAGCACAGAGTCTGTATATGAAATAAATATTTCTTTAATAGATGCTTTGAAAGGAACATTTCAAGGTAGTGACCATATGCAAATCGAAAGATTTATTTGTTGCCATGCAATTATGTTGGGTCTTGAGGGAATCCCTGCGTTTTATATACATAGTATTTTGGGCTCATCAAACGATTATGAAAAAGTCAAAGAAACAAATAATAATCGATCTATAAACAGAAGATCATGGAAGTATGATGAGATCAATAAATTGTTAATTAATAAAGAATCTAAAAACTCAAGGATTTTTGATCAATTATCAAAATTGATTGAGATTAGAAAAAATCAAACTGCATTCCATCCTAATGCTACACAATTTACATTTAATTTAGGCAAAAATTTTTTTGGTTTTTGGAGACAAAGTCATGATAAAAGACAATCAATTTTTTGTATAAGCAATGTGACAAATGTTTTTCAATATTTAGATTTATCAGAACTAAATTTAATTTCCTCTAACGAGTGGTGGGATTTAATCTCTAATGAAATTATCATTGATATTAAATCAACAGTCACCCTCAAAGCCTATCAAACTATGTGGATTACAAACTATTAATTAGTGTCTTTAACTTTTAAATTATTAAAGTACGTCTTTTTTTTTATAATTATTTTATCTGTAATTATATTTCTTTTTTTTAAGACTTATTACCAATTTGGAGGAACCCCAGATAACAAATCGCAACTAAATATTAATAATTCAGATCATTATGTAAAAGATGGTTTTGTTAATATTTACAAAATTCCAAAATTTAAAATTGATAAAAATAAACCTAAATCTCAGGATCCTTCATTAAAAGATTGGTTTTTTCCACCCGAAGGTAAGAATCCCTCAAGACCTCTTCCATCAATTTTGTTTAATAAAAATGAATTTAAAAATGATAAATTCTCATGGCTAGGCCACTCTACAGTTTTGATGAATGCTGGTGGTTTAAAAATTATAACTGATCCAGTTTTTAATCGTGCCTCACCTATACCTATTTTAGGAAAAGCTTTTCCATATGAAAATACAACTAGCATTGAAGATTTACCTAAAATTAATGTTGTTATTTTATCTCATGATCATTATGACCATTTAGATGCCAAGGCTACGAATAAACTTTCTGATAAAATTGATCATTTTATTGTTCCATTAGGAGTTAAAGGACATTTAATGAGTTGGGGAATAGATCGCACAAAAATATCCGAACTTGATTGGTATGAAACTAAAAATTACCAAGGAGTAGATTTTACATTTACCCCTGCACAACATTTTAGTGGAAGAAGTTTTACCGATCTAAACAAAACCTTATGGGGATCTTGGGTTATAAAATCTCAAGACTTGAACCTATTTTTTAGTGGTGATAGCGGATACTCAGATATTTTTAAAGAAATTGGAAAAGATTATGGACCATTTGATTTAGCTTTCATTGAATGTGGAGGTTACAACTCTAATTGGGCAGACGTTCATATGTTTCCTTATGAAGTAGTCCAGTCTAGCTTAGATCTAAATGCAAATTTATTTATTCCAATAAGTTGGGCTAAATTTGATCTTTCTATTCATACTTGGGATGAACCTATAATTAGATTAACGACTGAATCTAAAAGAAGAGAAGTTAATATTTCCACTCCCATGATAGGAGAAGTCTTTGATATATCAAATCCTCCAAATGATCATTGGTGGAAGGATTACTCAAATATAGAATAAAATTAACTGAGCAATATCTTCTTAATTAGCCTTTAATACAATTCCATTTTTTGTTATATTTTTACTATGACAGATCCAAAAACATACAGTTTCAATACTAAAACACTCCATAGTGGTCACCAACCAGATAAGAATTTTGGTTCACGTGCAGTGCCAATTTATCAAACAACTTCATACTTATTTCAAGATGCAGATCATGCTGCAGCTCTATTTAATTTAGAAGAGGGTGGACATATCTATAGTAGAATATCTAATCCTACAATTTCTGTATTAGAAGAGCGAGTAGCTGCCCTTGAAGGTGGTTCAGCTGCACTTGCAACAGCATCAGGTATGAGTGCTATGTCACTTGCTATTTTAAATATTTGTAGTGCGGGCGATCATGTTGTTGCCTCTTCACAACTTTATGGAGGATCTTTTAATCTATTAAGATTAACTTTAAAAAGATTTGGAATTGAAACAACTTTTGTAAAACCAAGAGATGTAGAAGGTTTTAAAAATGCAATTCAACCAAATACAAAATGCATTTGGGGAGAGCTAATTGGTAATCCTGGAATTGAAATCATGGATGTTCCTGAAATCTCTAAAATTGCAAAAGAAGCAAATATACCTCTAATGGTAGATGGCACCTTTAATACACCTTACTTATGTAATTTATTTGACTTAGGAGCTGATATCATAACTCACTCGCTAACTAAATGGATGGCTGGTCATGGAACTTCAATGGGTGGTATTATTGTTGAAAAAGGTGATTTTGATTGGACTAAGGGTAATAAATTTCCAACAATGACTGAGCCCTATGAAGGTTATCACGGGTTATCATTCGCAGAAGAGTTTGGTCCTGCCGCTTTTACAATGAGAGCTAGAGCAGAAGGTATGAGAGATTTTGGTCCTTGTATGAGTCCCACCAATGCTTTTAATATTTTAATGGGTATAGAAACTCTATCAGTAAGAATGGAAAAACATTTATCTAATACTCAAATTATGCTTGATTATTTAACTAACAACCAAAGTGTATCTTGGGTTAACCATCCAAGTTTACCCGATCACCCTGATCATAAAGTGGCATCAAAACTAATGCCAAAAGGTGCTGGTTCTATGATAGCATTTGGTATTAAAGGTGGAAAAGAAGCGGGTCATGCTTTTATTAATGCTCTGAAACTCACTTCCCATCTTGCAAATGTGGGAGATGCAAAATCTCTTGTTATCCATCCTGCTTCTGCGACTCACTCTCAAATGGATAAAAAATCTTTAGAGTTAGCTGGTTTAACTGAAGATATGATTAGATTTTCTGTTGGATTGGAAGATATGGATGACATTATAACTGATTTTGATATTGGTTTTAAGGCATCTCAAAGACCTAGACTCGTTGCTTCTAAATGAAGGTAAAAATAAACGGCAAAGACGCTTACTACACCTCCAGTGGTAGAGACATAGATAAAAATCAACCAACAATAGTTTTTGTTCATGGAAGTGGCTTAACTCACGTTACTTGGGTTCTTCAAACTAGGTATTTTGCTTTTCATGGCTACAATACTATAGCTGTAGATTTACCTGGACATGGCGAGTCAGAAGGACCTGCTCTAAATACAATTGAGGAAATGGCCGATTGGATCGCTGATTTAATTTCTTCTCTTGGTATTGAGAAGACCTCTTATGTGGGTCACTCTCAAGGGTGTTTGGTTGGTTTAGAGTTTGCTGAAAGACATCCTGATAAACTTGAGTTGCTTGCATTGATAAATGGATCTTTATCAATGAAGATGAACCCTGAACTTTTAGAATTAGCTGTCAATAAAGATCAAAAAGCAGTTGACCTTATGATGGATTGGGTTCATGGACCTTTAGGACATAAAGGAGGACATCCTGTACCAGGATTAAGTCATATGGGTATGGGAAATCAATTAGTTTCTTCAAATAATAACGGAACACTTGGAGTAGATTTTAATGCTTGTGATCAATATACGAATGGTGAAGCTGCAGCTTTAAATGTTAAACATCCTACTTTATGTGTAATTGGTAAACACGATAAGATGACCCCAAAAAAAGTGGGAGTTGAGTTAGCATCTAAAATAAAGAACTCTAAATCAGTAATCTTAGAAGAGTCCGGTCATATGTCTATTTTAGAAACAGCTAGTGATACTAAAAATTTATTAAAAGATTTCTTTAGAGATCATCGTAATGCTTCATAAAGGATCTTGTCACTGCAAAGCTATTGAATTTGAAATTGAATCTGATCTGGATAAAATCATGCAATGTAATTGCTCAATTTGTATTAGAAAAAATGCAAAGATGATTATGGTCCCAAAAAATAATTTCAAATTAACAAAAGGTGATGCTGATATTTCTACTTATCAGTTTAATTTAAATCTTGCTGAACATTTCTTTTGTAAAAACTGTGGAATCTATACACATCACAACAGACGAACAGATCCTAACGGCATGGGTGTTAATTTAGGATGCTTGGATGACGTGGATCCACTAGACTATGATGCCGGCTTAAATGATGGAAGAAAGCTTTCCTAGTTCAACTCTTGATTTTAATTTAAAAAAAACTATTATCGGCCATGGCCCAAGTTAAAGAGTACTTAACATTTGACGATGTTTTATTAAAACCCCAATCTTCTAATATCCTTCCTAATAACGTTGATATTTCTACAAATTTAACTAGAGATATAACTTTAAATATTCCAATTATATCTGCAGCTATGGATACTGTTACTGAATCTAAAATGGCTATATCGATGTCACAAAATGGTGGATTAGGCGTTATTCATAAAAATTTTGATATAGAGACCCAAAGTTTTGAAGTTAAAAAAGTTAAAAGGTATGAAGCGGGTATTGTTTATAACCCTATCACTATGAACCCCAATAATACTATTGAGGATGTGTTAAATGTTATGCAAGAACACAGGATATCTGGCTTTCCTGTTGTTGATAAAGATAATACTCTTTTAGGTATCATAACTAATAGAGACGTTCGTTTTGTGATTAACAAAAAAACCAAAGTCAAAGATTTAATGACTAAAAAGGTGATTTCTATTACTAAAACTCAATCTAAAGCTATGTCATCATTTGGATTAGCTAAAAAACTCTTGCAAGAAAATAGGATTGAAAAATTAGTTGTCACTGACAAAAATAATAAATGTATAGGTTTGATTACCGTTAAAGATATTCAAAGAGGTGAAAAATTTCCAAATTCTGTTAGAGATAAAAATGGACAATTACTTGTTGGAGCTGCTATTGGAAGTAAGCCTAATGATCTTTTAAGGGCAACAGAATTAGATAATGCGGGCGTAGACATTTTATTCATTGATACTGCGCATGGTCATTCCTCTACTGTTTTAGAGTCTTTCAAAAAAATAAGAAAAAAAATACAATTACCAATAGTTGTTGGTAATATTGCTACTCCAGAAGCTGCAAAGGATTTAATCAAATTAGGAGCGGATGCTATTAAAATAGGTATTGGCCCAGGGTCTATATGCACAACAAGAATAGTTGCTGGAGTAGGGGTTCCTCAGTTTACAGCTATTCAAGATATAGCATTTATTTCTAACAAAAATAAAATACCCATGATTTCAGATGGAGGTATTAGATATTCAGGTGACATCGTCAAAGCATTAGCAGCAGGTGCTAATTGTATTATGGCTGGATCTCTATTTGCAGGCACAGATGAGTCTCCAGGTGAAGTTTTTCTTTTTCAAGGAAGATCTTATAAATCATACAGAGGTATGGGTTCATTAGGTGCTATGGCCAGAGGTTCTGCAGATCGTTATTTTCAAGATGAAATTAATGAGTCCATCAAGTTGGTGCCTGAGGGTATAGAGGGAAGAATTCCTTACAAAGGTCAAGTTTCTAATGTTTTATTTCAGCTGACAGGTGGTCTAAGATCAGGAATGGGCTATACAGGATCTAAAAATCTCACTTTATTGAAAAAGAACGCTCAGTTTGTTCGTTTAACAAATTCAGGTATTAACGAAAGCCATGTTCACGGCGTCCAAGTAACAAAAGAAGCACCTAACTATCGTTCCAATTGAATAAATCAGTTCTAATTATTGACTTTGGATCTCAATACACTCATTTAATTGGGAGAAAAATTCGTGAATTAGGTATCTATGCAGAAATATACCCACCAAAATATCTAAACAACGTAACTAACATTTTAAATCACTCCATATTAATTTTATCAGGAGGGCCAGACTCAGTCTTAAATAAAAACCCTCCTAAAATTGATATTCCCCTCGATCAAATACCTATTCCAATACTGGGTATTTGTTATGGCTTTCAATATATTTCAAAGGAATTCGGAGGAGTTATTGAAAAAAGCAATCATAGAGAATATGGAAAAACTATAATTAAAATTACTAATAATGATTTTTTTAAAGATACTAATTTAGAACAACAAGTTTGGATGTCTCATGGTGATAGTCTAACTAATATACCAAAAGGATTTAAGGTTTTAGCAAAGACTAAAAATAAAGTACCAGCTGCTATTTACAAAAAAAATATTTTTGCCATTCAATTTCATTGTGAGGTAACACACACTGAATTTGGAACTCAGATTTTAAAAAATTATTTATTTGATATTTGTCAATGCAAGCAGAACTGGAGAAATAATGATCTTCATCAAACCATAGGGAGATATTTTAGAATAAATGTTAAAGAAAAAAAACCCAATATTATTTGTGCTGTTTCAGGTGGGGTAGACTCAACTGTTCTAGCTTTTGCTTTATCTAAGTCAGTTAAGTTAGATAATGTTCATTATATTTTTGTTAATAATGGCTTATTAAGAAAATATGATGTTAAAAATATTAAATCAGTCTTTAAGTCATTTAATCTAAAATTAAATATAATTGATGCAGAGCAATTATTTTTAAAAAAATTAAAAAATATTACAGAACCTGAGCAGAAAAGAAAAATTATTGGCGGTTTGTTCATTGAAGTTTTTTCTGAATATATAAGAAAACTATCCCAAAAAGATTTCTATTTAGCTCAAGGAACGCTCTATACGGACATTATTGAAAGTCGCTCATATCATGGAGGTAAAAGCGTCACTATTAAGTCTCACCATAATGTTGGAGGTCTTCCAAAAGACCTCAAATTTGACGTAATTGAGCCTTTTAGAGAGCTTTTTAAAGATGAAGTAAGAAGATTGGGTATATACTATAAATTAGAACCAAAATTTGTTAATCGCCATCCCTTCCCAGGCCCAGGTTTGGGAATAAGGTGTATAGGTAAGGTAAATAGACAAAGATTAGATACTTTAAGAGATATAGATGAGATATTTATTAATTTTTTAATTGAGAAAGATCTTTACCAAAAATCTTGGCAAGCTTTTGCAGTATTACTTCCTGTTAAATCTGTGGGTGTTATGGGTGATGAAAGAACTTATGAAGAAACATGTGTACTTAGATGTATTAATTCTGTTGATGGAATGACTGCTGATGTGACTCCGATTGATATTAATACTTTATCAGAAGTAGCTACTAAAATAGTCAATGGCGTCCCAAGAGTTAACAAAGTTCTTTATGACATCACTAGTAAACCACCATCTACTATTGAGTGGGAGTAATCTTTTTTAAAGAAAACAGTTTTTAGCTTGAGAGGCAGATTTCACTATAAAAATTTTAATATCAGCTTGAGAGGCAAAGTCCACTAAAAATAAATTCACATCAGCTTGAGATTGAAATTTTACTTGATGCCAATTACCACTACCTCTTCTTGCTTGAGAGGCGAAATCCACCAAATATATATGACAATCAGCTTGTGATGCATAATCAGCAATGTAAATGTTATAATCAGCTTGTGAAGAAAAGTCAGTTATATAAAACTTAGTTGCATATAAATTTAAACTAAAAATTAAGAAAATAATTGTAAAAATAAACTTCATATTTTTATTATATATTTATTTAGATAATTATTACACAAAATATACAAAAAACTTACACACTTCTAAAATGGGCGGTAGAATGATTGATATACAATGGTACTTTTAGCATCTACTATTGAGTGGTAATAGAATAAATAATGGAAAATAATACTAAAAAATTTGAAGAAATTTCCTCATTTCTCCAAAGAGAATTATCACAAATAAGTGAGGAAGTTTTTAAACAACAAAATGAGATTAATAAGTTAAAAAATGAGGTTTTTAAATTAAAAAAAAGAATTATTGAATTAGAATCTGTATTTGAGACTAATATTGATAAAGTAAGTCAAATTCCACCTCACTATTAATATATATAAGTGTGAAAATAATAAATGATTTTGTTATAATTATTATTAAGTTAGCAAAGGTTTTTAAAATATTTATTTCAAATTATGAATCATAACTTAAATAAAGAAAAAGCACTAAATAATTTATATAAATTATTTCATGAAAGAGACTATACTCAATCGAAAGAAATATCTTTAAATTTACTCAAAAAATATCCAAAGGAACTAATTCTATTTAAAATATTGGGATTTATTTTTAAAAATGAGAATGATATTCAAAATTCTATTTTAAACTTTAATGAAGCTTTAAGTATTAAATCTGATGATACGGAAATAATATTTAATTTAGCTATCTTATATCAACTGAACTTGGACCATGAGAAAGCAGAAATCAACTACCTAAAATTAATTAGATTAAATAAAAATCATATAGATGGGCTTTATAATTTAGCAGTTTTATATAATTCTATAGGAAGGATTGAAGAAGCTAAAAAAAACTACCTTAAAATAATTGAAATAGATCCAAAGCACACTAACTCATATAATAACTTAGGACTGATTTACTTAAACTTTAATAAAATTGATAAAGCAATAAAACTTTTTATAAATTCAATAAAAATTAATCCAAATAATTATAAATCTTATAACAATTTAGGAATATCATATAAGAATTCTGGTGATTTTAATAAAGCTGAAACTAACTTTATTAAGTCAATATCACTTAAACCTAATAATGCAGTTGCTTATTATAATTTATCTCTTATTAAACATTTTGATACTAATGATAAATATTTTAAAAATTTAACACATTTATCTAAAAATAAAAATAATAGCAATAAAGAACAATTTCATTATCTATTTTCATTAGCCAAGACGCTTGAAGATACTAATAACTTCAATGAATCATATAAATTCTATAACCAAGCTAACATTATTTGTAAAAAAATATCTAATTATAACCCAATTAACGACTCAGAACTCTTTAAGAAAGTTAAAGATAATTTTTCTATTTATGAAAATTATAAATATTCAAACAACATCAATTTTGTTAAAAAGCCTATTTTTATTTTAGGCATGCCTAGATCTGGTTCGACAATTACTGAACAAATACTATCATCTCATAAAGATATATCAGCAGGTGGTGAATTAAATTATGTCAAAAAATTTGGCCAAGATTTATTAAATAATGAAAAATTAACTAATAATTTATTCTCCAATTTTTCAACAAATTATTTAAATAACTTGATTAAACATAGCAATGAAAAACCATTTGTAACTGATAAAATGCCATTTAACTTTCTATATGTTGGCTTATTATTAAAAGTTTTTCCAGATATAAAAATTATTCACACAAAAAGAAATCCACCATCAGTTTGTTGGAGTATTTTCACAAAATACTTTCCTAATAAAGACTTAAATTTTTCTAATAGTTTAAAAGATATAATTCATTATTATAAACTTTACGATGATTTAATGAATTTCTGGAACATGAAATTTCAAAATAAGATATATTCATTGAATTATGAAAAATTAGTATCTAATCAACTTTATGAGACTAGAAATTTATTGAATTATTTGGAATTACCTTGGGATGAAAATTGTCTCTATCCTGAAAAAAATAAAAATTATGTCTCTACAGCCTCAAGTGTCCAAGTAAGAAAAAAACTATTCAAAAATAAATCTGATTATTGGAAAAAATTTAAACCCTTTTTTGATGAAGATTACGACTTTTTTAATTCTTTTAATTAATTATTTAAAATACTTAATTTTTATATTTTGTCTTCAAAGTGCTTCTGATCTTTAAAATTAAACCTAATTATAGTAGTTTAACCTCTAATTATAAAAATGAATTATCAAAATTTTATAAACCTAATTTTATTAATGAGGCCATCCACTTTTAAAAACCATGGTTTATCTAAAAATCTTATTGTTAATTTGACTTCTTATCCAAATAGATTTGGTTGCCTATATGTAAGTATTTTATCATTGTTAAATCAAAGTATGAGCCCTGACAAAGTTATTTTATGGCTATGGGAGGAAGATTTTAAAAAACTCCCTGAAAATATAAAATTATTAAAAAGAAATAAATTAGAAATTAGATTATATCCTAAAAATTTGAAACAATATCTTAAGTTAATTCCAGCTTTAGAAGAATTCCCTGATTCATATATAGTTGTTGCTGATGATGATGTAGCATATAAACCAACGTGGTTAGAAGAATTAGTAGAGTCCTATAAAAAAATTGGAGGGATAATAGCACATAGGGGACATTTATTACAATTTAATGAATCTGGATCTATTCAACCTTATAATGATTGGGTTGCCCAATCTCCATTAGATAATTACTGTTTATTAAATAATCCTATTATTTTTCCCACTGGGGTTGGTGGGATTTTATATCCCCCAAATTCATTTAATGAGAGAATTTTTGATATGGAATTAGCAATTAGTTTATGTCCAACAGCAGATGATATTTGGTATTATTTTAACCATTTGGAAAGTAATAAATTTGCCTCATTGATTGGAAGACGTGATTTTTTAAACCTAAACAATCCAAATGAAAGTTCTCTATGGGAGTTAAATAAGATCAATAATGACATTCAAATTGATAATATGATCAAAAGATTTGGCATGCCCAAGTCACTTGAAAATGTAATTAATAATTCTATAAAACATTTAAAAGATAACAAACGAATAAAATTAATTAGTGGCCATGTTCTTCAAACAGAAAATGATCATATTGGTCAACATATTTTAAAAACTAAAAAATTCTATGAAGAAGATTTGATTAGTTATATAAAAAGGAATTTTCATCCAAAATATGTTATTGATGTAGGATCAAATATTGGAAATCATGCAATTGGGTTTTCAGGTATTGATGGTTATAAAGTTTTTTGTTATGAACCAGACCCAGACATTGCAGAGATTTTAAAAATTAATCTTGAATTAAATAAAATTGATGGTGAAATCTTTACATATGGTCTCGGAAGCCATCAAAGATATGAAAACTTTTATAAAGCTACCTCAGATAATTTGGGATCAGGAAGTTTTTTATCTAATAATAATTATAAAGAAACCAATAAATTATTGATCAAAACCTTGGATGAATCTTTTGATTTAAATCAATCAGTTGATTTGTTAAAGATTGATACAGAGGGTTTTGAGTATGAAGTCCTCTCCGGCTCTATGAAAATTATATCTAAATATCATCCTATTATTATAATTGAACATCAAAATATTGATAGCTTTAGAGAATGTTATAAATTAATTAAACCTCTAGACTACACCCCAATAAGCCTTCACTGTTCAACACCTACTTTTGTATATAAATTTGGATATAATAATATTACTAATCAGTCTAAAGATCATAATTGGGTTGAAGGTTTTTTTAATAATAATTAATTTAAATTTATGAATACCTCTGAAACATATAATACAGAAAACACTATATTTATTTCTTATTACTCTATTGACGGCAATTATCCATCCTTAAAAGAAAAGTTAGAAAAATCACTAAATAAATTTAATTTAAAATATAGTATTGAAAAAATTAATAAGTTCAATTCTTGGCAGGATGGTGTTGCTTATAAACCTAGATTTATCCTAACCAATTTACTAAAATTTAGAAAATCTGTTGTTTGGCTTGATATTGATACTGAAATTTGGAGTTTTCCTAATTTACTTTTTAAAAACTATGATTTCGCTATTTATAATTGGTTAGCAGATAATAATCATCATTTAGATGGTAAAATATCTTATGATCCTAATTCTGAAAAATTATTTTGTGCAGGTGGTGTTCAAAAGTTTGCATATACAGCCCCAGCTATTGAGCTTTTAATTAGATGGATTGAGATAACATCCTCATTAAAAGAAAAAAAAAATAATGATCCAATTTTAGATTTAGCTTTTAACAATTTTAAACCCCCGCTAAATCAATTATGGTTACCTAAAGAATATAATAGAATGGATAAACATACTGATCATTGGTCATCTATCCCAGAAAATGAAGTTATAATAAATCATGATTATGTAGGCGGTAAACACAGATTTTAATAATTTTTATTAAAATTACTCTTTATTCTTTAAATTTATGAAAATTCCTCTTTATCAAGTAGATGCTTTTGCCTCTGAAATATTTAAAGGAAACCCAGCAGCTGTATGCCCACTTAAAGAATGGTTACCTGATCAAATAATGCAAAGCATAGCTATGGAAAATAATTTATCTGAAACTGCATTTTATATAAAAGATAAGGGCATCTATCATATTAGATGGTTTACACCTAAAGCTGAGATGGATCTAGCCGGGCATCCTACACTTGCTTCAGCACATATTATCTTAAGAGAATTTAAAAGTGACAAAAAAAAAATAACTTTTAAAACTCAACTTGGTGACACTTTAAATGTAACAACTAAAGATAATCTCTATCACATGGATTTTCCAGCAAGGCCTCCTAAATTGCAGGAACATTTCAATTTATTTTTGTTAAAAGATGCTTTAGGCAAAAAACCAGTTAAAGTTTTTGCATATAGAGATTTAATAGCCGTTTATGATAGCGAAGATGACATTAGAGCAATTTGCCCTGATATGGAAAAGTTGAAACAATTAAAATTTCCTTCAATTGTAGTTACAGCTATAGGCAGAGATGTAGATTTTGTATCAAGGAATTTTGCACCTAAGTTAGGTATTCCAGAGGACCCAGTTACTGGATCAACTCATTGTGAATTAATACCTTATTGGTCTAAAATACTTAATAAAAAAGAAATGATTGCATATCAGTTATCAGAAAGAGGAGGTATGGTTTATTGTAACTTTAAACATGACAGAGTATCAATTGGTGGAGAAGCAGTCACATTTTTAAGAGGGGAAATTGAAGTATTATAATTTCTTTAAAATTATTTTATTCTCATGAAAATAGATAATCATTTTGATGTCATAATCATTGGCGCTGGTGCTGCAGGTCTTATTTGTGCTATAGAGTCTGGTAAAAGAGGAAAGAGCGTTCTCCTAATTGATCATTCAAAAAAAATAGGTGAGAAAATAAGAATTTCTGGAGGAGGTAGGTGTAACTTCACAAATCTCAATACTCATGATTCTAAATTTATATCAAATAATGATAAATTTATGGTTTCCGCTTTAAGTCAATATACACAGTATGATTTTATAAAATTAGTTGAGTCTCATAATATTAAGTTTCATGAAAAAAAATTAGGGCAACTTTTCTGTGACGAGAGTTCTCAACACATAATTGATATGCTATTAGCTGAATGTGAAAAATCGGGTGTAACACTTTTCAAAGAAAAAATTGTATCTAATATTATCAAAAATGAAAAATTTTATTCTATCGATTTAGGAGACACTCATTATATCAGTTCATCTCTTGTAGTTGCAACAGGAGGGCTCTCTGTACCTAAAATTGGTGCTACAAAATTTGGATACGATATAGCAAAAAAATTTGATTTAGAAATCATTGATCCTTCAGCCGCATTAGTTCCATTAACATTTAGTGATAATATTTTAAAGATGTGTAAAGAACTTACTGGAATATCTCAAGACGCTATTGTTTCTTATGGTAAGACTTTTTTTAAAGAAGGAATGCTTTTTACCCATCGAGGATTAAGCGGTCCATCTATCTTACAAATTTCTTCCTATTGGAAATTAACTAATGAAATTGATATCAATTTATGTCCTAATTTAAATGTCTATCAATTTCTAGAAGACAAAAAAAAATCTCATTCCAAACAAGATTTAATATCAATAATTTCAGATATTATCCCTAAAAGATTAGCAATCTCTTTAAGTAACTACTTAAATATTAAAGGAAAAATTTCAGAGATACCTAATAAAGTATTATTAAATCTAGCATCATTTTTAAACTCTTGGAAACTTAAACCTACTGGAACAGAAGGATATCGAACTGCTGAAGTAACCCTAGGTGGGGTTAACACTGATGAACTTTCTTCTAAAACTATGATGTCAAAAAAGTATCCAGGTTTATTTTTTATTGGCGAGGTAGTCGATGTAACTGGTCATTTAGGTGGGTATAATTTTCAATGGGCCTGGTCTTCAGGTTATGTTGCTGGTCAATACACTTAATTTACATAATTTTGTTTTTATACTTCAGAAATCTTAAAAAATAACTATTTTAAAAGAGTGAAAAAAGAATTTAATCGTATTGATAGATTGCCTCCCTATATTTTTGGTGAGATTAATAAACTTAAAGCCAAGTTGAGAAAAGAAGGCAAAGATATAATCGATTTTGGTATGGGTAATCCAGATATGCCAACCCCTAAACATATTAGGGATAAGTTAAAAGAAGTTAGTGATAAACCAGGTACAGGAAGATATTCAATGAGTAGG
Source organism: uncultured Alphaproteobacteria bacterium (assembly GCA_902521155.1). GTDB lineage: Bacteria > Pseudomonadota > Alphaproteobacteria > HIMB59 > HIMB59 > HIMB59. The sequence goes on along the minus strand of CABYQR010000003.1, from coordinate 46,939 downwards.
GGAATTCCTGGTCTAAGAAAAGCTCAAGCTAAATATTATGAAAAAAGATTTGGTGTCAAATTAAACCCTGAAAATGAAGTTGTTGTAACACTTGGCTCTAAAGAGGGGCTAGCTAACCTAGCACAGGCAATTTCTTCACCAGGAGACATAATTGTTTCTCCTAACCCTTCTTACCCTATACATCCTTATGGTTTTATTATAGCCGGTGCCTCTTTAAGACATCTTCAAACAATGACAGATGGGAAATTTGATCCTGAGTCTTACTTAGAAAGACTGGATAGATCCATAAGGCATAGCTCACCTACACCTGTTGCTTTAATAGTATCCTTTCCCTCAAATCCTACTGCGCAAGTAGTGGATTTAGATTTTTATAAAGAAATTATTAAAATTGCCTTAAAGTATAACGTTTATGTTTTATCAGATCTAGCTTACGCTGAAATATATTTTGACAAAAGCCCACCCCCATCTATTTTACAAGTTAGTAAAGCTAAACAAATTGCCGTTGAGTTTACCTCAATGTCTAAAACGTATGCTATGGCTGGTTGGAGAATTGGTTTTGCAGTAGGCAATAAAAAACTAATTGAAGCTCTCACTAAAATAAAATCCTATTTAGATTACGGAGCATTTACTCCTGTTCAAGTTGCTGCTGCAACGGCTCTTAATGCATCTCAGTCTTGTGTTTCTGAGATTAGATCTATTTATGAAAGTAGAAGAAATGTTATGGTGGAGTCGATGTCTCGGTCAGGATGGGAAATACCCAGCCCGAAAGCTAGTATGTTTGCCTGGGCCCCTGTACCTAAAAAATATCAAAATAAAGGATCTCTGAAGTTTGCAAAAGATTTGATGACAAAAGCTAATGTGGCTGTATCTCCAGGTATTGCGTTTGGTGAATATGGTGAAGGTTTTGTTAGAATAGGCTTGGTAGAAAATGAACAGAGAATAAGGCAAGCTGCTAAAAATGTTCGTAATTTGAACCTCTAAATTGGCTATTTTATTAAATATTCATAAATAAAATATTGCTTATATTTTGGATAATTATATAAAAACAAACCTTAAAATGATTAATACAAAAAAAATTGGCTCAGTTCTTAAGAACATCAATAATATAGATGAACTAAGTATTTTTGATGAAATTGACTGTAAAATAGGTCAGTTAATTGCAGTTAAGGTAATTTCTGTAAATCCTAATTACAATAAATTAGAGCTAGTATCTGGAAGAATTACTGAATTAACCGAGGGAGACGTCATCATAGGAGCGTTAGGCAATAGAATAGCATCATCAGGAATGACTGGCACAGTTCCAGAAGAGTTGAATAAACATGATAAAATTCATGTATTAAATCTGGGCGGCGTTATTGGTGCATGTAAAGATTTTAATATTCTTTTAGGGCCCGCAACAGAATGTGAAGTGCTTGGATCAATTATAGATAATTCTAACAAACAACTGAATCTACAAGATTTTTCAAAAATTAAAATAAATAAAAATGTTAGTCACGTTCCTTCAATTGCTGTAATTGGCACTGGTATTGACTCTGGAAAAACTACCGTCACATCATTCATTATCAAAACTTTAAGTAAGTATTATGAGAAGATTAATGCTTGCAAACTAGCTGGCACAGCATCCCAAAAAGACCTTTACTCCTATGAAGACAATGGAGCATTTAAAACATCTGATTTCGTAGATTATGGCCTTCCAAGTACTTGCATGACAGATAAATCTGTTATTCAAGAGTGCTCTTCGTCCATAATTAATCATATATCAGAGGGAGCAGATATTTTGCTAATGGAGTTAGGAGATGGTTATCATGGCGATTATGGAACAAAAGAGATCATTCAAAATAAAGATATTACCAATTCCATTGAAGTTATCATTATATGTGCATACGATATCTCTGGAGCGGTTAATATTATCGAAAATTTAAAATCTAATAACTTAGAAAATAAACTTCTAATAATTAGTGGTCCTGTTACTAATAATGTCTCTGCTTTTAAACAATCTTTTGAGAAATTCACTCTAGATAATTCAGATTACTTAAATATTTATAATTCATCTAATCATGTAAACGTTTTTGCAAAAATTATTAATAGGATTAATAATGATTAGAGTTGGAGTTATAGGCGCAAATGGTTTTTTAGGATTAGAACTACTTAGAATTTTATCAATTCATCCTAAAGTTGAAATTTTAAAAATTCTAAAAAGAGAAATTGAAATTGAAGATGAGTTTACTCATCTTACTTCATTAAAATTAAATGAACTTCAAACATCAAATTTAGATGATTTTAAAGAATTAGATTGTGTGTTTTTATCTTTACCACATGGTTCAGCTCATGAATATGTAAAAGAATTATTAAATAAAGTAAAAATTATTGATTTAAGTTCTGATTTTAGAATTAGCGATGTTAGTTCATATGAGTCTTATTATAAAACTTCTTTTGACCCTAGTATTCAATCAAAATTTACTTATGGTTTTATCGAGTCTTCCTTAGATGAAATTAAAAAATCTTCAAATATTGCAAACCCAGGTTGTTTTGCACTGGCTAGCCAATTAGCAATACTTCCATTTCACTCACTTATTAATAAAATTTCAATAACTGCTATTACAGGTTCTAGCGGTGGAGGAAAATTATCTTCTTTAAAAAATCATCATTCTATTCGTTCAAAAGATATTTTTTCATACAATATCAATAAGCACAGACATCTAGCTGAAATTTTTCAATCCTATCCAAATTTAAGTGATAAATTGTCCTTTGTTCCCTTATCTGGACCATTTACTAGAGGCATTTATCTAACTGCTCATATACAGACATCTGAACAAATTAATGTAAATTCAATTAATAGTTTAATTCAAAAAACCTTTATAAATATGCCTTTTGTTAGATTTCAACAACAGGCAAAGCTTTCTAATGTTGTTGGCTCTAACTATTGTGATCTTTCAGTGTCTATAAAAGATGAGAACAATTTTGTAGTTGAGACCTGCTTAGATAATTTAATTAAAGGTGCTTCAGGTAATGCAGTTGAGTGTATGAACTTAATGTTTTCAGAAGACCAATCACTTGGTCTAAAAGAAATGTTACCTTTATATTTATGAGCAAAACGCAATCTTTTTATCAGTCTATTCTACAAAATTCGACATTAGTCGTAAAAGTCAGTGGTAAAATATGTGATAACCAAGAAAACATACAAAATGTTATCAGTGATATTAAAGAACTTTTATCTACGATTTCAAAATTAAAAGTCGTTTTAGTGTTTGGTTTTGGAAGACAATTAGATAATTACATGAAAAATGTTCATAATCTTGAACCTAAAAAAATTAATGGAAGAAGAATTACATCAGGTGATGATATTGAAGCAGCTAAAAAAATTTCTGGTCAAATATTGATTGATATTTTTAGTTTAAGCTCAAGATATAACATTAGAAATTTTCCAATACCTATATCCAAAAAAGACTTTATATCAGCAAAAAGAAGAGAAATTATTGATGGAGTAAACTACGGTCAAGTAGGTGATGTTGTCTCTGTAGATGCACTAGAAATTCAAAAATTATTTAAAGAACATGATATGATTATAATGCCAAGTTTAGTTTTAGACAAAAATACCGCTGAGGTATTAAATGTTAACGCAGATACTATTGCGACAGAGTTAGCAGTCAACTTATCTGCTAGTAAATTAATTTTTATTTCTGATGTCCCTTTTATTAAAGATCTCAAGGGTGAGAGAATATCTGCTGTTGATGAAAACGTAGCAAAAAAATTATTTGATGAAAAAATTATTACTAATGGAATGGTTGTTAAAGTTGAAAACTCTCTAAAAGCTCTCAATCAAGGAGTTCAAAAAATTCACATAATTAGTGGTGAAATTAAAAATGCTTTGCTGACAGAATTAGAGACAGAAGAGGGCATTGGAACTGTATTTCAAAAACAATCTTTAGACTATTAAACTGTTAAAATAATATAATTTTAATATTATATTTTGATGTCAAAATTATTTTTTTTATTTTTTTTCTTTTTGTTTAATTCATTAAATGCTGAGTTAATCAGTACTAAAAACCCTAAAGCTCTTTGTAGTAACGGCGAGCAAGCTACTTTTACTTTTTTTGAAGGCAAATCAAATAATTGGTTAATGTATATCCAAGGAGGGGGTGTTGCTGCTAATGAGGATCAGTACAGATCAAGGGATAGTGGGTTGAAATCTCCTGCAGTTTCACCTGATAGGGGTAAAACTCATATGGTTGAGGATTTTATTCAGAGGGGTTTTAATGTCTTGTTTGTTCCTTACTGCAGCAATGATATTCATCAAGGAACTCATACACATACGATTGATGGTAAAGAAGTTTATTATCATGGACGTTATATTATTGAAGATATCTTTGAACAATTTGACAATGAATTTGCAAATGCTGATAAATTAGTTTTTGCAGGATATAGTGCAGGATCTTTAGCTTTAGGTTTAAATGTCGATCTAATAAAAAAATATGATAATCCTTACTTGATTGCCGATAGTTGGTGGTTGGATACAGAGTCTCATAATGTTCGTTTACAATGGAATGAAGGTCCATGGCCAAAAATAGTTAAATTTTTATATGATGATCGAGTTGATCATTGTAAAGACTCACATTGGTCAAATTGTTTTCCTTCTCGAATGTTATTTGAAAGAAATAATTTGAATAAAATATTTTTTATATGGAATATAGGTGACCCTTATATTAAAGGTGATTTAAATAAAGTTAGACAATCAATAACAAATGACTCAAATTTTTATAATGCTGGATTTTCAATTAACGCTGAAAAAAGAAAATTAAAAGGAAATGTCGAATGGGGTCATGTCATGACTGCTACTGATTTATATTATAAAGAATTTGATGGTAATAGTTTGCAAGATTTAATCTGGAATTGGATTAATGGTTCTGGAACTACAAAATATATCAATAATGATTAGTCTTATATTTGTTCTAAACAGCTTGAGATAATTGCAATCCCTTTTTTAAGTTCTTCATTTTTAATAATAAGTGGGGGAGTAATTCTAATAATATTTCCTTTAACAAGCGTAGTGACTAAACCATTTTTGGAGACATCTTTATAAATTTTTAATGCTGTATTATTGTTTTTAAACTCAATACCTGCCATAAGTCCTTTTATCCTAACGTCATTTATAACTTGGTGGTCAGATTTAAGTTTTTTTAAAAGTTTTTCTAATAAAACACCTTTAGATGTAACGTTTTTTAAAAAACTAATCTTATTTATAGTTTTGAGAACATTTAAGGCAACTCTCGTTTGCAACATTCCTCCACCAAAAGTAGAGCCATGAAAACCTACAGATATGTTCTTAGCTATATCTTTTTTTACAATAGTCGCTCCGATAGGTATTCCTGAACCTAATCCTTTAGCCGATGTGATAATATCAGGAGATACTCCATAATGTTTATAAGCAAAAATTTTACCCGTTCTTCCTATGCCACCTTGTATTTCATCAGCAATCAATAAAATTTTTCTTTTTTTGCAAATTTCTTTAATAGTTTTAGCAAATTCTTTATTACAAATATTTATTCCTCCATCCCCTTGAATAAATTCTATAATAATTGCTAGAGTTTTTTTATTGATCAATTGTTTTAAGTTTTTACTATCATTAAATTTGCAAAACTTAACTTTTCCTGGTACTGGACCTATATTAGACTTATATGCTTTATTACTTCCTACAGATAAAGCACCGATAGTTCTTCCATGAAAAGAAGAAGTCATCGCAATAATTTCATCCCTTCCTTTGCTACTTCCAAAATTACGAGCAATTTTTAAAGCAGCTTCAATACTTTCTGCCCCAGAATTTGAAAAGAAAACATCACCTTTGTTACTCTCTTTAGAGAGTAATTGAGATAATTTGTATTTATATAAGTGTATTTGTGATCCTGCGAGATGGGTAATACCTGTTTTCAATTGTTCTTGAATAGTTTTTTTAACAGTAGAGTGATTGTAGCCTAATGAGTTTACAGCTACTCCAGCAGAAAAATCTAATAATTTTTTATTGTCAGCTGTGTATAAATAACATCCATTTCCTTTAACAATTACAAAGTTACTAAAGTTATATGTTTTTAATAAATTATTCATTTAAGAGTTTATATTTAATTTTTTTTGAAAAAATTACTAGAGATTTAAAATCTCCACTGATCTATTTTTTTCATGAGGAAGTCTCTAAAAGCTATTAATTTTAAACTTCCCTTAAGATTTTCATGATAAACCATGTGAACTTCATAACTTGGGCCTTCTATTTCTGGTAATACTTTTACTAAATGAGCTTTATGCTGAACCATATAATCAGGAAGGGCGGCTAAGCCAGCACCTGTCTCAACTGCAACTAATAAGCCATATAAATTATTAATTGTAATATGGGGTTTCCTTGTTTTTTGATTTTTTGCCACTCCTGTTTTTAAAATCCAATTAGTATCTGATAGTGGTGAGGGTTTGCCAGTTCCATAGGTAATTAAACGGTGTTTATTCAATTCACTTCTTCTTATAGGCATTCCCATTTCATTGATATAGTGAGCAGAACCATACATATGATACTTAATAGTTGCTATATGTTTGGAGATTAAATCTAAATGTTTAGGTCTTCTCATCCAAATCCCAATATCATAATTTTGTCTTAACATATCCTGTTCATCTTCGGAGTAATTCAATTTAAGATTAATTTCTGGATATCCATGAATGAATTCATTAATTCGAGGGCTTAGCCACATAGAGCCAAAACCCACTGTAGTATTTATAGATAGGTTACCCGTGGGTATAGATTTAAATTCAACTATTTTTTTTTCAATAGAGTTTAAATCTGCAAATATTTTCTCAGTTTCTTCAAATAGATAAGTTCCTTGTTCTGTTAAAGTTATCCCTTTTGTATGTCTTTTAAAAAGTTTAGTTTTTAAACTATGTTCTAAAGATTGAATTTGTCTGGTTATAGCTGATTGACTAAGATGGATTGTATCCATTGCTCTTGATATACTTCCAGCATTAGCTACGTGATAAAAAGTTTTAAGCCTATCCCAGTCCATTGATTACACTTTCAAGATCGTTATTTAATATAATTATATCAAGTAAATAGTATTTTTGTTGAGTCATTAGGTCCAATAAATTATTATTAGCATCATTGAGTTCATTCTTTGTTTCAATAAATCTCGTAACACTAATTTTTTGAGCTTTATAAAGAATTTCATCACCTTTGAGTTTTAAGGTAAGGGTTTCAATAATTTTTTTTTGGTTATTTATTTTAAGATTATAGAAATCATAGTTGTTCCAAGACTCAAGATAAGTGTTAAGCATATCTTTTTTTAAGTCTTTTTGCTCAAGTAGTTTTTTTTGATATTCATATTTATCAACATCAAAGTTATTTTCATCTTTGTACCCATCATAAATAGGAATTGTCATAGTCAATGATAGAGCAGAACTTCTTCTATGATTGATACTACTAGAAAATTTATCTGTATCAGAAAGAGAATAGGAAAGATCAACAGATGGAAGAAGTTCTTTTTTAGACATTTCTAATTCAGGCACATATGTTTTTTCTAAATAACTTAAATAATTTCCATAGGAAGAATTCATAAGCTCAGAAAATATTTTTTTTTCTATTAGTTGATTTGGGATAATAATACTAAATGAAAAATTAACATCTTCATCTGTGATTTCTAAGTCTAATAATTTATTTACTTGAAGCATTAAATTATCAATTTGTCTGTCATAATCGTAAAGTAAGGATTCTGCATTAATTAATTCATTTTGAAAATCAAGTAAATCCATTTTAGTTATTCTATTAGCTTGAAAGAGTATTTCTGCTTCTTGAACCTTTTTTTTATAAAACTCTAAATTTTGTTCTTGATTACCTTTTTTAATAATTAAACCCTGAAGACTATTATAACCATTAATTAACTCCTTAATTAATAATTCCTTTTGATACTGCCTTAGGTAGTCGTAAGCTTGATTGCGAGTTTGAGTTGTAAGTAAGTTTAGCTGACTAAAACCACCATTATATAAATTAAGAGTAGCACTAATAGTGTTAGTATGTGAGTTAAGAGTATCAGTGGTGTTAGTAGAGGTTGTGCTATTAGAAAAATTATAAGAATAATCTATTTGTGGAATATAAATAGTATCAGCATTTTGAAGATTTTTATTGTCAATTAAATCATCATATTTAAAAGAAGAGTTTGTATTATTTTTTTCAATTAGAATTTTTATTAGATCAGAAATTTCATAAGATTTTGCAGAACTTATACAAAAACTTATTATAATTAAAAAGAAAATTACTTTGATTTTTCCCATTCCTTCTCCAAATTTTTAAGTTTCCAATCAAGTTTCTTAGAATTCATATTTTTTTCCATTTTTTTAAATCTTTTTTCAAATTTTCTATTAGATTCTCTTATAACTGTCTCAGTATCAAGCCCTAATTTTCTTGATAAATTGATACAAGAAAATAGTAAATCTCCTAATTCTTCTTTAATTCTTTTTTTGTTATTGCCTTTCATTTCTGTAGTCAACTCTGATAATTCCTCTTTTACTTTTTTCAATGTATCTTGAGCATTATTCCAATCAAAACCTTCTTTTGAAGCTCTTTTTTGTAGTTTGAGAGATCTAGTTACAGCTGGCAAACTAGTACTAACTCCATCTAGAGCAGAGTTTGATCCTTTTTTCTTTCTTTCAATTTTTTTTTGGTATTCCCAAAAATTATTTACATCTTGAATAGATTTAATTGATTTATCTTTTAAAAAAATATGAGGATGCCTTAATTTCATCTTTTCAACACTTTTTTCTATAACATTATTAATCGTAAATTTCTTTTTTTCTTCTGCTATGACAGTGTGATAAATGACTTGTAATAATAAATCTCCCAATTCATCTTCTAATTCATTAAAGTTTCCTTTTTCTATTGCTTCAACTACTTCATAGGCTTCTTCTAATGTATATTTAGCTAAAGATTTTGATGTTTGCTCAATGTCCCATGGGCAACCATTTTTAGGATTACGGAGTCTTTTCACAACTCCAATTATGTCTTCTAATTTATTTTTTTTTACCATGATATAGCTTGGGCTTGAAATATTTGACTTTTATAACTTCTAATGTCAGCGTATGCATCATAAATTTTATCTTTCTTTCTAGCACAAAGAATAAATCCCTCGCTCCAATCAGTAACAAGGTTAGTTATATGTCCTCTTTTATTCAGTTTTTTAACTAAGGGAGAAAGTCTTTCTTCTAGGAGTAAATGTTTATTATTAGGCTCATGTGGATGGAAATAGGCGGGAAGGTGTTCTGAAGAAACTCTTGGCTCATTGAGAGCTATATCAATTGGTTTATTTGCAAATATATAGTTTATTAAAAACTGTGCCTGCCACTGATCCTGTGCATCTCCCCCCATAGTTCCACAAGACATTATCTCTTTACCTTTTTTATTAATTATAAGGGTGGGACTTAGGGTTGTTCTAGGCTGTTGAGAGGGTGTTATAAAATTAACATGACCGGGCTTAGACAAATAAAATGTCATAAGTCTATTTCCAAGAGGAAAACCTAAGTCTTTTATTACTTCATTGGACCTTATCCAACCACCACTTGGTGTACACGAAATAGCATTATTATCTTTATCAATAATACTAATGTGAACTGTTCCTGCCCCCCACGGTTTAATTTCATTATCGAGAGGTAGGAGCGATTTATTAGTTAAAGGATCACCTGGTATGATAGCTTCGATTGCCTTGTTGGTTATGAGCTTAGACCTTTTATTTAAGTAGTTACTGTTTAAGAGATGTTTGGCTTTGACTTTAGGATTTTTTTGACCACTAAAATACATTTCTCTATCTGCAAATGTAAGTTTTAATGACTCTACAAATTTATGAAAACTCTCTTCATCATCAAGAGATTTTACTTTTTTCTTCTCACATAACTTCATCATCATTAAACTTGTCAATCCTTGACCCCAAATATCAGTTTTATGTATGTGGTAATCACCAAATTTTGCAAATACTGTTTTTTCAAATTCTACATCATAATTACTTAAGTCGTCCTTAGTAAGTAAGCCATTAAGATTATTTGAATGTTTGATTATTGTGTTAGCTATGTCTCCTTTATAGAAGGCATCATGAAGATTGTTAAAATTATTATTTCTGTTACTTGATAATTTTTTTTCGTAGTTTGATAGATAATCAAGAAGACTGCTAAAGGATTTATTTCTTTGAAGAGTTCCAACTATTGGTAATTTACCCTTCTTAAGATAGAGATTGGCAGAATTATTCCACTCCTTTGTAAATTTTTCTTTTAAATCTCTTAATCCAAATTTATTTTGATTTATAATCCCATTATGAATGGGAAAACCGTTTTTGGCATATTGATGGGCGTATTTTGCTATATCTCTAAAATTTAATTTGCCATAATTTTGCAAGAGCCTAAAAATAGAGGAAAAAGCCGAGGGAACTCCAGCACTGAGTATCCCTTGATCGGGTATCTCTCTTAAACCTTTTGTTACTAAATTTAAAAAATTAAAATTATGAGGGGATTTAGTATTTCCATTGAGCACAATAGGGTTTTTGGAATTAGGCTTTAATATCATAACGCCTTCGCCCCCCATACTAAACATTTGAGGATTAACAAGACTTTCTACTAACATGGCACCAGCGGCAGCATCAAAGGCATTCCCACCATCTTCCTTTAAGATAGAGTAAGCTGTTGTTGCTGAAAGGTTTGAGTGAGTTGCTATTGACCCATTGGTGCCTGAATAGCTAGGGGTAAAACTATTGATATCGTTAGCATCAACTCTAAAAGATCTATTCACCATAATATTTTTTAACCTCATAAGAAGAGATCGCCCTAAAGAAAACTATAAAATCATAAATCATTTATTTTTTGGTATATTGCTCTATAAAGTCATATATGAACTGGAAGTCAATTTCAAATTCTCCATATTCTCAATTATTAGGGCCACTCGAGACTAAAAACGAAAATGGGAAAGACTATTTTAGAATGTTTGTAAAAGAGTCTCATTTAAATTCAGGTAATTTTGCTCATGGTGGTTTCCTTATGTCCTTTCTGGATAATGTTATGGGTAATGCGGCTTATAAAAGTTTCGACAATACACCTTGTGTAACAATATCTATGAATACTCATTTTACCTTTTCAGCTGTTGAGGGAGATGAGTTAATAGGAATTCCTATTATTGAAAAAAAAACTAAAACTCTTTCATTTGTAAAATGCCAAGTCTTTTCAAAAAAAATTTTAATAGTATCTGGAAGTGGTATTTGGAAGTTAGTAAACTGGAAAAAATCAAAAACTATCACTGAAAAATTAGCCAGCGATGAGGGTGGATGGTAAGTAAATAACTTCCCTCATTTTTAAATTGAATATTAAAATTTCAGATATCAACGCATGTAAGGCTTTATTTTTCTCAATTTCTTTTTTTGTAGGACTGTGGGCAGTTAGAATACCAGACATTAAAGATCAAATTGGAGTTGAATATACAGGTTTGGGATACCTCTTTGTAATATTTTCAATCGGATCAGTTTTAACAATGGTAGTAGCTCCTAAATTAATACATTTATTTTCACCAAAGAGAGTAGCTCTTATCTCAGGATTTATTATTAATTTTTTATGGATTTTAATACCTTTTGCTAATTCATTTAAATTGATGGGGGTTCTGAGTTTTATTTTTGGTATTTGTTATGGCTTATTTGAAATCATTCTTAATTTACAAGCTACTTCACTAGAAAAAAAATTCAATAAACCTATGATGTCTGGATTCCATGCTTTTTGGAGCATTGGTTTGTTATCGGGCTCTCTGCTGACTAGTCTTTTTCTTGAATATAAAATAAGTTTTTTTATTAATTCATTAATTTTTATTATTATGATTTCTCCAATTTTATATTTTAGTAGTCTGACTATTAAAAATATTCAATCAGACACTCTATCTTTTCTTTCAATTTTTTTTAAATGGCCCTTATTTCTAATTATTTTATTTTTACTAGCTATTACAGCAGTTTTTCTTGAGGGAGGAACTGACTCTTGGGGATCGTTATATATGAGAGACTATATACTAGCTGAAGGATTTAATATTGGTCTTGCGGCAATTGCATTTAATGGAAGTATGGTCTTAGGAAGATTAATAGGCGATAGACTAAAAGAAATATTTGGTATTTATAATTTCTTAGTTTTTTCAGTTATTGGGTCTTTTGTAGGTTCAATATTTATTGCCTCGAGTAGCTCTTTATTGTTTGCTATTTTAGGTTTTGTAATTGCAGGTTTTTCTGTCTCTTCCATTATCCCAATTTGTTATACATTTGGAGCTTCTATAAAAAATTTAAATCCAACAGTAGGTATTACTATTATTACTATTGGAACATATGGTGTTTTTATGATTGCACCACCTACATTAGGCTATGTAGCTGATATATTTGGTATTGAGTATGTTTACACCCCTATGTTAATTTTGTTTTTATTGATAAGTATAATTGTAATATTTCAAAAAAAATTATTTAAAAATTAATTTTTTTTAAGAATTAAAATATTTCCAAAGATTACTAATGCAGCACCAATATATAAGCTTAAATCCCATTTTAGTCCTTCAAATATAGTTGAAATTACTAAGGCTATTAAAGGCATAATAATTGCTATGTAGGCAGCTTCATTTGCACCTATATTTTTAATAATCGTTAGATATAAAATAAAACCAAAAACACTTCCAAAAATAGACAAATAAGTTAATGATAAAATATATCTATAGCTCATATCAAAGTTTAGATTTATGCCTGTTATAAGAAGGTACAGAAGCAGTGTTATTGATCCATAGAGCATTCCATATCCTGTTACAGAAATTACATTCATTTTTATTTTTGAAGTATACTCTGATACTAAATTTCCTATTGATGCAAAGTAAGTAGCTAATATTCCTATAAATATTCCATAACTAGTGCCTTTTGAAAATTCAAAGTTAATAATTTCCTCATAGAAAATAAATACCAACCCCAATGTTCCAACTAATCCCCCAATTACAGTCATTATTTTTGGATAGTTTTGCTTAAAGAGAATATTGTTTATAACATTCATAAATAATATTGATGAAAAGCAGAGAGCAACGAAACCACTAATTAATTGTTGTGTTGAAAGATAAAATAAAACGTAATTTATGTTAAATAAGGTAATACCTAAAATAGCAATATAGACATGTTCTTTAAAAGAAAACTTCAAATTAATTTGATTTAAGACACAAAAAAGTAGAATTATAATCGAGGATAAAAAAAATCTATAAAATACAGATACCATTGGATCAACTATTCCTAACTGAAACTTAATGACATACCAAGTTGGCCCCCAACATAATAGTGTTGCTATAAATAAAAATACTGTAGAGTTAAAATATGCCTTCATTTGATGTTGTTTCTTCTCCAGATTTGCAGGAAATCGATAATGCCATTAATAATACCAAAAGAGAAGTTGATAATCGTTTTGATTTTAAAAATACAAATTCAACCATAGATAGATCAGAATATTCAATTACTATTGAAACAACTGATAATACAAAGCTTAATCAATTTAATGACATCTTAAAAAATAATATAGTCAGAAGAAAGGTAGATCCAAAATTCATTCATGTTAAATCTACAGAAACCGCTTCAGGCAATAGAGTAAGACAATTTGTTGATATTCTTAATGGTATTTCAAAAGAAAATGCCAAAAAAATTACAAACTTAGTCAAATCCTCTAAAGCTAAAGTCCAAGCATCCATTAATGGGGACGAAGTCAGAATTACTGGAAAGAAACGTGATGACCTTCAGTCCATGATAGATTTATTAAAACAAAATGATATTGGTGTTCCTCTTCAATATCAAAACTTTAGAGATTAAATTTCTAATATTTCTTTTTTTTCAAAATCAATTAACTTTATTTTTGTAAACGTATTTATAAATGAAAGAAAATCTTTTGTTAAAACCTGTATTGTTTTAGTATTATCTAACGGATGAAAATTACATAAATCAAATTCTGTTATACTCTTGTCTAAATAAAAAGTTACATCTTTTTCTAAATCATTTACTAATGCGTAAGGACTGACAGATCCTGGTTTTACACCAAGTTTTTCAAATAAATAATCAGCACTTCCAAAAGATAGATTACCCTGGCAAGAAATAAGGTTTTTAATTTCTTTTAAATCAACTAATTGATTATCTAAGCATGAAATTAAAAAAAAATTTCTTTTTTTATCTCTTAAAAAAAGATTTTTTGTATGCGCTCCTTGCATATCCATGTCTATTTTTAATTTACTAGACTCCTCAACTGTATAAAAAGCTTCATGCTCAAATAGTTTGTAATTAACGCTATTATCATCTAATAGGGTGAGTAAATTTACCGCTTCTAATTTCATTATTGATAGTTAATATAAATACACAAATATGAAAAAAAATAAAATTAATAGAAGAAGTTTTATAAAAAAAGTAGCTATTCCTGTAATAGGTGCTGCTTCCATAAGCAGTTTTAATGTTCATGCTAGTAACATAAATGAACTAAGTATGGTTACTTCCTGGCCTGAAAACTTCCCTGGTATTGGTCTAGGTGCTAATAGATTGGCCAAAAGAATAGAAAAATTATCAAACAACAAAATTAAAGTTAATGTTTATTCAGCAGGAGAATTAGTACCACCTTTTGGAGTCTTTGATGCTGTTTCATCTGGGACTGCTGATATGTATCATTCTGCAGAATTTTATTGGGGTGGAAAAAACAAAGCCTATCCATTTTTCGCAGCAGTTCCGTTCGGTATGACTGCAGAAGAGTTTAATTCATGGATTTATTTAGGTGGAGGGCAACAGTTATGGGACGAATTAGGATCTAATTATAACCTCAAGCATTTTGTTGTAGGAAACACTGGTTCAACTTTATTTGGATGGTTTAAAAATGAAATTAACAGTGTTGATGATATATCTAAAATTAAAATTAGAAGTCCAGGTATGGGGGGTGACTTGTTAAAGAGTATGGGGGCAACACCTGTAAATATCCCCGGAGGAGAAATTCTTCAAGCATTATCTAGTGGTGCTATAGATGCTGCTGATTGGTCAAATCCTGTGATGGATTTGGCTTTTGGTTTTTATAAAGTTACAAAATATTGTTATTACCCAGATTTTAAAAAACCAACTGTTTCTATTTCCTTAGGGATAAGCTTAGATAAATGGAATTCTTTTGATGATAGTACTAAAAGCATAATCCAATATGCTTGTCAGTCAGAAAATCAAGAAATGTTATCCGATTTCATGTATAAAGAAGTCAGGGCTATAGATAAATTAAAATCACTAGGTGTTAATTTTAGAAAACTTCCTGAAGATATAGTTTTAGAAGCTAAGAAAAATGTTACAGGTGTATTAGATAGTTATGCTGATACGGAAATTGGTAATAGAATTAGAGATAGTTACTTTGATTTTTTAAATCTTAGAACTAACTATAACAATTTTGATATTTCTAATTACCTTAATTTTAGAAAACTATAACCTATACATTGTGTGGTAGATACTCACTTAACTTAGAAAATTCAAAATCTAATTTCAAAAAAGATACTGTAACTAAATTTCCAAAAATATTTTCTTTTAAAAACACTGATATTAGCCCTTCATCCGAAAACCCTGTAATTTTTTTTAACAACAAAGAATACCTGTTTGAACTATTCAAATGGGGTCTGTCTTATGATTGGCTTTCGAAAGGTAGAGTTTTATTTAATTTGAGATCAGAAACCGTGTCAGATAAAAATTTTAGTAAAGATTTAATAATGAAAAAAAGATGTTTAGTACCTTTTAACTCTTATTTTGAATGGCAAAATATTTCACCCCTTAAAAAAAAATTTATATTACAAACAAAAGAGAAGATTTCTTATTTCGCAGCAGTCTATAGAGAAACAAATGAGGGTAATGAATACTCTATTTTAACAAAGGCTAGTGAGCAAAATATAAAACATATTCATGACAGGAGCCCAGTGATTGTGCCTAAAAAATTAGTCAAACAGTGGTTTTCTGATAATTATTTTGGCATTTTAGATAGTTTATCAGTAAGTATTAATTACTCAGAGGTTTGATTGCTATTTTTTTAGTCTAAAAAAGGAGAGAAGTCTCTCAATGCCAGAAAAGTTTGCTTCAAGTCTTGCATAAACTGTATCAATTTTATTTATATGACCATCTAATCTCTTATAAAGGTGATCAATTTTCTTTTCTAAGCGTTTGATTTCACTGTCTTTATTTTTAATAGTTTTTTTTGTAATTTTCTTTTTAGTATTGGTCATATTTCATATTAGCATAGTTTTTTATTAAATATTTAATGATTTAGGAGAAGCGTGCATTTACCTCAGGTATCCAATTCTTGATTTTTTGAATCCTGTTTTTAGGCGAGGGGTGGGTTGATAAGAACTCTGGGGGTGAGCCTTTCTGTGCTTTTTTCATTCTCTCCCAAACTTTATATGCCTCATTATTGTCATATTCTGCCATTGTCATAAAAGCTAATCCTAAATAATCAGCCTCAGATTCTTGTAATCTGTTAAAGGGCAATGATAATCCTAAGCTAACTAAGTAATCATCTGCTGACGAACTAGAAAGAGCCCCCTCAAGAGCTATATCTAAAATAGTTGTGCCAACATTTATTGCTAATGCTTGACTAGCTCTCTCTAAACTGTGTTTTGCAACAGCATGTGCTATTTCGTGGCCCATAACGGAGGCTAATCCATCTGTATTGGCCGTAATATCTAAAATACCTGTGTAGAATGCTATTTTACCTCCTGGCATACACCATGCGTTTAAGGTCTCTTTATCGTCAATTAGAATAAATTCCCAATTATAGTCCTTAAGGGTATCTAACTGCCCCATATTTTTAAAATACTGCTCAACAGATCCTGTTACTCTTTTTCCAACCTCATTTAAGGCCCTAAATTCAGAACCTGATTTAATTAAATTTTCATTTTCTTTAATATTTTCGTAAGCTTGAATAGCCTTATTATTAATGCGATCCTCAGAGACAAAAGAAAGCTGCTTTCTATTAGTAATTGCCACTTCAGTGCAGGAAGAGAGCAATAGGGGAGCGCAACAACAACAAGAAAATTTTTTAATAAAATCTCGTCTTTTTAGATTCATGATATTAGTATAATCAAAACACATTCACATGACAGCTTGTTATATTAACGGAAAATACAAAAAACTTAGCCAATCATCAATCAGTGTCACTGATAGAGGCTTTCAATTTTCTGATGGAGTTTATGAAGTCATAGCAATTTATAATAATAAATTTGTCGATGAAAATCTTCATCTTGATAGATTGAGAACATCCTTAAATAAACTGAATATTAAAATTAATCTTTCTAGCAAACAGATTCAAAATATCTCCCATAAAATTAAAAAACTCAATAAAATTTCAAACGGTATTATTTATCTTCAAGTTACAAGAGGTGACCAGCATCCAAGAGACCATAAATATAAAAATATTATGAAACCAAACATAGTAATCTACTCAATTAAAAAAGATTTTAAAAAACTAGATCAACTTGCCTTAAAAGGAGTTAAAACATCATTATATCCAGATATACGTTGGCTAAGGTCAGATATTAAAAGTATTTCTTTACTTGGTAATGTAATGGCTGCCAATCATGCAAAAAAAAATAACTCTCATGAAGCGATACTATTTGATCATAAGAACAATATTACCGAAGGTAATTCCTCAAGTATTTGGATTATTAAAAAGAATATTTGCTACACACATCCCCTGACTTATAGAATATTAAAAGGTTGTACACGAAATAAATTAATTACTATTTTAAAAGCCCATAAATTTAAATTTAAAGAAAAACTATTTTCAAAAAAAGCCCTTCTTGATGCCGATGAGGTTTTTATGACTAGTGCTACCAATTTTATAATGCCCATAATCAAAGTAGATAGTTACAAAATATCTAATGGAAAGCCAGGTTCATTTAGCCAAAGGCTTAGAAAGGAATTTATAAATTCAATATGAAGATACTTTTTTATTTTTTAGGAATTATTCTTATACCCTTTTTAGCATTTAGTAGTGTTCAATCAGTTTATTTTGCTGGCGGTTGTTTTTGGTGTGTTGAAGAGGTTTTTGAAAAGTTGGAAGGAGTAGAAGAAGTTTACTCCGGTTATTCAGGTGGACATCTTGATAACCCAACATACGAGCAAGTTGTTAAAGGGCAAACTGGTCATATAGAGGCTGTTAAAATTGATTATAATTCTGACGAAATAAGCACCAAAAAATTATTAAAATCTTTATTTTTAAATATTGATCCATTTGATAGTGGTGGTCAATTTTGTGATAGAGGTTATTCATACAAAAGTGCAATATTTTCTAACGATCAAAAACTATTAGAGGAGGCTAGTAATTTAATAGAAGTAATCGAGACTAATCACGATAAAAAAGTTGAGGTTTTAATTTTACCTTTTAAAAATTTTTTTCTAGCTGAGGATTATCATCAAAATTACTATAAAATTAACCCTATAAGATATAATTATTATAAATTTAGTTGTGGGAGAGAGCAAAAAATAAAAGAATTAAGAGTTAATCTTGGATGATTAAACTTTTAGTTCTAATTATTTTAATTGCTGTTTGTATTTATATTTTTTTTGGCAATCAACTATCAAATAAATATAAAAAATATTTCATAATTTTTTTTATTGTAGTAATAGGATCTTTATTAATATTTTCAGGAAAATTAAATTTTCTCCCCGTGGCATTAGCTCCCGCATTACTTTTTTTTAGAAGAATTTCTTCTTTATTAAGTATTTTAAATTTTTTTAGTAAATCTTCTTTTGGTAGTAAGTTTAAACCAAAAATTAATACTAAATATCTGAGTATAAAAATTATTGTTCAGACTAGACAAGCAATTATTGAAATTATTAATGGTGAATTTAAGGGTAGGGGCTTTTCTAGTTTATCAAAAAATGAAGTAGATAAACTTTTAATAGAATTAAAGGAAAATGATCCGAAAGGATTTAATATTTTAAATGTTATCATAAATCAAACATCTAATAATGGTCCTCAGGGTTCTTCTACATCTCAAATGAGCGATGAAGAGGCTTTTTCTATTTTAGGTTTACAAAATGGAGCAAATTCTCAGCAAATTAAAAAGGCTTATTATGACTTAATGAAAAAATTCCATCCAGACAAAGACGGAAATAATTACCTTTCTAATCTAATTACAGAGGCAAAGAATAAGCTTTTAAATGAATAAATTTAATCTATAAAACTGTTATCTCAATGAACACAATCAAGAATCTTGCAATTATTGCCCATGTTGACCATGGAAAAACCACACTTATTGATAACCTCTTAAAACAGTGTGGGATATTCAGAGAAAACCAAGAGGTTACTGAGAGAATAATGGATTCAAATGATTTGGAAAAAGAGCGAGGCATTACAATATTAGCTAAACCAACCTCTATAATTTTTAATAACACCAGGGTTAATATCATAGACACACCTGGACATGCTGATTTTGGAGGAGAGGTTGAACGTGTTCTCTCAATGGTTGATGGAGTTATTCTTCTAATTGACTCTTCTGAAGGACCAATGCCACAAACAAAATTTGTCTTAGGCAAAGCCTTAAAACAAGGACTTAGGCCAATAGTTGTTATTAACAAAATAGATAAATCTGATGCCAGACCAGATGATGTTCTCAATGAGGTATTTGATTTATTCGTTTCTTTAGACGCTAGTTCTGAGCAGTTAGATTTTCCAGTGCTTTACGCTTCTGGTAGAAGCGGATGGTGTGTTAATGAACTTAATGAAGACAGATTAAACTTAACACCTCTTTTAGATAAAATAATTGATCATGTTCCATCTCCTGACGTTGACAATTCTAAGCCTTTTGCAATGCTTTCTACCTTATTAGACTCAGATCCTTATTTAGGCAGATGTTTAGTCGGAAGAGTAGAACAGGGATCTGCAAAGATTAATGATAGCGTCCATTCCATAGATTTATCAGGAAAAATAGTTGAAACAGGAAGATTAACGAAACTCTTAAAATTTGAGGGGATGAAAAAAATTGTTGTCGATGAAGTCAATACTGGAGATATAGTTTGTATTGCTGGCTTATCGGCTACATCAGTGGCAGATACGATTTGTTCAACGGAAGTCACAACCCCCATAAAGTCTACTCCAATCGATCCACCAACTATGTCTGTTAATATTATGGTAAATGACTCTCCATTAGCTGGAACTGAAGGTAAAAAAGTAACATCAACATTAATTAGAAATAGACTTATGGCTGAGGCCGAGACAAATGTGGCCATAACATTTTCTGAAAATGAAAATAAAGATTCATTTGAAATTGGTGGAAGAGGAGAACTTCAACTAGGTGTTTTGATAGAGACCATGAGGAGAGAGGATTTTGAGTTAACTCTTTCTAGACCAAGAGTTGTTTACAAGGATATAGATGGCATTAAAAGCGAGCCATACGAAGAGGTTACTATAGATGTTGATGAGGAGTTCTCCAGCATCGTAATTGATGGAATGAACCAAAGAAAAGCTGAAATGTTAGATATGAGGCAGTCAGGTAGTGATAAAACGAGACTACTTTTCATTGCACCTTCAAGGGGCCTAATAGGATATCAAAGTAAATTCCTTACTGATACCAGAGGAACTGGTGTTATTAATAGAGTTTTTAATACTTATAAGCCATTTAAAGGCGATATTACTGAGAGAAGAGCAGGGGCTTTAATATCAACTGGTGATGGTAAAGCAATTGCTTATGCTATTTGGAAGCTTCAGGACAGAGGTGTGATGTTTGTAAAACATAATACCCCAGTTTATCAAGGTATGGTCGTAGGAGAACACAGCAGAGATAACGATTTAGAGATAAACGTATTGAAGGGTAAACAATTAACCAATGTTAGAGCTTCGGGTAACGATGAAGCTGTTAATCTTACAACTCCAAAGACCATGTCTTTAGAAGAAATGATGACATATATTAATTCTGATGAACTATTAGAAGTTACGCCAATTAATTTAAGGCTTAGAAAAAAATATTTAGATCCTAACGAAAGAAAAAAATATTCTAAAGCTGGAAATTTTTAAGATATAGTACTTTTAATAGTTATAATATTTATAATTATATTGAATTAAACACTGTTTTAACTGAATTTATTTTAATATATTTTTTTTCTATATTAAATTTTTTTTAAAAGGAAATGAGCCGATGTTGGTAAAATTATTGAGTGTAAACCAGCAAAAGAGAGCGCATTGCCAAAAAACAACATTTTTTGAAGTTTATTTGTGTGTACGAGTAAATGACATATGAAAAAATATTAAATTTAGTAGGTTTTTTAATAATGTTCTTTATTTCCACATTAATTATTATAATTCTAGATATTTAAACTGTTAATTTTGTTGTTTTTAATAAAAGAACAATAAAAATCAGGGATTTTCAGATTAATAACACGTGCAAATTACGACATGCATGAAAAGTGTTGAAAAATCTATTTTTGAAGATCAAATATTATCAACATTATATAATTAAAATCAATACTAAATTTAATAATTTTTCATAGGTAATTGCATTACTTTTAAATTTAACATAGCTGAAAACGCAAAAAAATGCTTTTTAAGGACTATTTAAGATAGCCATTTGATGGCATCTTCACACCTGTCGTCACCCCAAAATACCTCATTATCAACAACAAAAGAGGGGCTTCCAAAAATACCCTTGTTTTTCGCCATTTCAGTATTTTTAAGGTATATTTTTTCAATTTCATCTGTTTGAGCCAATTTTATAGTTTTAACTGCATCTAAACCTATCTCATTTAAAGTTGAGCTTAAATTGGGCTCCAAACCTGGCTCTTGATGGTCCATAAACCATTTTTTATAAGTTAAAATTGTATATTCATTTATCCAACCCTCTTTTTTACCCAATATTGCAACTTTATTAGCCAAATCAAATTCCTTTAGAGGATAGGGTGCAGGAACTTTAGCTTCAAAACCGTAAAAACCTGCTCTTCTTTGAACATCTCTCCACATGTAATCAATCTTATGACGTTTTTTTTCTGCCATAAATGGAACATTCTCCATTTCAATCATTCTTGCCCTAACGCTAAATGGGAACCATTCAAATTCAACTTTATTTTGCTGTTCAACATTTAGTAATCTTTGTGTAGAGAGGTAAGTGTAAGTGCTTCCTATAGAGTACCAAAATTCAATTTTTCTCATATATATCAAGAATATTTAATAATAATTTTTTTTAAAGTTTTATTTGATCTGGTCATTCCTGTCGCATGTATAAAGTATCATGAAAAAAATGTTATATCAAATGTACAGTGGAGTTATGGATGCTGACTGGAATCCTCTAAGAAAAATACCAGATTTGGCCCTTAGACACCTAATTATGCAGGTTTTAGCTTGGATGTGGTGTATTATTTTCTCCTTATATTTCGGATCATTTGTTGTTTTTGGGATTACCGCTGCAGCTCACTTTCTGCTAATTTTTGGCACTTTTATAACTGCTGCAACTTTTGCTACTGCACCAAAAATAGTAAGGTCCAAATTTAAGAATATAGATTAAGTTATTAATTTTACAGTATTATTTTTTTACAGAAATATCTATCTGTTTTGCGTCTACAATATCTAATAGAAGCTTTCTTGCTACTTTTACTGAGCTATTTCTTGAACCTGCTGCCGGAATAACAATATCGTAATTTATTAGAGAAATATCACTATAAATATCTAATTTTGAAGGTAGTCCAAATGGACAAACTCCTCCAATAGGGTGGGATGTGAACCTTTCAGTTTCTTCAGAAGAGAGCATTTTGGCTTTAATTTTAAAGTATTCTTTATATTTTTTATTATCTATTTTCATATCCCCAGCCATCATTAATAATATTGGCTTATTTACCATTAAGGCTATTGTTTTTACTATCTGTCCTGGATGTACTTTATGAGCCAATGCTGCTTGTTCAACTGATGCTGTTGAGGTTTTATGCTCAATTATTTCTAAACTAGGGGCTTTTATTTTTAATTCTGCTCTTACTGATTTTATTGTCATTTATACATATGTTTGTTGCATAATATATATTATAGGAATAAATAATAAAAAAAAACTTAATCCAATAACTATTTTAATGACAATAATAATATAGGTAAAAAATGAAATTATTCAGAATATTAACAATTATTTTTTTATTGATACCAGGTTTTTATAATCTGTCACTAGCTAGTAATTGTTCTACTCATAATGATGGAGAGAATGAAAATACAGAAACTCAGCTTTATAATTTTCCGTGTGAAATAAGTAGTACAATTTTAATGGCAGAGTCTGATGAGATTTGCACTAATTTAAAGGAAAAAATCTCTAGTCACGACCATGATTAAAACTAAGTTTATAAACTAATTTTAAGACCATCATATGCCGGATACACGTTCTTAGCACTTAACTTTGAATACTCCGTATCATAGTCAATTATAGCCGTCATATGGCTTAGAAATGTTTGTTTAGCATTAACTTTATTGGTCCAATTCATAACTTCCTCATAGCTGGCATGAGAAGGATGATCTTCATACCTTAAACACCCTACGAACCAACATTTAATGCCCTTTATTCCTTCTAAGTAATTTTCATCATAAAAGTGTTTAATATCAAGATTATAAGCTAATTTATCATCAAAAATGAAGCCATATGAGTCCGTACTTCCATGATTTTGCTTAACAACTCTAATTTTAAATCCATTTAAATCTAATATCTCATTATCAATAATGTTTTTTTGAAGAATAGGCTCATACCCATGCTTATCATTTTTTGTAAATAGATATGAAAAGCTATTTTTAATCGTATTTAATGAATTTTTATCAGCAAATACAGGGATTTTTTTCTTATTTATTAGTGCAATTGACCTTAAATCATTAATTCCATGGGTATGGTCTGCGTGGGCGTGAGTAAATATAACAGCGTCTACTGTATCTATTTTGTTAGTAATTAACTGATGTCTTAAATCAGGACTAGTGTCTATCAGGATAGATTTATCACCCTTTTTTAAATAAATTGAAGGTCTTGTTCTATAATTTTTGGGGTTAGTGCTGTCACAATTTCCCCATATATTATGTGATAATGGCACTCCGAAGCTAGAGCCACAACCTAGTACAGTTAATTCAATTTTATCAGTCATTTATTTAAAATATTTGAAATAATTTCTTGTAATTTGAAGTACTCTCTTTTTTGATATTATCTAGGTCAGTAGACATAATTTTTGAATATTTCTCAATAATTGTTTTCAGATACTTTGGCTCATTTGTTTTTCCCCTGAAAGGATCCGGAGTTAAATAAGGACTATCTGTTTCAAATATTATCCTATTTAAAGGAAGTGTTTTAATAACATTCCTTAAAATATCAGCATTTTTAAAGGTTATAATTCCAGATAATGAATAATAGCAATCCATTTCAATGCACTGATTTGCAAATTTTTGACTGCCTGTGAAGCAGTGTATGAGAATATTTGAAAGTTTTGCCCTGTATTTACTCAGTATATCTATCATATCTTCCTCAGCATCTCTCATATGAACGATAATAGGCAGATGATACTTAGAGGCTAATTCTAAATGTAGTTCGAAACATTCTATCTGTTTTATTCTTGGGACCTGATAGTGATAATCTAGTCCTGTTTCCCCTATTCCAACAATTTTATTATCAGAATCTTTAATATATTTTTCAATAAATTTAGGAATTTCACTAGACTCAATTTCCCCTGTGCTATTTGGATGATGACCAACACTCATATCAATAAATTTATGATTTTTAACTAATTCAAAATCTTTTTGAAAGTTAAGAAGGTTTGAGTTAATACATAGCATTCTCTCAATTCCTTCATTGAGGGATTCTTCATAAATTCTTTTGACATCATTTTTGAGCAGATCATGCCCAAAATTGACATGGCTATCAATTAAATTACTCAATTTTTGTAAATAAAGGCTCTGGCTTATTGATTTTAAAATGATTTAGACTTTTTATTTTCTCAAAATTATCAAAATGAAAAAGGTCAATATCATCTAAATTGTCAAATAGTTTAAATACTTCTTTTGATTTTAAAGGCATAAAAGGACTTAAATACTGGGTAACCCTAATAATACAAAGGCTGATGTTAGCTAAAACCCTTTTCATTTCCTCTGGGTCAGTTTTTTTAAGGGCCCAAGGTGCAGTTTTATCTACATAGTTGTTAAGATCATTCATAAATAAGAAAAGCTTTTTTAAATACTCATCAAACTTATAATTTTCAATAAATTTAAATAGTTCAGCTTCAGATTTATTAATTTGCTTCAAAATATCAAAATCATAATTTTCTGCTGTTAATTCAATATTTTGTTCTAAGTTTTTATAAATAAAACTAATTATTCTTTGTATTAAATTTCCATAATTATTGGCTAACTCTCCATTAATCCTATTCTTTATAGCTAATTTTGAAAAATCCCCATCATTGCCAAAAGGAACCTCTCTAAAAAGAAAGTATCTTATGGAGTCAAGTCCATAAACATTAATTAATTCATTAGGATCAATAACATTCCCAAGACTTTTACTAATTTTTTGACCTTCATTGGTCCACCAACCATGGGCAACTATCTGTTTAGGAGGACTTAAATCAGCGGCCATAAGAAAAGCAGGCCAAAAAATGGCGTGGAAACGTATTATATCTTTGCCTACCACGTGGATACCAGGCCAATATTTTTTGAACAGGTCTGCTTCTGTTTCTGGGTATCCAAGAGCTGAGATATAATTAGTTAAAGCATCCAACCACACATAAATTATGTGGTTTTTGTTGTTAGGAACCCCTATTCCCCATTTAAAAGTAGTTCTAGATACAGATAAGTCTTTCAGACCCGACTCAACAAATTTAATTACTTCATTTGCCCTAGATTTTGGAACAATAAAGTCAGTATTTTCTTTATAAAATTTTAAAAGCTTATCTTGCCACTTTGAGAGTCTAAAAAAGTAAGACTCTTCCTCTACCCAAGAAAGTTCAGAGCCAAATCCATTATATTTTTTGCCATCTTTTTCTACAATTTCATTCTCAGAAACAAAGGCTTCATCTCTTACTGAATACCACCCACTATACTTTGATAAATAAATTTCATCTTTTTCTAATAGTACTTTCCATAAATTTTGAGCAGATATCTTATGCCTTTCTTCGGTTGTTCTAATAAAATCATCATTAGAAAGGTTTAACAAATCACTTAAATCTCTAAAATTTTGAGATACCCCATTAGTGAATTTTAAAGGATCTATTCCCTGATCAATAGCTGCTTTTTCTACTTTTTGACCATGTTCATCGGTTCCAGTAAGAAAAAAACTATCAATTCCCCTGCTGATATAAAATCTTTTTAAAATATCAACTGCTAAAGATGTATATGCATGACCTATATGAGGTTTATCATTTACGTAATAAATGGGAGTTGTGAAATATTTATTTAGCATATTTAATTAAATTAGAGTTTAAACGAGTAAAATAAATAGCAATTAAATCATTAGTCAATGTATTAAATTTAATACTTTCGTCTATATCGTAAATGTAACTAGAGTGAAGTTCACAAAGGTATTTATATAATTTTTTATTATTAAAATTTAATTTTAAATAAAAGTTTAAAATTCTCAAAAAAATTACAGAGCAAATATCTAATTGATCTTTATTGAAAAATTTAACACTTTCAAAAAAATCTGCTTTTTTTAATTTTAAAAAAGGATTAATAATATTTTGAATTACATTTTCTGGAATATTTTGATTTTGATTAGTTATATCTGAAGCAAGCAATTCAAGATTAGATTGATCTTGGTAATCATTTAATCTTAATAATCTCGCTCTAGAAATAATAGTTTCAGGTATTTTTAAAAGATTAGAGGTGCAAAATATAAAAAAAGTATTGGATGGGATTTCTTCAATTAATTTTAGTAAAGCATTAATTGAATTATTATTTAGAGTATTTATTTCACTAATTAAAATAACTCTGCTTATATTTAAAACATTTGTATGAAGAAATTCCCGTTTTAATTTCCTAATTTGTTCAATAGAAATTTGTTTAGTCCCTCCCTCTGCAGCTAAATTAATAAAAGAAGTATCAATTTCGTATTGTTTTTTATAAAAAGAATTTTTAATGCACTCTTCTATTGCATCCAAGTTAAAGCTTGATGTTTCAATAATATAAAACCCATGATTTTCTGATTTAATTTTAGTTATTACTTGATTAATTTCCATTTTTTCAAATTTCTAATAATTTCCTCATGAATTAATTCTTTTGATTGGGATGCATCAATTGTAATAAAAATCCTCTTACCTATCTTTACTTTTGATAGGTCATTATAGTTTTTTTGAATTCTAGCAAAATCTCCTAAATATTTTTTATCAAATTTATTTAAGGCACCTCTTTTATTTTTTCTTTCCAAAAGTGTTTTCCTATTCATTTTGAAATAGAATGTCAGCCTTGGTATATATTTTTTATGAATTTGTTTAATTAAATTTAAAATTAATTGCTTATCTCGAGTTGTAAAATTTTGGTAAGCATACGTAGAATCAAAAAAACGATCAAACACCACAATACCATTAGATTTAAAACTAGATAATAAAGAAAATCTAGATGCAAAGAAAAATAATATTAAACTTAGATTATCAAAGTCTGATTGAAGTATTATCTTTCGTATTTTTTCTAAATCTTTATTTCCACCTGGCTCTCTAGTAAAAGTTGATACTATTTTTTTTTTAATAAAAAATTTTTTTAATAAAGCTATTTGTGTTGATTTCCCTGAATATTCAAAACCTTCAAAGCTGATTACATGCATACTATAAGAACTCTATTAATTAGATCCTAAAATAATATAGTAAAGAGCTGAAGTTATTCTTGAAAAGAAACCCTTTTGCTCGATATCTTCTCCAGCAACTAAAGGAAATTCTATTTTTTTATCACCGTAAGATACTTGGAGTGTAGCTAGTAGATCTCCTTTTTGAATAGGTGTTTCAATTGGCTCCTCTACGAGAACATCTACAGAAGTTGAAGAAAGTTGACCTTTTGGTATGCTAACATTGATATCTTCAACACTAACTAAATTTACTTTTTCATCTTTTCCTAGCCAGGTATCTGCTTCAAAAACAAATTCATTTTTTTTATAGAAATCAACTAATTCAAAGTTATTGAATCCCCAATCCATTAATCTTAAAGACTCTTGAGCCCTAGATCTTGATGATTCTAGGCCATTAAGAACAATTATTAGCCTTCTATCCCCTCTTTCAGCAGATCCAACTAAACCGTATCCAGCAGCTTGAGTATATCCAGTTTTAAAACCATCTGCCCCTTCAAACGTCAATAAAAGAGGATTTCTATTATCTTGTTTAATACCGTTATATGTGAATTCAGTCAGGCTATACATTTGGTAGAGTTCTGGGTGATTTTCAATAGTGTATTTGGCAACTAAAGCTAAATCTTTTGCTGAAGTGTAATGATCATCATTAGGCCAACCACTGCTATTAACAAAATTAGTACCTGTTAAACCAATTTTTTTACCTAAATTATTCATTTCTATAGCAAATGTCTCTTCTGTGCCTGAAATACCCTCAGCAACTGCAATAGATGCATCATTTCCACTTTGGACGACAATACCTAATAGAAGATCTGACAACTTAACTTTCTTGTCTACTTCGATGAACATCTTGGATCCACCCATTTTCCAAGCTTTTTTACTTATTAAAAACTCCTGATCTATAGCAAGTGTACCGTTTTTAATTTTTTCAAAGGCAACCAAAGCAGTCATTATTTTTGTCATGCTTGAAGGATATGTTCTTTCATCAGAATTTTTTTCTAAAAGAACCTCACCTGTTGATAAGTCCATAATTAAAGCTGTTTTAGCCAAACTCTCGATACTGAAGAGACTTTTAGGTATAGTAAGGAAAAAGGCTAAAATTAATAATTTAAGGGTAAATTTTTGCATTTATGTATCCATTTTTTATAAGAAAATCTAATTTAAGATTTATATTATTGTCATTAAATGGGCCAGCAAAAACAAAAATTTTATTTTCAATTTCTTCAATAATTAAGCCTAAGTTTTTGATCTTATTTGTTTGGAGCTTAGCGCTATTTAGGTCATTAAACTTATCTATTAATAACAAATTTCTATATTTATCTATTTTGGCCTCTAAATTCTTTATTTTACTATAATCTAATTTAGAACTAATTCCTGATTGGTCATCGTCAAGAGTTTCAGCGGATATAATAGTCGAGTCCATTTTAATTTTACTCTCTTCTTTGGAGTCTTCTACTTTTCTTAAAATAATTGACTCTTCTTTAAGATATTCAATATAAATATTTGTTTTTGCTTGTAATTTATCAAATATTTCTGAACTAATTGAAAATCTCGAGTTATTATTAGATTTAACGTTTCTTGCTATTAAATAATTTTTGAGATTATCTGGATCTGATATTTTTACCACACTTGGAAAAGGAAGTGATATATGTGATACCTGATTTCCTTTAATATTTTCATCAACATAAAATTTTTCAGATACAAATAGCTCAGTTTCGTAGTCCTCAAGGGGAGAAATATCAATATTAGATTTTTGAAAGTAACTTTCATCTTTGGTAGATAAGATTTTTTTTTTATCTTTCTTTACATCGCTAGTAGTTACTGTACATGAAGATAAAATCAGTAAAATTAGTAATTTATTTAAATTACTTAAATTGATCACTTAATAAACCAACTGAGAGACCATAATAATTAGAACAATTATAAGATAAAATGTTTAAATAGTTTCTATAAACAATGAAATACCTATAATCGCCATCTTTTCTCCCCATTCTTAATAAGTAACTATCTAGGTCTAAATTAGATAGGTTACTTCCATCCATTTTTTTGAAACCATACGATCTAAATTCTTTTAAAGGTATTCTTTTTGAGAGTTTCTTGATTGCAAGACATCCTTTTTCTCTTTTTATGAAAAGTTCAGGTTCAATTGATTTAATATTTTGTGGTGGTATGACTTCCCTTCCCCAGGTGAAATTGGAATCCCATTTATTAGAACCAACTCCATTTAGGTATCTAGCTATAGATGCCAAGGAGTCTTCAATGTCTGTCCAGATATTTTTCTTACCGTCATTATTAAAATCTTGAGCGTAATTGAGGAAACTAGAAGGCATAAATTGATTTTGCCCCATTGCTCCTGCCCATGAACCTTTAAAATTATCAATATCTATATGACCTTCTTTGATGATTCTAAAAGAATTAAACAATTCTTTAGTGAAATATCGCCTCCTTCTTTCATCATAAGACATTGTAAGTAGACTCTCTATCACAGGATAATTACCTGTGATTTCGCCATAAGCTGTTTCAAGACCCCATATAGAAAGAATAAACCTGGATTGTACATTATATTTATTCTCAATTTTCTTTAATAAATAATTGTATTTATTCTTTTTATTTAATCCATTTTCAATTCTTAAATCAGATATTCTCTTTTCTAAATATTCTGAAAATGTAAGTGTAAATTCAGGCTGACATTTATCGTTACCAATTACGCTCTTATTGACCGAGTATGGTTCAATTAAATTAGATACAAAGTTACTATCTAGATTGTATTCAGGGGATTTAGATATTACCTCCCCTTTCCATTCTTCAAATTTTGAAAAATCATAGTCTTTTAAGGCATCGCAATTACTAGAGTGATGGGCATATAGGTTGAACGATAAAAAAAGAGCAATTGTAGTTAATAATTTAAATAATCTTGATTCCATTATATGACTCTAATTATACATAAAATCTTGCAATAAATACTTTCAAGTAGATCCTCAAACATAAGAACTTAATATGGAATTATTACATTAATTAGTTATATTACTTCAATGGTTTTGACATCTATAGGGAAAAGATTTGTTTATGTTTCTATTCTTTTTATGACACTTTCAATGGTTTTACCCTGGGAGTCTCTTGCGGATTACACATATTTAGAGTCAGCAGGTATAATGATGAATATAATACCTGCTATTATTTTTATATTTGCTGCAGCTATAGTAACTTTAAAGCCTCTAGCTGAGTTTTTTGATAAAATTGGCACTAATTATACTTTTTTGCTTTTATGTCTTTTAAATGCATTTGTTCTCTACTTCGGTATGCAGTATTATCCTGACACTTACACTATAGGTTATATTCTATTTCCTAGCAGTATAATTACATTCATGCTTGGTGCTGTATATAGTGTTAAACGCATAAATGGCTTACAAAGTTAGAAAATATATTATTTAAGTTAGTAAATTTATTATGGATAAATCTAATTCTTTTCAGCAGTTTTTATCTTCACAAAGCATAGAAGTCGATTTAATTCAATTTGCAACCAATTTAATACTAACTGCTATTCTTACTTACATTTTAAAGTTTATGTTTATTTCTTTTGCTAACACAAACTCTAATAAAAAATATTTTTCAAATAACTTTGTTTTACTAGGAATGACAACAATGTTAATTATTACTGTAGTTAAGTCTTCACTCGCTCTATCCCTTGGCCTTGTCGGGGCCTTGTCAATTGTAAGATTTAGAGCTCCAATTAAAGAACCTGAAGAACTAGTTTATTTATTTTTAACTATAGCAATTGGGCTTGGCTTAGGCGCAGGTCAAAGACTAATAACATTAATTGCTTTTATCATGATTGCCTTGGTTATATTCATTACCTATAAAGGAAAAAAAACTACTATTAAGAGCGGTAGAGGGATGCTTTTGGTTATTAATTCAAGGAAGGATAAAATTGAATTAAACAATGTCACTCAAATATTACAAGAATATTGTGATGGAATAGACCTTCAAAGATATGACTCAAGCGAAGATGTTGTTGAAATTTCATTTATAATAGATATTAAAAATCCAAACGATATTAGCTTTTTTACTGATAAAATTAAAAAGATGGGCAATAATATTTCTATAAATCTTATGGATTATCAAGATTTGAATGAAGTTTAAATGGGTTGAAAAAAAATCTAGGGTCTCTCCTTTTTCTTTAGCTTCAACAAAAATTAATAAAAGCAATTTTAATAGAATAATTAAAATACTAGATAGGAAGTTCTTATTAAGTCTATTATTAGTTTTTTTAATTTTATGTGCTTTCACAGCAGGCATAATTGCTCAAAGAAACTTTGGTTTTTCAAATATGATAGCTAAACCAATAATTTTAGATACACCAGGAATATTAAAGAGAAAATTCTTTTCATACTTCAGCAATCCAGAAATTTTAAAGATTGATTTGAAATATGAAAATCATTTGAAATTAATGTTTAATAGAGAAAATTCAATAATTGCGGGAACTACCAGAGGAGTCGAAAATGAATGGATAAAAGCTACTGTTCATAATAGTGAAAAATTACATAATGCAAAAATTAGATTAAAGGGTGCTATTGCAGATCAACATTTAGCTGATGAAAAGTGGTCTTTTAGATTAAAACTTAAAAAAGATGAAACAATATTTGGAATGCGAGAATTTTCAGTAATGGACCCAACTAGAAGAAATTTTCTAGGACAATGGTTCATAAGAAAAGCTTATGAAAAAGAGGGTTTAATAACTAGAAAATATAATTTCATAAAACTTATCTTGAATGGAGAAGATAAAGGGATTTATGTGATTGATGAAAGATACGACAAAATAATGCTAGAAAGAAATCATCGAAAAGAAGGACCTGTTATGAAAGTAGATACTATTCCTCTCTTTGCGGATAAAGTTCATCTAATTGATTATGATAATTACTATCTTTCCATGGATCTGACTGCTTTTGATTTAGACAATATTTTAAAAGATGATCTTTCTAGAGAGCAATTTTTTTCTGCTAAAAACCTAATGGAAAAATTTAGGTTAGGACAAATTAGAACAAGTGAAGTATTTGATATCAAACTCCTAGCTAAGTGGACTGCTATTTCTGATGTAATGGGAGCTTGGCATGGCTTTAGTTTTAATAATATGCGATTTTATTATAATCCTATAACGTCAAAATTTGAACCGGTGCCTGATGATGATTTTAATGAAAAATCCTTAAATTATGTTGCTGATTTTAGATTATTTCGTCTAAACGATCTTTATAATAATAGTATATTTTTGAGAAATATATTTTCTGATCACACTTTTGTAGAAGAATATATGAAACAGTTAGTTAGAATTTCTGATGATACATATTTAGATAATCTATTTTTGGAGTTTAATAATGAAATAATAGAATTGTCCAATATATTAGCTAAAGACTATCCGTTATATAATTTTCTATTAGAAAGCAAGAGTAACATATACAGCAATGCGTCAAGATTACGTGACAAATTTAATTATCATAAAGGTATTCAAGCTCATATTAAAAATTTGGATAAAAAAGGAATTATTGAATTATCAATTGCAAATAATCATTCCATCCCTATGGAAGTACTTTTCATCAGTGATAAGGATTCTAAAATTTATAATCCTTTAATAAAACAAGAGCCAATAATTATAAATAATAGGAAATATATGGAACCAGTAGTCCATTCTTCACATTTATTTGAATTTGCAACTAATAATAATTTTTTAATTGAAGATTTATCTAAATTAAAAATTACTTATCGTATTGTCGGAACTAAAAAATTATTTTCAACAGAGATTTTCCCTTACAAATCTTTTGATAGTAAAGAAAAAAAATTAGATTTTATTAGAAAAGATTTTAATGTAAGTAATTTTTCTTTTCTAGATTTGGATAAAATAAATAATGAAATTAAGTTTAAAAAAGGAGATTGGAAAATCTCTGAAGATATAATAGTTCCACCAAATCATAAATTAATAATACCAGAAGGTGTGAATTTAGATTTAATTAATTCTGCAATGATTTTGTCATATTCGCCATTATCAATTGTTGGTTCAAAAGAAAATTACATAAAAATTTTTAGCTCAGATAATTCTGGACAAGGGATAACACTAATTAATGCAAAAAAAGCATCTCTTATAAAGTATGTAAAGTTTAAAAATTTATCTAATCCTATTAAGTCTGGATTTGAACTATCAGGTTCTATCAACTTCTATAAATCTCCTGTACATATGCATGAGACTCATTTTAACACAAATGCAAATGGAGACGATTATATAAATATAATAAGGTCAAATTTTTCTATTAATGACTCCTCAATTTTAAACTCTTACTCAGATGCTATTGATATAGATTTTAGTAACGGAAATATTAAAAACTCTAAATTTCTAAATTGCGGTTTTGATAATAATAATGGTGATTGTATTGATTTATCAGGAAGTATAGTAAGTCTAGATAAGATTTATATTAATAAAGCCTCTGATAAAGGTATTAGTATAGGTGAAAAAAGTTTTGTTGACATTAATGACACATTAATAACAGGTAGTAATATAGGCATAGCAAATAAAGATTTTTCTGAAACAGTAGTGAGTGATTTAACAATAAATTCAACTAATATAGGAGTATATGTGTTTAAAAAAAAACCAGAGTTTGGACCTGCCTCAGTTATAATTAATGGGCTAGATATTAAAGATGTAGCTATACCATATAAAGTAGAGGACAACTCTTTTTTATCTATAAACTCAAAAATTATAAAGTAAAGTTACAAAAATTTTATTTATAATAATAATCTATTACAGCATAATATAAGATGAATAACATTTTAAATTTTTTTTCAGTTAATGATCAGAGATATGAAAAGAAATATGTAATTTCATCTTTAAATGAAAATAAATTTTATTTTTGTTTAAAAAAACATCCTCTTATTTTTCAGAAATCATATTCTGATAGATTTATTAATAATATTTATTTTGATACCCCAGCTTTAGACTTTTATTGGGATAATGTTAATGGTTTATCAAAAAGAATAAAAGTTAGAATAAGATGGTATGGAAATACATATGGTCTCATTAAGAACCCTATATTAGAATTCAAAATTAAAAATAATAATCTTGGAAAAAAGTTTTTTATTAAATTAAATAATATAACTATTGATTATAACTTGAATATTGAAAAAATTTATGAAGAGTTTAACGGGTTAAAAATATCACCTCTTATTAAAAAATATCTTTTGAAACTTCGAATGTCTTTAATGAATGGATATAATAGAAAATATTATATTTCAAATAACAAGAAATTTAGAATAACATATGATTATGGTCTTCAATTTTTATTAATTAAAAATTACAATAATAATTTTAATAATATCTTAAAATCATCAAATAGAAGAATTTTTGAAATTAAATATGATAAAATTATGGACAAAGATGCATCTAATATTTCTAACCATTTTCCATTCAGGATAACTAAAAGTTCAAAGTATGTTTTTGGAATAGATAAATTAAGAATTTAAATTAAATAAACCTTATTTATATTGAATAAATAATGTTTATTCATTCTGATTTGTGGTCAGATTGTGGACAAATTGTGGTCAAGAGATAATGGTTAAATTTATATTTGAATTAAAAACATTGTAATATATACATTTTAGAAGCTGATTTAGTTTCGGAGAGATGGCAGAGCGGTTGAACGCATCAGTCTTGAAAACTGACAAGGGTGCAAGCCCTTCCTGGGTTCGAATCCCAGTCTCTCCGCCAAAGCTAATAAATTTCTTTTTTCTTAAATAGATAATTTTATAAATATAATTTAATAATTATAAAAATTTATGGAGAATTCGTATGAGTGACATTAAATGCATAAACTTAACTGTAATTGCACCTAAAGAAAAAGTAGAAGAAGTAGAAAAAATCTTTAACAAGCATGGGGACTGGATGAAAAGCTTCTATGGTGATGATAAAGAACACCTATTGCATGGATATTTTACAAAAGCTCCAGAGTACAATAATTCACTAGATCCCAGTTCTGGCGAAACCGGAGGTATGATTTTTACAATTAACGAACAATTTTCTTCAATGGAAAGTGTAATGAGACATGAAGATCATGCACAAAAAAATGATTATTTTCTCGAATTTGGAAAAATTATAGAACAGTATGGTAAAGGTCTTAGTATTGGCGGAGAGTTAACTTACTCCTTCTAATTAAAATTTATAATACTACTTCAAATCCTTCAAATTGTGGATGGTCTAGGTAAACACTTTTATGTCCACCTGCATTTTTATGAGCCATTCTAAAAGCTTCAGATTTTGTCCAATTAATAAAATCTTGTTTTGATGACCATTCGCTGTGCGAAGCGTACAATGTAAACTGTTCACTAGACTCACTTTTTATCAAGTTAAATTTTTTAAAACCAGGAACTTCATTTAGGTGAGTATCTCTATTCTTCCAAATATCTTCAAAATAAGACTCTTCACCTAATTTCACTTTAAATCTATTCATTGCAATAAACATCTAAGTTTCTCCTTATTTAAAATTAAATTTATTTAACTATCAGATTGAATAATTCTAGTATTAGCTCCAATTGAAACAGTAACTTTTGAACCTATGGGAATTTGTTCATCGCCAGATTGAACTATAGAAATATCTTCATCACTGTCTTCTACGTCAATAACATATTGAAAACCATTATGATCACCCAATCTTGAAGCTACAGCATTACCTATAATGGCACCTCCAATAGCTCCTACTACAGCTACAGTGTCTCTGCATTCATCATCAAATATGCCCTCACCACAGCCTATAACAGCGCCTAATAACCCCCCTGTAATAGCACCTAGACCATCATCTTCGCCTTTAATCTTAACTGGTTCTGCGGCAACTAAAGTGCCATATTTTACTGTGTTAATTCTTTGAGTATCAGATTTATTAACTCCGTCTATCATGTTGTTACAACCCAAAAGTCCAAACACTGATAAAATAAAAAGTTTTTTAATTAGCCCTGTCATATTCAACAAATTTTTTAAGAGAATTAGTTAAAAAATTCTCATAGTTATCAATATCATATTTATTCTCTTCTGAAATATTTAAATGTTTAGGATCTAGTACAAAATCATAAGAAGGCTCAAAAAAGAAAGGAATAGATACTCTTTCTTCTTGGTTAAATAAGACTCGATGATTAGTTGCTTTCATTTTACCATTTGTAAGACATTCTAAAGCAAGACCAGTATTAATTACAAAAGCATTGGGATCATGAGGTACATCATGCCACTCGAGCGTATGTCTATTTTGGACTTGAAGACCTCCTTTTTTATCCTGATACAAAATAGTCATAATTCCACTATCAACATGGGTTTCGCAACCGAGTGCTACTCCATCTTGAGCAGATACCTCTACAGGTTTCTCTTGCTTAGGATAATAGTTAAATCTAAGGGTTGATAACGTTTTAGGTCTTATAAAAGCCTTTTCTGCTAAAATAGTATTACTTGAATAAGAGCTTATAATTGCTTTAAAAATTAAAATTCCAAGATTATGGATACTATCAAAATATTCATTGATAGTTATTTGCCATTGAGGATCAAGAAATGACATATCATGATTAACTTCGAATTTCTCTTTAACTAGAAGTTCATTCATATCAATTGTTAATTTGGGATCACCAATATCAAGGCCTTCTTTACCATTAACTTCACTTGGAAAATATCCTCTATAAATTGTATCGGTATTACGGTTCCATTTTTTAGGAGCAATTTTAATTTTTTCTTTCTTAGGTAAGTAAAAAAATTTCTTACAAGTGCTTAATAAATTTTCTATTTGAGAAAGAGGAATTCCATGATTGGTGACTGTAAAAAAACCAACCTCTTCAGAAGCCAACTTAATTTTATTTATAATAGCTTCAGATTTACTATTTTCTAATATTTCTGATAAATCAATATTAGGAATATAATCTTTACTCTGCATCGCCAATTTTTAAATATAATTTTTTCATATATTTTTGCTTTCGTTTTATAGGAAGCGCATGAAATTCATCTACAGAAATAGGTTGACCAATTTCTTTTTGATTTTCTGTCAGTTCTTCTAGAATAGAGTTATAATATATAGCCCAATCTGCATTAGTCTTAGGAAGTTGTTGATCCATGTTCTCCATTTTATAATCCTAACTTTTTATAGAATAAATTTATAGTATAAAAAATATCTTCCTTTTCTGCATTTTTTATTTTTATAACCTTTGAACTTTTCATTTTGATAATCTTATCTTGAACCATATTTATTAGTATTTTAGAAATTTCTTCAGATACTTTAATAAAAGAGAGATCTATATATTTTTTTTGAATATTAATTTTGATAATTCCTACTGATATGGATTTTAATTTAATTTGTAAGAGATTTATAAGATTTGTAACCTCAGGTGGGTAGTTACCATACCTATCATACATTTCATTAAGGATGCTTTTTAATTCCAGTGATGATTGAGCGTTTGTTAATTTTCGATAAATAATTAATCTTGATATATCATCTTTTATATAATTCTTCGAAATATAATATTCAAAATAGGCATTAAATTCAAAATCTTCATATTTTTCTTGTTCAGGTGATGTATTGTTTTTTTGTCTTTCAACTTCTTCCCTTAGCATGCTTTGATAGAGTTCAATTCCTATTTCTTTAACATGACCACTTTGTTCATCACCTAAAAGATTACCAGCTCCTCTAATCTCTAAATCTTCATTTGCTAATTGAAAATTGGATCCCAAATTTTCATAATTTGCTAGCACTTGTAATTTTTTAAGTGCCGTTTTATTAATAAGTTTTTCGCTATCATGAAATAAATAAGCATAAGCTCTTATATCAGACCTACCTACCCTACCTCTTAATTGATAAAGTTGCGATAAACCAAATAAATTAGAATTAAAAATTATAAGTGTATTAGCATTTTTAATATCAATGCCTGACTCAATAATATTAGTAGATATTAAACATTGTATTCTACCTTCAGAAAATGACATAAAGACTTCCTCTATATCTTTTTCTTTCATTTTGCTATGTCCTATCCCATAACTAATATTTAAATTTAATTTCTTAATCTCACTTTCAACAAATGGGATATGACTTATTCGAGGAACAACAATAAAAATTTGACCATTTCTTGAAATTTCATTATTAACAGCAGTTAAAAAAGAAACCTGCTCATATCTTTGTACATAAGTTCTAATGGCTAACCTATTAGAGGGCGGTGTTCCAATTACACTTAAATCTTTTAATCCCAACAAAGACATTTGAAGTGTTCTAGGTATGGGAGTTGCAGATAGTGAAAATAGATGGATGTGAGGATATTTATTTATTAGGTATTCTTTTTGATCTACTCCAAACTTTTGTTCTTCATCTATTACTAAAGTACCGAGGTTATTAAATTCTATTTCTTTTTTAAATAAACTATGTGTAGCTATGAGTATTTGAATATCGCCAGTTCGAAGCTTTTCAAGTATTTCATTTTTTTCTTTTTGTGAAGTAAACCTTGATAGAGTAGCGACTCTTTCATTAAAAATTAAAAATCTATCAGAAAATGTTCGACTATGCTGTAATGCTAATAAAGTAGTAGGAACAACTATTATGAATTGAAAACCAGATAGATAAGTAGCACAGGCAATTCTGAGAGCTACTTCAGTTTTACCAAAACCAACATCTCCACATATTAATCTATTTGCTGGTTTATTAGATTTTAGATCTGATAAAGAGACATCAATAGAATTTAATTGATCCTCAGTTTCAATAAAACCAAACTGTTTATTAAATTTTTCAAGATTACTTTCAGAATAGTCAAATGATTTAATAGATAAAGTCTCTCTTCTGGCGGCATTTTTAAGCAACTTATTGGCAAGAAATTTAATCTTTTTCTTTACAGAGTTTTTTCTAATAGAAAAATCAGAACTACCTAATTTATCTAAAATAACACCACTATCATCAAAACCGTATCTAGATATTAAATTTAAATTTTCTATAGGTAGTAGTAATTTATCATTATTTCGATAAATCAATCTTACAAACTCTCTAATTCTATGACTTATTTCAATACTATCTATGGATAAAAATCTTCCTAT
This sequence comes from uncultured Alphaproteobacteria bacterium, assembly GCA_902521155.1. Classification (GTDB taxonomy): domain Bacteria; phylum Pseudomonadota; class Alphaproteobacteria; order HIMB59; family HIMB59; genus HIMB59. Next base: position 7,058 of record CABYQR010000003.1, on the reverse strand, counting down.
ACCATGTTTTTGATGAACTATTGCATCGCCAAGACTTAACTCATTAAAACTTACAACATTCTCTGTGAATGCATTCTTGGATGGTTTATTGTAGGCATTAATGTGGATATACCCATTACTAGATAAGTTTTTAGAAATTACCGTATCTACAAATGTTATGTTATTGGCATAGTTTGGTTCTATTTTAATTTTTTCAAAATATTCTTTCTTAAAAGAAGTTTCATTAGATCCTTCATGTATAATGATTTTAGATTTAATGCCAGTAAGTGAGTCCAAAGATACATTTTTTGTATCTAAATAAATCTTTGGAGTTGATATTTGAATATTTTCAAAATTGATTTTTTTAAAGATTTCTTCATCTAAATAAAAATTCTCATATGGATCTATTATGCCACTTTGTTTATAAATTGATTTAAAAAATTTAATTCTTTCATATAAAATTAAATCACCTCTATTTAATGTTTTGATATCATAACCCTCAAGCAATTCTAGAATATTTGTACTTTTATGATTAGTTTCAGTAGACTCAATAAAAGGATTTACAATAGTTATTTCATCAATTTCTTTTTTGTTAGTTAATTGACTTTGAGGATTAAATTGTTTGATAGACTCAATCGTATTATCAAAGAAAGAAATTCTATATGGATTTGTTTGGCAATTATAAATATCTAAGATGTCACCTCTTTGCGAAAACTCTAATTTATTATAAACATTAGGATTATTATTATGTCCAAATTCAACTAATTTTTTTACAATTTCTTTTAATTTTAATTGTTGATTAGTCTTAATCTTAAAATAGTGATCAACACCTTTATTAATTTCAATTAGTTTTAAAAGATTATTACAAGTTATTATGATGACTTCATTTTTGTTAATATTTATTAAACTCTTAGATCTATCTAAAAGTATTTGTTCACTTGATTTTTCAGTACTGAATGGAAGTGAATCATGAGCTGGGAAATAGCAAATCTTAATAGAAGGATATTGCGCTTTATATATATTTAAAAAGTCTAAAGCTATTTTATCATCTTCGCATAAAAGAATAAATTTAGAATTAGACATAAAATTAGACTTTTCTACTTTGATAAATCAATAATGGGTGAATATTTTTGTTTATCTTTTTTTGAGACTTCATTAAAAAAAAGATCGAAGATATACTGTGTTTCATTCTCTAATAGATCTTCCATTAAATCTATAATTGAAGTGTTGTTTGAATTTTCAATTCTTTTATAGATCTTAGAGAACGTGACATCTAATTCTTTAATTCCTAATGTTTGGCATCGATATTTTATTTTTTTTAATCTATCTTGAATATTAACCATGACTAGTAATGACTTATCCCCCTTATATCAAAATGTAGATAAACTTAAAGGTATTGGGCCTAAAAAAGCATCATATTTAAAAAATTTAGGTATCAAAATTGTCTTAGATGCCTTTTATATCTTACCTACCCGAGTAATTGACAGAACTCAAGATATAGATTTTAAAACTTTAGAAAAAGGCCAAGTTATAACAACTTTAGTTAAGATAAAAAAACATCGCCCTCCTTTTAACCCAAGACTTCCTTATGTAATTGAGTGTACTAAAGGATCTCTAATAGTAAATATTATCTACTTTTCCATGAAAGGTAATTTTTTAAGAACAAAATATCCTGAAAATAAAGAATTCATTATTAGTGGTAAAATATCTTTTTATAAAAGCAATCTTAGTATTGCACATCCTGATTATATAGAAGAAGTTGAAAATGAACAAAATTTAAGAAGATTAGAAAATATTTATCCATTAACTAGAGGTATTCTTTTAAAAGATATAAAAAAAATTCTTAATAATGGCAAAGATCATATAAATAATTTTGATGAATGGCTAAATGAAAAATTAATTAGCAAATATCAATTTCATAGCTTTGAATATTCTTTAAAAAAAATTCACTTTCCAGATAATTTACAAGAAGTGGTTAAGAAAGAAGTATTTAGAAAGAGGTTAGCTGTTGATGAATTAGTTTCAAATTATTTTGCTATTAGATATTTAAAAGAAAAAACTAAAAAAAAGCTAAAATCTCTAAACTTAAATTACTCTAAACAGGCTGAAATCTCAAATCTATTACCTTTTCAATTAACTAATAAACAAAAAAATGCCATTAGTGATATTAACAAATTAAATAATTCTCAATATAGAGAGACCATTTTACTTCAAGGAGATGTGGGATCTGGTAAGACTATTGTAGCTCTTCTCTCATCTATTCCCTTTTTAAATAAAAACTTACAAGTAGCATATATGGCACCTACTGAAATATTAGCTCAGCAAATATATGAAAACGTAATTAATTTTTTATCAAATCAAGATTTGAGAGTTGTTTTACTAACAGGAAGTACAAAGGATAAAACTGACATCTATTCCAAGATTTCTAAAAATAAATTTAATTTTATAGTGGGGACACATGCTATATTTCAAGAAAATTTAGAATTTAATAATTTATCTTATGTTATTATTGATGAGCAGCATCGATTTGGAGTTCAACAAAGACTTTTTTTAGCAGAAAAAGGAATTGATACAAATATTCTTCTTATGTCTGCAACTCCCATCCCCAGAACTCTAGCTTTAGCTCAATATGGAGAAATTGAACAAATAATCATTAATGAAAGGCCAGCATTTCAAAAACCAATTATTACCAAAGTTTCTAATACTTCTAAAATTAATGATCTAGCTTTTTATTTAAAAAAGAATGTCAATGAACTAAATCAAGCTTATTGGATTTGCCCCTTAGTAGAAGCATCGGATAACCTAGTATATAAGGATGTGGATAGTAGATATAAATCTCTTAAAAAAATCTTTGGTGAAGACGTTCAAATGTTGCATGGTAAAATGAAATCTCAAGAAAAAGAATTAATTATTAACAAATTCAAAAAAGGGATAATTAAAGTTTTAGTAGCTACAACAGTTGTAGAGGTTGGCATAGATAATAAAAATGCTAATTTTATTGTTATTGAGAATGCTGAGAAGTTTGGACTTTCTCAATTACATCAATTAAGAGGGAGAGTTGGCAGAGGGGACCTTCAAGGATATTGTTTTTCAATCTATGGCAAAGAAATCACAGAAATATCTTCGGAGAGGCTTCAAATTTTTAAAAATAATATTGATGGCTTTAAGTTAGCAGAAAAGGATTTAGAGATAAGAGGAACAGGAGATATTTTAGGATATCGTCAAAGTGGTGACTCACTATTTAAATATGTTAATCCATCACAGGATCAAGAACTCATCATAGATTCCCTAGAATATGTAAAAGAAATTATTACAAGTCATGAATATGAAAATGATAAATTCAAAAAGAACATCTATAAATTATTATTATTTTTCAAACAACAGGAAGCTATAAAGTTACTTTTTAGCTAATTTTTTTGGAGAAGTTTTCTTCTTTATAATTGTTTTTTTAATAGCAGGTGCTGTTGGTGTAACTAGGCCAGCAGATATTATATATTTAATAGCCTGATCAACTGACATAGAAAGTCGTATGCATTTTGATAAGGGAACAAACATTAAAAAACCAGTAGTTGGATTAGGGGTAGATGGCATAAAAACATTTATCATCTTAATTTTCTTTTTAGTTGCTATTTCTCCCTTTGTTTCACTTGTTAAAAAAGCAAGTGCATATATATCTTTATGAGGATACTCAATTAAAACTACTTCCTTAAAGGCATTTGATTGTGTTGTAGCGAACGTATCGATGATTTGTTTAACAGTACTATAAATTGAATTTAAACCAGGTATTCTTGACAGAATTCCATCTACTACTTTATGATAAAATTTCCCAAAAAAACTTCCTGCTATTGCACCTAAAATTGTGAAAAAAAGAAAAGCGACTATTAAACCAACTCCAGGAATTTCAGAGGGTATGCCTAGCTGCTCTAAAGGCACAAAAGGTCTAAAAATTCTATCTGCTAGTCCTACTACAATCCAAGCCACATAAACTGAAAGACCTAATGGAGCAACAATTAAAATTCCACTAAAAAAATAATTTTGAATTTTTTTCATCTTAAATGATTAGTCTTCTATTTTATCTTCAAATTTAAAATATTCTTTACCATCAATTTCAAAAATAACTTTGATAGGTATATCTTTTGAGCCCGGATTATCTTGAATATATTTTAACAACTGATCTTGTGAATTTATACCTAATCTTTTTAGAAATTTTCTAACTTGGAGTTGGGTATTGTCATCCATTAAAAATATAATATGGATTTTTTTTTAGATTAGAAGATAAATTGATTATTAATAACTAACTATAAATAATTGAAATTACTGTTCTTAACTCTAGAACAGTAGTAATTATACCTATTACAACAACAAATCTAGCTAAAAAAGCTAATATTTTGTTACCTTTGTAACTTTGGGAACTTCTCCACACACCAATACAGGAGCTAAAATAATAAATGAGATTAATAACTAAATACAAGGAAAAAGAATAGATAAACTTTTGTATTTGAAATTTTGTCACCAAAAGTAAAGGAGCGGATATCAAAAAATTACCTAAGACATAATAGATCCAATAGCTTTTATAAAGGGGTAAATCACCTTTAAATAATTTAAGAAGATTTAATTCTAAAATAGATATTTTATTCATTTTATATTACCCTACCCCATTTAACTCTGTTCCAAGCCCTTTCATGGAAATAATATATTATAGATTTAGTGATAATTTCAAATATTGCAATACTTGTAGCCCAGTCAAATCGTCCAGTTATAATATAACTAAGGAAAAAAGTATCCAAAGAGGCTATTACTCTCCATGTCATTGCTTTAAAAAGGGATCTACCTCTTCTTACCTTCTCTTTAAGTCTTCCAATCTTAAAGATATTCCAAATCCTTTCATGAAAATAGTAAAGGATTGTTTTTGTAATAATTTCAAAAGATGCAATATACAAAGCTAAATCGTAAGTATATTTCTCTGAGGAATAATTGATTATAATTAAACTAAGAATAAAAGTATCAATTGACCCTAATAACCTCCATGTTAGAGATTTTATAAGTGATCTTTTTTTGGTAATTATCATCATTCATTTATTTCAAAACTTTTTAAGTAGAGTTTAGCATTAAATTTCTTAGAAATTATATCAAATCTTACAGGAATATTTGTATTTTTGATATTTGCATTATACATTTTGATTTCTTGTAGGTTATTTTTTTTTTCACTTTTATGAAGACCTTGAAAGAAAGGAAAAGTTAATTTCAAAATATCTGCTTTGCCTTGATAAATAGTAGGATTATTATCTTTAAACTTATAAGAAGGTAGTACTTCAGAAATAAGCTCATATATATTTAGACCATCTACTATATTTCTATCTGAATTAATTTTATATATAAAATATTGAGTTATTTGAGAAATTGGATCTGTAAAATAAAGATATTTGTCTAGTATTTTTTTTTGCATTTGAACTTGATCTTCACTTATTTGTTTTGAAATATCAAAGCTTGCTATCTTACCATCATTATCAAATTCAATATTTGAATAGACATCTTGATTTGAGCTCTTTGTTTTACTAGAATATTTTAAAGGCCTTAAGTGATTATTTTGAATATAACCGTTTACTGATGTCAAAGATTCATAATTATATATTTTGTCAGTTAAACCATAGCTTTTAATTAAAAAATCAATTTCATATTCATTTTTATCAATGCTAATACTCCAAAAAATATCTGCTAAATGAATTGAATTCCAGTCAATTTCATATTGTAGATTAATATCTTTAGAGTGGAGATAATATGGATATAGTGTTGCTAATAAAATGAAGAATATGCGCATTAACAAAATAGAATATAAAAATAAAATATTTGATAATTATAATGTAATTATTGATGTAAGAACACCACTTGAATACAAGGAAGATCATATTCCTGGATCTGTAAATCTGCCAGTTTTAAGTAATATTCAACGACATGAAATTGGTATTCAATATAAAGAAAATTCTTTTTTAGCTAAAAAAATAGGTGCACAATTAATTAGTGCTAATATTTCTAATATAATTTCAAAAATTAAATTTGAAAAAAAAGATAAAATCTTAATTTATTGTTGGCGAGGTGGACTCAGGTCTCTTAGTCTATATTTAGTATTAAAGCAAATTGGTTATGAAGTTTTTCTGCTAGATGGTGGGTACAAATCATATAGAAAGTTTGTTGTCAATTTTTTAGAGAAAGATGCACCAAATTATAATTATAATCAAATTATGGGCATAACAGGAGTAGGAAAAACTTTATTTCTTAAAGAGTTATCTAAACAGTATCAAGTTATTGATTTTGAAGGTTTAGCTAAACATAAAGGTTCTATTTTGGGAAATATTCCAAATCAAATTCAACCAACTCAAAAATATTTTGAAACACTTATTTATGAAAAATTAAGAATTTTTAATTTAAAAAAAAAGATATGGGTGGAAGCTGAAAGCATTAAGGTAGGAAAATTAAATATACCAAGTTTGATTTGGAAATCTATGCCATTAGGAAAAAATATTAAATTAGTAAGTAGTTTAGATGAAAGAATAAATTATATTCTAAATGACTATAAATACTTCACTTCAAATCCAGATTTAATGATTGAAGCTTTAAGGGTTTTAAAAAAAATTATACCTAAAGAGGACTTTAAAAATATAGAGCTTTCGTTGAAGAAAAAGGATTATTACGAATTAGTAAAATCTTTAATTATTCATCATTATGACAAAGCCTACAAAAAAACTAGAGCTGAAAATCACAGTGATATATCTGCTGAGATAAATTTAGAGAAAATAAATCTTAAAAATATAAAGAAAGTTATAGCTTTAAATAATTTTTGCTAAAATGATTATAAGAATAGATGTTTTTTGTATTATAGTTTTGAAATACTAGTCCTTTACCTCTTTTAACATTTCCAATTTTTACTATTTCAATTCCTCTTTTCTTAAAAAGAGCAATTATATTTTTTATTAAATTATTTTTTTTCATTGTAAATACTGGTACATATTCTTCTCCAGAGCTAAGTATTAATTTCATATATTTATTATAATTTAAGATATTTGATAAAGAGGGATTAACTG
>CABYQR010000002.1 GCA_902521155.1 uncultured Alphaproteobacteria bacterium | reverse complement strand
TCTGGGCAATCTTGTGTAGCAGGTAGTAGAGTCATCGTTCATAAAAATATAACACAAGAATTAATTAAACTTATTGAAAAAAAAGCTCAATCTATAGTTGTAGGAGATCCCCTTAATCCTGAAACTAATCTGGGACCTCTATGCACTGTAAGGCAAATTCATGTAATAGAAGAAACTTTAAAGGAATCAATCGAACAAGGTGGTAAAATTATATTTGGAGGAAAAAAAATAGAAAAAGATGGGAATTACTTTGAACCAACATTAATTCATTGCCCAAATAGAAAAATTGAGACTCTCAAAGTAGAAATGTTTGGTCCAGTTATTTCAATTATAGAATTTGACACTGAGAAAGAGGCAATTGAGATATCTAATGACTCTAAATACGGTCTTGGATCAGGATTATTTACAAAGGATTTAGCTAGAGCTCACCGTGTTTCGCAAGAAATAAAGGCAGGTATTTGTTGGGTAAATACATATAGAGTTATCTCCCCTATTGCTGCTTTTGGAGGTTTTAACCAATCAGGTTATGCAAGAGAAGGTGGCAAGCAATCAATCTTAGACTACACAAAAACAAAAACAACTTGGATTAATATATCTGACGAACCTATGAAAAATCCTTTTGTAATGAGGTAAACAAATAATCTATAAAAACACTAAGAAATATTAAGAAAAAATAAACAGAAGAAAGCCCTAACTGCCTAGACTCAAACTTGGTTTCCCTTGTCAGAGCCTCTGCCGTTTTGGCTTCCTTCTTCGTTTTGGGAAGTTTCCTCCCCTCTACAATTTCTACAATATTAAACTTTATAATTAGAAACAATATCTAATTGGTAAGAATTAAATATTTCTGTTTATAATATGTGTATAAAAATTAATTTGTAATTATTTAAGATTATATTTTTTAGAAATATATTTCGCCATGGCAAATGAAGATGTCCAAGCTGGTGAAATAGCATTGAGAATATGAATTACCTTATCTTGTTTTACTAATACAAAATCATCAAATAAAAATTTAGTTTTATTATCAAAAATTTGTGATCTTATTCCAACTTTTGAACTTATTTCAAGACTAAAATTGTCTTTTGACTTAAAATAGACATTAGATGTTTTTTTTACGTGTGATAAAAATAAATTTTTAAATTCAAGAAGAGCTAAATTTCTAAGATTATTTTCATTAAAAACAATTTTTTTAAAGAATTTAAATGTAAGATTTAAAAATTCTAAAAAATTAAATTTATGAAGAAAATTGTAGGATTCCCTACCGAATACTGGAGTATTGCTAGGCCCTAAATAAAAATTTCCTTTCTTATCATATACAGTATGTATTCCTAAAAAGGGATATTCAAGATTGGGAATGGGATATAGAAGTGTTTTGGGCATATGTTTAGTATTATTAAAGTTTACACGCCAATATTTTCCTTTAAATGGCAAAGAACTATAATTTGTTTTTAAAGATGATTTCTTTGCAATTTCGTCAGCTCTTAAACCCGCAGCATTTATTATTATATCAAATTTAAAAGTATCGTTATTGGTTATTAATTTACCATTTTGAGGAAAAATTTTAATTACTTTGTGATTATACAGTATTTCAATATTTCTATTCTTAAGAATTTCTATCAATTTTTTTGAAACTTCTTCGGGATCACCTAAAGATGTATCTTTTATAAATAAAGCCTGCTTATAAATAGGATTACAATTTGGTTCAATTTTTATAATTTCGTCAATTGAGTTTAATTTTTTAACATTAATACCTAACTTTTTTGATCTTTGGTAAAGAATTTCTAATGTTTTTAGATCTATGTCTTTCTTGGGTAGGAGTAACTTCCCACAATTTTTTAAATATAAGTTATTTTCTAATATAAAATCTTTCATGAGCTTTGAACCCTCTATACATAATTTAGATCTTAGAGAATTAGGTATGTAGTATATTCCAGAATGAATTACACCACTGTTTCTTCCAGTACCATGAGAAAGAGAATCTTTTTCTTTCTCAAAAACAATAACTTCGTTGGTTTTGTCGCTTAAATCGTAAGCCAAAGATAAACCCACTATACCAGATCCTATGATGGCTATTTTCATTATTATTTTTTAAGCTTATCAATTAAATGAAACTCAATAGGAGAATATTTTTCTTTGTTTTCATTAATGAATGAATCCATAATCTTTTGTTTGTGAGGTTCAATTTCTGTCACCCTTCTTGTATCAAGATTTACATATAGAGAGCATACTTCTGTCGTCGCAGCACGGTAATTTCCATTTTTATTAAATATTTCAAGTTGATAAACCATTCTTTTAACGTCTCTGTCTAAGAATAAAAGATTAATATCTACTTCATCACCTTCGTTAACTTCTTGAATATATTTAGTATGAGACTCAACTGCAAAAGTTGATCTTTTTTCCATTTTAGCCGACTCTCCTCCCATCTCAAATTTGTCTAGTAAAACATCCCATCCTTGGTCAAATAAATGAATATAAAAAGCTAAATTCATATGTCCGTTATAGTCAGTCCAATCAGATATAATTTTTTCAGTTCTAAGATAAATTGTCATAAATTAATTCTATTAAAATAATTCGATATTAAAATTTAAAAATAAGGTAAAAATTAATTAAATAATTAGGAGGCTTATATGAGGATAGGGTTTATAGGACTTGGTAATGTGGGAGGTAAGCTTGCCAATAACCTCTTAAATAATCAATTTGATGTCATAGTTTTAGATAAAGACACAAAAATTACTAACGAGTTTGAATCTAATGGTTGTAAGGTTTCAAAATCTATTGAAGATATTGTTGAAAAAACTGACATTATTATTACCTGTCTTCCCTCTCCCCAAGCATGCGCCGAGGTTTTGGAATCAGATAATGGACTGATAAAAAATATTCGCAATGATCAAATTTGGATTGAAATGAGCACTACGGATGAAGATCAGTTAAAAAGACATGCCTCTTTGATAGAAAGTAAAAATGCCATTGCATTAGAAGCCCCAGTAAGCGGAGGTTGCCATAGGGCAGCTACTGGTAATATATCAATCTTTGTGGGAGGTAGTAGAAAAGGATTTGAAAAAGCTTTGCCTGTTTTAAAATGTTTAGGTAGAAAAATTTTACATACAGGTGATTTTGGTACAGCATCAATTTTAAAAGTTATTACTAACTATTTAGCTACCGTTCATTTAGTTGCCCTTGGTGAAGCTTGGACAATAGCTAGTAAATTCAACTTAGATTTAGATAAAACTTTTAAAGGTATAGCTGCATCTTCAGGTAATTCTTTCGTTCATGAAACAGAAAGCCAAGTAATATTAAATGGTTCTTATAATATTAATTTTACAATGGACCTTGTAGAAAAAGATGTAGGTTTATTTCAAAGTCTGGCAACAAAATTAGGTATCGATTTAGAGATATCACCTTTAGTTTTAGAAATCATTAAAGATGCCAAAGAGAAATTTGGCAGTCGAGCTTGGTCTTCAATGGTCGTAAAAAGACTAGAAGATAAGTATAACACTAGTTTTAGGGCAACAGGATATCCTGTGGAGCTTGTTGATAAGGAGAAAAAACAGACGGGATATGAGATATAATTTTATTTTCATTTTGTTATAGTAAATTATGAATTTCATTACTGATGTAGTTCTTCCTTTAGCCTTAGCTTTTATTATGTTTACCTTAGGTCTAGGACTTTCTTTTTCAGATTTTGTCAAGGTTGCAAAAAATCCAAAAAATTTTTTAATAGGTATAACAAGTCAATTAATTTTTTTACCAATTGTTGCTTTAATTATAGTTTTTGTATGGCCGCTTCAACCGGAGTTAGCAATCGGTTTAATGTTAATTGCCGCTGCTCCAGGGGGAGTTACATCAAATATTTTAACTTCATTCGCTAAGGGTGATGTAGCATTATCAATTTCGATGACCGCTGTAATGAGCCTATTAAGTGTTATATCGGTTCCTATTGTTTTGGGAATATCAATGGGTTATATCTCAGATACAACCCTAGGTTCAATTTCTCTTACAGGTATAGCAATCAGTATGTTTTTAATTGTAACTTTGCCAGTCTTGTTAGGTATGATTTTTAGAGCATCTCTTTCATATTTGACAAAAAGAATAGAAAAAGCCTCTAAGATGCTTTCAACAATTTTATTTGTCTTAGTCTTAATTGGGGCCATACTGGCTGAAATAGAAAATCTGATTGAATATTTTGCTCAAACAGGTCTTGTAGTTTTAGTTTTAAATATCTTGATGATGGTAATTGCTTTCTATTGGGCAAAAACTTTTGGCACAGGTTCGGCTCAACAAAAAGCTATATCTTTAGAGTGTGGACTGCAAAATGGAACCTTAGCAATTTTTGTAGGTATAAGTGTTTTTGGAGGCGGGTTGTATATAGTCCCCGCCGCCACTTATAGTGTAATTATGTATCTAACTTCTTTAATATTTATCTACTTTATAAGAAATCGTTAGATATAAATTTTATCAGATAGTCCAAAACATAGGATACCCCACCCTATTGCTAAACCACCAGTAGACAACCAGCCTTCTCTTGAATATTGATCAGTTCTACCTAGTTTATCCACCTCACCGGTATAATAAGCGGATATAGCTATTATCGACATGATAATAAACATAAAATTAAAAAATGCCCAAGTGGCTACTGTGCCTCTAAACAATATGTATAACTGCATTAAAACTGCACCAACAATCATAGCACCGGCAAATCTTGCAAAAAATGCTGCCGTCACATCAATACCATATTTGCCTATAAAGTTTTTAGTATTAAACAAAGTATTGTAACCATAAAAAGCATTCATAACTAAGATAACTAAAAAAATTATTAAATAAAAAATTCCATTAAAGTTTTCGACCATCATGATTCTCCTAACTTTTATATAATGATAAGATATTTTATAATTTTAAGCAGTATTATTTAAATACTATTAATTAAAAAATAATCTTGAATTACTATTTTATTATGACATCACTGATAAATAAAAAAAATGATAGAGCTTGATATATTTTCGGACACTATTTGCCCATGGTGCTATATAGGAAAAAAACGATTAGATAATGCCATCACTAAACATAGTCATTTAGAATTTAAGCAAACTTGGAGACCATTTCAGCTAAATCCAGGTATGGCTCCTGATGGAATGGACAGGCAAGAATATTTAGTTTCAAAATTTGGAAGTGTAGATGCAGCAAAAACAGTCTATGAAAATATCCGTGAAGAAGGCCTAAAAGAGGGAATAGATTTTAACTTTGACTCTATTCAAGTCACACCAAATTCATTTAATTCCCATCGATTATTAGCTATAGCTTATGAGAAAAATATTCAAGAACAAGTTCTTGATGACTTATTTGAATCATACTTTTTAAAAGGTGAAGATATAGGAAATCCAAATGTATTGCTTAGCATAGCTGTAAATAATTCAATTGATGAGGATAGATTTAAGAACTACTTATCAAACAAAGATAATATTGAACCCCTAGCGAATGAAGAACTACAAGCTAGAAAGATGGGGATTGATAGCGTTCCAACATTTATAGTAAATAAACAAATAGTAATTAATGGAGCTCAAACTTCAGAAAATTTTGAACTCATATTTCAAAAACTCTCTGGTAGTATTAATTAAATTTCAAATAGTAGACGTGTTTTTTTAATATATATTTATTTTATGGGTTTAAAAATAAGAGAAATTAATGATTATTTAGTTTTTGCAAAAAAACTTGTAAATCATGCAGAGCAAATAATTAAAAAAAACCCAATTAATAATCTAAAAGTAGATTTTAAATTCGATAAATCCCCTGTAACTAAGATAGATAAAACAATTGAAAGAAATCTAAGATCTTTAATAAAGAAAAAATATCCAAACCATGGAATTTATGGGGAAGAGTATAATAATAAAAACATTAATTCATCTCATGTCTGGGTTATTGACCCAATAGATGGAACTAAAAACTTTATAAATGGTAATGGGAACTATGGAACTTTGATTGCTTTATGCATCGATAGTGTTCCTGTATTCGGTATCATCAACTGCCCTCAATTAAAAAAGAAATGGATAGGTATCAAAGATAATGGTGCATTTTGTAATGGTAAAAAACTAAAGAAGTCATCATCAGTTTTAAGTTTAAAGGATTTATTTTTTAGTACTTCTGGAATGACTGCTTTTAGATCTTCAGGCAAAAATAAAAAATATAACTCACTTGTTAAAAAAACTCAGTATGTGACTTTAGGAGGGGATTGCGTGCAATATGGACTACTAGCTGAAAAAAGAATACCTCTGGTAGTTGAGTCTTTTTTGAAGCCCTTTGATTACCTACCATTAGTAAATATTATTGAAGAAACGGGTGGCATCATTACGGATTGGAAGGGGAAAGCTTTAAATTTTCAATCTAACGGTGATGTTGTGGCCTGTATTTCTAAAAAAGCTTATAAACAGTTTCTAAAAGTTTAGTAATTACCCTCTATACAATTTAAAATAAGTTCTTGAAATTTATCTTCGCTCATTTCTAAAGGATTTCCCCCTGTACTAGGATCTTCTTGAGCCAATGGTGCCAGTTTAACTTCATCGCCTTTTTTAACTCCCATTTCTTTTAGAGTTTCGGGTATTTCCATTTCTTTCTTTAATTCAATTATCCAATTTACTACGCCCTCAAAACCATGGGAAATATTTAAAAATTTAGCCAGTCGATCAAACTTCTTTTCAATAACACTTCTATTAAAATTTAAAACAAATGGCATTACAGTTCCATTTGTTGTTCCATGATGAGTGTGGTAGAGGGAATTTACTGGATGAGTAATTGAATGTATTGCTCCAAGTCCTTTTTGAAAAGCAGCAGCACCCATCATAGAAGCAACTAACATATGCGCTCTAGCCTCAATATTAATTCCATTATGATAGACCTCTTGAATATTTTCTTTCACGAGTCTTAGTCCCTCAACTGCAGTTCCTTCGGCCATGGGATGGTAAAAGGGAGAGGAAAATGCTTCTATACAATGTGCTAGCGCGTCCATTCCTGTTCCAGCAGTTATTCCTTTCGGTAAATTCAAAGTGAGAGAGGGATCTAAAATAGCAATTTCGGGTAGCATCTTAGGATGAAATATAATTTTCTTTTTATGATTATCTTCGTTCAGGAATACACCTGCTCTTCCTACTTCTGATCCAGTCCCAGCTGTTGTTGGGATTGCTATAATGGGTTTAATTACCGAGGAGTCCGCTTTTGTCCACCAATCTCCAATGTCCTCGAAGTCCCAAAGAGGAAGAGATTGATGAGCTAAAAAAGCAATTCCTTTTCCTGCATCCATTCCAGAGCCTCCGCCAATAGCAATTACACCATCATGATTGCCGTCTAAAAAAACTTTAACGCCGTTTGTAACGTTGGAGCCAGTGGGATTGCCTTGGACTTCGGAATAAACAGTTGTTTTCTTTAAAAGATCGGAGTTGATTTGATCAATAATAGGAGTTTTTAAAAGCCCTGGGTCAGTAACAATTAAAGGATTTTTGACATTTAATTGATTGCAAGCTTCTTGTATTTGTTTAGCTCTATCAACACCGAACCAGATATTGGTTGGATAATTCCAATTCATATTTTGCATATATTCTCCTTTTTATCCTCTTTCAAAATAACGTTTGTGTTCCCAATCATTTACTGATTTGTCATACTCTGACTGTTCCCAATGAGCAGCGTGAATATAATGTTCTAAAACATCAGCATGAAATATTTTTGGGAGTAATTTAGACTTTTTGGCTAAATCAATAGCTTCTCTGAGAGTGCCAGGTACATTTTTAGCTTTCTTGTTTTGATAAATATTGCCTGATAGAGGCTCTTCGAGCTCTAATTTATTTTCAATACCATATAAACCTGCTTGAATTAATCCTGCAAATGCAAGGTACGGATTAACATCAGCACCTGGAACTCTGCATTCAATTCTAATTGAATTTCCATGACCCGCTAATCGAAAACCTGCAGTGCGATTATCAATTCCCCATGCTGCAGTGGTAGGAGCAAAAGACCCTTCTTGAAATCTTTTATAAGAATTCACATTTGGAGCTAAAAATACAGATAAATCTCTTAAAAATAAAATTTGCCCTGCTATATAACTTTTGAAAATTTTAGACATACCAAATTTATCTTTGGAGTCAGCAAAAATATTTTTTTTTGTTTTTTTATCAAATAAAGAGTTGTGTATATGACAAGAACTACCACAAACATCTTTGTTATACTTAGCCATAAAACTTGCAGCACGGTTATGCTTAAAGGCAATTTCTTTAGCAGCATTTTTAATTAAGATATGATTATCAGCCATATTAAGGGCATCTGTAAAGACGACATTAATTTCTTGTTGGCCAGGAGATGCCTCTCCTTTTGTACATTCCACATAAATACCTGACTCGAGTAAACTATTTCTCAATTCTTGGTTGAATGGTTCTTCTTTTGTGGTTTGGAATATCATGTAATCTTCGATATACCATGATGTCTCTTTTAAATTTTTATAGTTATTAGCATGAATTTCATCATAGGTTTGTTTGAATAAAAAAAACTCTAATTCAGATCCTAGCATTGGCTCAAAGCCCATCTTATTTGCTTTACTAATAGCCTCTCTTAAGATCTGTCTTGTTGAATGATTTACTGGAGTTTTACCGTCTTGCTCAAAAGCATCTCCTAAGATTAGGGCAGTTTTTTCCAGCCAAGGTAATATTTTAATTGTATTTTGATCTGGTATAACGGTCATGTCGCCGTAACCTGTTTCCCAAGAAGAAGATTTAAAACCTGGCACTGTGTACATATCCATATCGACTGTGTAGAGATAATTACAGAAATGAGTTTCCTTATGGACGTAGTCTAAAAAAGCTTTACCAGTAACTCTTTTTCCCACTAGTCTGCCCTGCATATCTGAAAGAGATACAAGAACCGTATCTATTTCTTTAGATTTAATTTTTTTTTCTAATTGACTAAAAGTTATACTCATAAATTTAATATATTTTTGTTAAGATTAAGTGATCTCACCCCATAAGATACGAGGTGAGAATGATTAATTATTATCTTTATCTGTAGGGATATCCAGCTTTTTCCATTGTTTCAGCATACAATTTGAATGCTTCAACAACTTTACCACTTCTTGGAGAAGAGGCTGCTACATCATCCCAGAACTTTCCAGCATCGTTGACGACACCTGACCATTCATTAGCAGGAAGACTGGTTAATTCCATCTTCTTACCATTAACTCGAAGGTCTGCTTCTCCGCCCCAATACCATACTTGTCTATAGTAGTGAGATTGGTCAATAGACATTTTAAAGAGCTCTTGAAGTTTAGGTGAGAGTTTGTTCCAACTTTCAGAGTTTGCAAAGTAAGAACCAAACCAAGCACCTGTGACAGAATTAGTTAATGCGTAATTACAAATATCTGCCCATCCAACTTCATAAGCTTCTGTAAATCCACACCAGCATACGCCATCTAGCTCACCTGTTTGCATTGCTACTTCCACATCATCCCAAGGAACAGTCACAGGGATTAAACCATACTGCGCTAGGAAACGTCCAGCTGTAGGTACCCCAAAGACTCTTAAACCTTTCATATCAGAAAGTTTTTCTATCTTCTTGTTGACTGTAAATAAATGACAAGGATCCCAAGCACTAGTACTTAACCAGGTAACATTGTCCACTTCACCATAAGCCTCTCCCCAAATTTTATCTAGACCGTAGTATCTAAACATAGCTGGGACATCGAGACTGTATCTAGTTGCAAAAGGGAAGTATCCACCAAAGACCGAAATGTCAACTGGTGAACCCATTGTTGCGTCATCACTTTGAACCGCATCTATTGTTCCAGCTTGCATAGCTCTAAAGAGCTCATCAGTTGGAACTAATTGATCTGCATAGAATAGCTCAATTTCCATCTCTCCATGAGCGGCCTTGTTAAAGGCCTCAATTTGAGGAAGGACAACGTGAGCCCCTAATGGAGCACCTGAATAAGTTTGTAATCTCCATTTAATTGGGTTGGATGCTGCGAACACATAAGGTGCTTTTGCTGCTGTTGCGCCAATAGCAGCCGCAGAAACCAAACCTGCTTTTTTTAAAAAACCTCTCCTTGAGGAAGGAGTTGTTTTTGATTTATTTTTTGTCGACATAATATTCCTCCGTTATTTATTATAAGCTTAATTTGCATGTTAATTAAAGATTTATTTGAACTTAGCCTAAAATAGTTGTGGGTAGCCATAAAGCAATTTGAGGGAATCTCATCATGATAATTAAGCCAAATAACATCACTAAAACAAAAGGTATTATAGATCTATAGATATCTATTAAAGTAATCTCTTTGGGAGCCATTGCCCTCATCAAGAACAAATTATAACCAAATGGAGGAGTCATATAGGCGATTTGGCAAGTAATAGTGTAGAGAACCCCATACCAAATTGGGTCAAATCCCAAAGCAATAATTAAAGGAACATATAAAGGGGCAACTATAACTAGCATAGCTGTATCATCAAGAAACATACCCATCAAAATGTATGATAACTGCATCATTATCAAAACTCCCCAGGGACTTAAATTCCATCTTTCAATAAATAAAGACTCAATGGCTTTTGAGGCTCCTATTCCGTCAAAGACAGCACCAAAACAAAGTGCCGCTAATATTATCCACATAAACATACAAGAAACACCTAAAGTTTTTTTACACACATCTTCGATAACTTTTAAATTTAATCTTCCTTTAGACCATGCAGCCACTGTGGCTGCAAGTGCACCTACTGCAGAACACTCAACTAAACTAGCAATACCCATAATGAACAGACCTGTCATAACAAAAAAAATAAAGAAGGGAATTATACCAGCTCTTAATAATTTAATTTTATCTATAAAAGGCATTTTTCTTTCTTTTTCGGGAAGAACAGGTCCTAACTCAGGTTGTAGTCTGCATCTGATATAGATGTATAAAATAAATAGTGTGGCCATGATTAAACCAGGTATTAATCCTGCTAACCAAAGTTTACTCACTGGTTGTCTTGCTATCATTCCATAAAGAACGAGCACCACACTAGGTGGAATCAAAATACCTAAGGAGCTTCCGGCTTGGACTACTCCGCTTATCATCCTTTTGTCATAATTACGTTTGAGCATTTCAGGTAAAGCTATAGTTGCTCCTACAGCCATTCCTGCAACACTTAATCCATTCATAGCAGAAATAGCCACCATCATCAGCATAGTGCCAATGGCCAGTCCACCCCTAGTTCCTCCAAAGTAAACATGAAACATTTTATATAAATCATTAGCTATGCCTGACTCCGAAATCATATATCCCATGTAAATAAATAAAGGTAGAGTCAACATGGGGTACCATTTAAATAATTTCCACGAGGCCGTAAAAGGCATCTCTACTGCTCCATTACCCCATAAAAGAAGAGCAGCTGCAGCAGCTACAAATCCAATAGCACCAAAAACACGCTGACCAGTTAAAAGCATTAAAATCATTGTTGCAAACATCAAGATTGCTATTGCTTCGTAGCTAAAATATTCAGCTAACATTAAATCTTTATTCCTTTAACTTTGGCGTAGTCCTTAAATACAATGGAAACTGTTTGGAGGATCATCAATAAAATTCCTGTAAACATAATGCTACTGATAGGCCAAACATAAGGTCTCCATGCTGAGAATAGAGTTTTTTTTGTTTCAAGAGTGTAGACAAGACTGTTATAAGAGCCTATTAATAATACGATTAAATAAAAAATTAAAAAAATACTTGTAAATAAATCCATCCTAGCTTTATTTTTTTCAGAAAAGCTCCCATAAACTAAATCCATTCTTACGTGTTGATTTTCTTTCATGGAGTAAGCTCCACCCATAAGATAATAGCCTGTCATAATGAACTGAGCCATTTCGATTATCCATAGCAAAGGAAAATTAATTATATTTCTAGTGACAAAAGATAAAACTAAAATAGCCATCATAGCGAAGACGGTGTACATAGTTATTCGTCCTATAATATCTGTGATCTTATCTATTACTTTTACATAAAGAATAAAAATAGTAGGCATTTGATTTTTTAGACTACCTTACGCATATGAAAACTTTGAGGTCTTGTAAATTGATCAAAAGCTAATGTAGACAAAGAGCACCCTACTCCAGTATCTTTGACTCCTGTCCATGCAAGGGCTGGATCAAGGTAGTCACATCTATTCATAAAAAAAGTACCTGTTTCAATTTGCTTTCCAAAATCTTTTGCAAAGTCTAAATCTTTTGTCCAAATAGATGCGGTCAAGCCATAAGGGCTATCATTCATTAGTTTTCTAGCCTCTTCATGACCTTTTACTGGCATAATACCTACCGCGGGCCCAAAGGTTTCTTCCATCATAAATCGCATTGAATGATCTACATCAATCATTACCTGAGGCGCTACATAGCAATTATTTTCATTTGATATAGGAAACTTACTTTCATCAATTAATCTTTTAGCACCTTGTTTTTCAGCTTCACTTATTTGTTTGCGTATAAATTGAGCTGCCGATTGTCTAACAACTGGACCAAGATTTGTATCATCTTTGGAAGGATCACCTAATTTGTAATTTTCCGTAATAGATTTAAATCCCTCTATGAATTTATTATAAATAGATTGATCGACATATATTCTTTCAATTCCACAACAGGATTGACCTGAATTAAATAGGGCTCCATCTACTAAATTTTCAACAGCGTGGTTAACATCTGCATCTGATCTGACATAAGCTGGATCTTTCCCTCCAAGTTCTAAACCAACATTGATAAATCTAGTGCCTATATATTTTTTAATTTCTTGACCACCACGAACTGAGCCAGTGAAAACTACATGAGAAATTCTAGGGTCTGAAATTATTTTTTCACAAGCTTCATGATTAGTATGAACAAATTGAAAAACACCTTCTGGGAGTCCAGTATTTTTAAAAGCTTTACTTAATAACTCAGCACACATTGGAGTTTGAGAAGAATGTTTTAATAAAAGTGTGTTACCGGCAAGCAACGCAGGCACGATAGTATTAGTTGCTGTAATTATTGGGTAATTCCATGGAGCCATAACAAAAATAACTCCAAGAGGAGATTTATAAATATAATTATCAAATTCATCATTCTTTCTTGCAGGAATATTTTGAAGAGACTCTTTAGCAATTTCTACCATGTGCCGAGAACGCTCCTCAAAACCTCGTAACTCATTACCACATTGAGTTATCGGCCTTCCTATCTGCCAGCATATTTCCTTTGAGACTTCAGTATTTAGGTTTAATAAATTATCAATAAATTTATTGATAATTATTATACGGTCATCAATAGATGTATTTTTCCATGATATAAAACTTCTTTTGGATTTATCTAAAATATCATTAATTTCATTGTCAGAAGACAAAGGTCTTTGTATATAGAGACTATTATCAATAGGTGTGATAGTTTTTTGAATGCTCATAAATCCTCCCAGATTAGTTGTATTATAATGAAAATTTGGGCCCAGAAAGTCAATGGGTTTCTTTTTATTGATGTGTTTACTTACTGTAAAATAAATTTAAATTTTTTTTATGAAATTAAATTTAAGGGGTAAAACTGTTGTAGTGACAGGAGCTGCAGGGGGTATGGGTTTAGCCACTATTTCCCTATTGTTGAAATATAATTTAGATATTCTTGCCCTAGATATTCAAAAACCTAATAAAAAGTTACTTCAAAATAAAAGGGTAACTTATCGTCAAATAGATCTTGTAAACGAATTAGAATTAACTCGTACTATTAAAGAATTTATTAAAAAATATAAAAGAATAGATTATCTTGTAAATACTACTGGGGTATTATGGTTTGGCAAGGATGTTTCAGCAGTAGATCTTGACCTTAGAGTTTGGGATCAAGTATTTAATATTAACCTTAAAACTATGGTTTTAGTCTCAAAGCTCATTATTCCTGTTATGAAAAAAAATAAGTTTGGATCTATGGTCCATATTTCATCTGTGGATGCATTATCTGGCGATGATAAACCACAAGATGCATATGGGGCTTCTAAAGCTGCTATGATTAGACTTTCCAAGTCACTAGCTATTCAATTTGGATCTTTCAATATCAGAAGTAATTGTATTTTACCTGGTGCTGTTGAAACTCCAATGCAAAGTCGGTGGAAAAAAATACCTAATGCAAAAAAAAATTTAAAGGAATTTATGCCAATTAAAAAAGTTATCCAACCTAAAGGAGTAGCTGAGGGAATTATATTTTTACTAAGTGATCAGAGTGAATACATTACTGGTACAGAATTAATTATTGATGGTGGGTTAACTGCGCGACCATAATAAATATAAAGCCGCGCAAAATATTCAATAAGATTAACGATTCATTTTGGCAATAACTTCGCCAGGAAATGCAAATGCTATCTGATATTTGTACATGGTTTCTTGAAATTCTTGAAGACCATCCCAGCCCTGAGAATTTTCACCATGCATTTGAAGGCCAGTAGGTGTTTGATAATGTTCACTTAGAAAATAAAAAACATTTCCCGTAAGTCCTTTTGATGGATCGGTCATATCAACAACCTCATAGCCTTTGACGATGGAGTAAGAATTCAATCTATTTTCTCCAGACAATGAGTGGTCATTATGCATAAATTGGTGATGACTTTGTAAAAGAGCTTCTACTTTTGCTACATCCTCTTGAGGAACCTTAAAAGTAACTGCAAATGCATTAGCTTGCATATGTCCGTCTGCTAATGATAAAGATGAGAATAAAGATAATAAAAATATTATTAATAATTTTTTCATATAATTCCTTTCATTGAAAAATTCGTATTAAGAGATTTTGACTTTATTTACTATTTTGACTCATGGAAGTGTTTTAATTGCATACCCAATAATTTATGAAAAGTATGATTAATCTGGAATGAGTTACAATAAGATTAGATAAATAGTAATAAGGTAGTTAGGTTTTACTCTCATTAAATCGAGAAAAAAAGTTTTGAGCTAGACTTCTAAGAACGTTAAGTTGTTTAAATTTTGATACGCCATCAACTATTCCATCAACAGATTTACTAATGAAGTTTTTTGTGCCAATACCTTTATTGGACTTATCATTTAGCCAGTATATAAGAGTGGCTAAGTAAACCATAGAGAGCAAGCCTCTTTTTGAGTAATAATTAAAATCATTAGATTTATCACCTGCAAGTTTCCAAATAAAATCACTGTTTTGATGAAGCATTTTTATGGACATAAATAAATTACCAGGTCGAAGAAGGAATTTTAGCATTTCAGGTAATGCATCTTTGAGGTAGGCGTTACTGTCAAACTTTAATTCCATTATAGTTTTAATTTTATCTCTGGTTTTTAGGCGAGAGTTATTAAATGAGTTATAGTTTTTTTCAACCAGACTATTATTTTGGGCAATTAGATATTTTAAAACATCATATTCAAAGGATGGAAACATTAAGGCTAAATTGGGCGTAGATAACTTTTGTTTTTTAGCACAATGAAGGAGCGTCTCTCTAGACCATCCGAATTTAGGGACTTCTTGGATGAAAAGGTTAGCTAATTTATCTTGCTTTGACTTCATATTTATATATAACTTACGCTCTTATGAGGTTACTAGATTGACAATAGAAGTTCAAGTTAGAGATAATAACGTGGAAGCAGCTATCCGCGTATTAAAGAAAAAGCTTTTAAGAGAAGGTATTTTCAAAGAGTTAAAATTAAGAAAAAACTATGAAAAACCATCTGAGCGAAAACTTCGCGAAAAAGCCGAATCTATAAAAAGATTTAAAAAACTTATGCGTAAAAAGAAGTTCGACTAATCCTCTAAACCCTTAATTATATCTTCACAGACTTTTTTGGCATCACCAAATAACATCAGAGTGTTGTCTCTAAAGAATAATTCGTTTTGTACTCCCGCATATCCACTTGCCATTCCTCTTTTTACAAAAAATACCTGACCAGCATTTTCTACATCTAATATAGGCATACCATAAATAGCACTTGTTTTATCTGTTTTTGCTGCTGGGTTAGTCACATCATTAGCACCTATTACAAAAGCAACATCTGTATCAGAAAAATCTCTATTAATTTCATCTAATTCAAGAACTTCATCATACGGAACGTTAGCTTCTGCAAGTAAAACGTTCATATGCCCTGGCATTCTTCCCGCTACTGGGTGGATAGCATATCTGACTTCTGCTCCGGCAGCTTTTAATAAGTCGCCCATTTCTCTGAGTGCATGCTGTGCCTGAGCAACAGCCATACCATAACCAGGGACAATGATAATTGTTTTGCTGTTCTTCATCATGAAAGCAGCATCAGCTGAATTTCCTTGCTTAGGTTGACGATCATCTTTCTCGCCACCACTTGAACTAGCAGCTTGTTCGCCACCAAATCCACCAAGTAAAACATTAAAGAAAGATCTATTCATACCCTTACACATTATATAACTCAGGATTGCACCCGATGAGCCAACTAGTGCTCCAGTGATAATTAAAAGATTATTAGAGAGAGTAAAACCAATACCTGCGGCTGCCCAACCTGAGTATGAGTTCAGCATAGAGACAATAACTGGCATATCTGCTCCGCCAATAGGAACTATTAGTAAAACACCTATTAAAAATGATGCAGCAACTATTAACCAGAAAAATTCTGGGTTTTGATCAATACAGAACTTAGCAATAAGACCAATGATAGATAGGCCTAATAATAAGTTTAAAAAATGCTGACCCTTAAAGACTAAAGGATTTCCAGAGACAAAACCTTGAAGCTTTCCAAAAGCAATAATTGATCCCGTAAAAGTGACTGCTCCAATTGCAGTACCAATAGCCATTTCAATCAAGCTACCAAGAGGAATATTTCCTTCTGTGCCTAAATTAAACGCAGTGGGATTATAAAAGGCTGCGGCTGCAACAAAAACTGCTGCCAATCCAACTAAACTATGAAATGCCGCTACTAATTGAGGAAGTGCGGTCATTTGAATTCTAGTGGCAATAACGCTACCAATAAGTCCACCTATTACGAAAGCAGTACCAATTTCTTTATAACTAAGAACTCCTGGATTTGCCACAGTTGTAAGTATGGCAATAGTCATTCCAATTATTCCATAAAAGTTTCCTTTTCTTGCAGTTGTAGGGTGAGATAGGCCTCTTAAAGACATAATAAATAAAACTGAAGAGACTAAATAAGCTACTGTAGATAAATTTGACATATTATTTTATTCCTATCTCTTAACTTTTCTTTTTAAACATGGAAAGCATTCTGTTAGTAACAACAAAACCGCCAAAAATATTGACTGCAGCTAAACCCACAGCGACTAAACCAAAATATTTAGAGATTGTACTATCAATAGGTCCTGCTGCTAAAAGAGCGCCAACAATTATTACTGATGAAATAGCATTAGTAACTCCCATCAAAGGACTATGCAAAGCTGGGGTAACAGACCAAACAACATAATATCCAACAAAACAGGCTAGAACTAAAACAGTGATACCAAATATTAAAAAGTCACTATGACCACCTGAGGTTTCGACAACAGTTGAAGCTAAATCATTAGCTTGATCTGCAAGCTGTTGAGCTTTAAAAGATAAATTTTCTAATTGGTTTGAAATTTCAGACATAATATCTCCTTTACTTGATTAAATTTTTCCCCGCTGAGCAAATCAAAGTGGCTTTGATAATTTCATCGTTTTTGTTAATAACAGATTTTTTTTTGTTTTCAAAATTCATAAGTTTTAAAAAATTAGAAACATTTTTTGAAAATAAACTTGATGCATTATTGGCTACCCTACCAGGTACATTAGCGTGGCCTACTATTTTTAGACCATTTTTAGAAATTACTTTACCTACTTGACTGTATTCACAGTTTCCACCTGACTCTACAGCTAAATCAACTATTACAGAACCTTGTTTCATATTATCAAGCATTTCTTTTTTAAGAATTAGTGGGGCTTTTCTTCCAGGAATTTGGGCTGTGCAGATAACAATATCCATCTCTTTAAGTGTCTCGGCCAACAGAGCTTCTTGTTTCTTTTGATACTCAGCACTCATTTCTTTAGCATAACCACCCTTTGTTTCAGCATTTTTAGACTCTTCGTCTTCAACCATAACAAATTTACCACCTAGACTTTCTACTTGTTCTTTAGAGGCAATACGAACATCTGTTGCATAAACAATAGCACCGAGTCTTTTTGCAGTAGCTATTGCTTGAAGTCCAGCTACTCCCGCTCCAATTACTAACACATTAGCTGGAGTGACTTTTCCTGCCGCGGTCATGAATAATGGAAGAACTCTATTAAACTCTTGTGCTGCATCAATGACTGCATGATAACCAGCTAAGTTAGCTTGAGATGAGAGGATATCCATATCTTGTGCTCTCGTAATTCTTGGAACTCTTTCCAATGAAAATGCAGATATTTTTTTGGAATTAAAAATCTTTATAGTATCCATTTCAACTTGAGTATTTAATTGAGAGACAACCATAGTACTATTTTTAAGCTGTTTGGCCTCTTCAGGTGAAGGGCAATTAATCTTTAATAAAATATCTGAATTTTTTAAAATTTCTTTAGCAGAAGACAAAGTTGCACCTGCTTCTTTATAAGATTTGTCACTAAAACCAGAGAGTGATCCAGCATTTTTTTCAATCTGAACTTGATGGCCTAATTTAATATATGATTTGGCTTCATCAGGACTAATCGCAACTCTATTTTCGAATTTCTTTTTCTCTTTGATAGTTCCTATTATCATAATTCTGTTCCTTATAATTGGTAAGACTTTTACCAGAAATATTCCTAGTTAGTTAATTTCAATAAACTTTTTAACGTTTTATAAAGTATTTGAGATTAAATTCCAGCAGCTTTTAGAGCCTTTTTTTGACTCTTTTCAACATTTGTAACCGAAAAGTCTCTAATTAACTCATGAAATAGGCGATACCAATTAATTTCTGCCTTTAAATGAATAAATATAGACCCCAGTCCAACAGCAGCCCTATCCATAAAAACAAATTCTCTGGGAGGTTTTACACCTCCATATTTTTTTAATTCTTTATGAACTTCTCCTGCAATCTTAGCTCCATAGATACCGCTGTCAGAGTCTTGAATTCTTCTTACTTCATCTTTTAGTATTGGGTCATAGAGAAATAGTGCCCACTTATTTAAAACGTTCATCAACTTGTCATCGATATTTTTAAAACCCCAAACTTCATATGCTAATTTAATCTTCTTGTTATCTTTTTCCTTCAAAGCAAAATAGAGATCTATAACTCCTTTAACAAATTTAGGAGGGAAAATTCTTACGCAACCATAATCAAAAAGATTTATATTATTATTCTTATCTACTGAATAATTACCTAAATGAGGATCTCCATGAATAATTCCATATTTATAAAAAGGATAATACCAAGCCATAAATAATTTTTTAGCTAATTCATTTCTAACTTTTTGTGGAGCTTTTTTAAATTCAATTAATTTTTTTCCTTCAAGAAACTCCATTATCAATAATCGATTAGTTGAAACTTTTTCATAGACTCTAGGAATTTTAATATAACTATTTTTTTCATGAATACTCCTGAAAGCCTTTAAGTGTTTATACTCAAGTCGATAATCTAATTCCTCTTTTAGTCTAGCTTCTATTTCTTTATAAATTTCTCTAATCTGAATTGACTTGTTATAACTAGAATAAATTTTAAAAATTATTTTTAATTGACTCAAATCAGCTTCAACTGCTGAAGACATATCGGGATACTGTAGTTTACAAGCCACTTTATCTTTGTTGAGTAATTTTGCTTTATGAACCTGTCCTAAAGAAGCTGCAAAACTAGCCTCCTTATCAAATTGTAAAAAGTGATTTTCCCAATCATCGCCCAGCTCGGCTTTCATTCTTCGTTTAACAAATACCCAGGACATGGGAGGAGCATTTGATTGCAACTCAGCTAATTTTCGCGCGTACTCCTCAGGGAGTAAATCTGGTATAGTGGCACTGAGTTGGGCCACTTTCATTAAGGGGCCTTTCAAATTTCCTAATATTTCTGTTATTTGTGCTGCGTATTTTTGATCACTTAAATCGAAATTAAGATACTTTTTTCCCGCAAATTTTGTAGCCAAAGAAGTAAGTGAGGTTGTCACTTTAGAGTAACGTTTTACCCTCGATACTAAGTTATTATCTTCTTTCATTTTTGATTAAATACTCTTTTCAAATTCATCTATTAAACCTGAAATCATGGATAAGCCTTTTTCCCAACTTTTTTGATTTTTTAAATCAACGTTGAATGGCTTTAAAACCTCGCTGTAATGTTTAGACCCACCGCTTTTTAGCAAATCGATATAATGATTTTTAAAATCAGGAAGGCCTTCGTCATATAACTGTATTAAAACGTTAACTAAACAGTCCCCAAAAGCATAAGCATAGACATAAAAAGGAGTATGAATAAAATGGGGAATATATGTCCAAAAGTATTTATATCCTTCTGTTAATCTTATATGAGGTCCCAGACTTTCAATTTGTGTGGACATCCAAAAATCGCAAATTTGATCAGAGGAAAGTTCACCATTCTTTCTGGCTGAGTGAATAAGTTTTTCAAATTCAAAAAAAGATATTTGTCTGACAACTGTATTAATCATGTCTTCTATTTTTGAAGCCAATAAAAACTTTTTAGTGTCTTTGTTGCTGTCATTTAAAAGAGTTCTAAAAGTCATCATCTCTCCAAAGACACTTGCTGTTTCAGCCAGAGTTAAAGGAGTGCTAGATAATAACAAACCTTGTTTTGAAGAAAGATATTGATGACAACCATGTCCTAATTCATGAGCAAGAGTCATTACATCACGGGTTTTTCCATGAAAATTAGTTAGTATATATGGATGGATAGACGGTATTGTAGAAGCAGCGAAGGCTCCAGGAGACTTTCCAGATTTTAATTCAGCATCAATCCAATTATTTTGAAAAAACATTAAGACAATATCTTTAAAACTTTCATCAAAATTAGCATAAGATCTTAAAACTATATCTTTGGCCTCTTCCCACTTTATTAGCGTTTTAGGAGAGTTAGGGTATGGAGCATTTCTATCCCAATAGTCTAATTGATTTTTTTTAAATATTTTTGACTTCAATTCGTAGTAACGGTGAGAAATTTTTTTGTAATTTGAGGTTACACTCTTAGATAGAGCCTCAACCACATCATTTTCAACATTATTAGAAAGATTGCGAGAATCCACTGAAGAGCTATATTTTCTCCATTTATCATTTGTAATTTTATCTTTAGCAAGAGTATTGGTAATGAAGGTAAAAGTTTTAACCTCTGATTTGAAAACAGTCTCAATGCTTTCTGATGCTTTTTTTCTAACTTTTTCATCATGATCTGAAAGAAGATTTAAAGCTCCGGCACTATTAAGTTGTTTGCCATCAATATTAAATTTTAAATCGTTAATACGTTCTTCAAAAAATCTAACCCAAGAAGAACTAGCCGTTAGATTTTTATCTAGAAGAATTTGCTCACTTTTTTCGTCTAATTGGTGATCTTTAAAACGTCTAATATTAATTAACCAATTTTTATATTTACCTGAGCCATTAATTAGTTTTTTAAAGTCATCATCAGAAGTAGCGTTAATCTCATTTGTAAAAAATATTAAGTCTGATGATATCTCAGTAAGTTTTTCATTGATGTCTTGATAAAATTGAACAATTTCGGAGACATCCATATTGGTTGCATAAATTAGAAAAGCGTAATTTCCTAATTTGTCACCAATTTCATTACCATTTTCATATTCCTCTATGATATTTTCTAATTTGGATGAATGAGAGAGAAGTTTATCTTTATAACTTTCTTTGAAAGTTTTGGTATATTTTTTAAAATTATCTAAATCTTTGGATATAGCTTCATCTTTAAATGAGGAATAAAAATCTTTTAGATTCCAATTAGGTAGATTGTCAGACATTAATTATTTTTGATCATTAAATTTATTTATTTGCTCGCTTGAAGCCTCAGTTTGGTATTTTTGCTTCCATTCAGAATAAGGTATTCCATAAATAATTTTTCTTGTTTCTTCGTAGTCTAGATCAATTCCTTCTTCTTTTGCATACTTTCCATACCATTTAGATAAACAATTTCTACAAAAGCCACTCAAATTCATTAAATCTATGTTTTGGACGTCATTTCTATCCCTTAGGTGTTGTATTAGATGATCAAGCACTTTTGCTTTAATCAAGATCTCTTTTTCATTGAATATATTACTCATAGTAATTTACTAATATCATGTTATTTATTTATTTCTAAATGAATCAATTAAAATTAAGAAATCGTAAAGCAAAAATCGTTGCTACTCTTGGTCCTTCCTGTGAAACTGAAGAAACTATTGAAAAAATTTTTATAGCTGGTGTTGATATATTTCGACTAAACTTTAGCCACGGTGAACATCAAGACCACATCGATAAGGTAAAAATAGTCAGAAAATTAGAGAAAAAGCACAATCGCTTCATTTGTATCCTTGGAGATTTACAAGGTCCTAAATTTCGTGTTGGGAAATTTAAAAATATTAAAGAACAACTAAAAAAAGGTCAGGAATTCACTTTTGATCAAAATAAAAAAGATGGTAACAACAAGAGAGTTTACCTCTCCCATAAAGAGATTTTTAAATCTATTTCTGTTGGTCAAAGACTTTTAGTCAACGACGGTAAAGTAAGACTAAAAGTTAAATCAAAAACACCTAATTCTATTAAATGCATTGTCACTGATGGTGGTGAAATATCTAACAATAAAGGCCTAAATATTCCTGATACTAAACTTGATTTAAAAATTATCACAAATAAAGATAAAAAGGATTTGCAACTAGCTATTAAGTTAGATGTTGATTGGATAGCATTATCTTTTATCCAAACTACAAAAGATTTATTGACAGCTAAAAAGCTTATTCCACCAAGATTTAAAGTCATGGTTAAAGTAGAGAAACCCTCTGCTATGGATGAAATTGAATCAATTACTGAAAATTGTGACGGAATAATGGTGGCAAGAGGAGACTTGGGTGTGGAGACAAATCCTGAAGATGTCCCTATTCATCAAAGAACGATGGTAGCAGCATGTCGCAAATTTGGTCGTCCATGTATTGTTGCAACTCAAATGCTTGAAAGCATGATTGACTCTCCAACCCCCACAAGAGCTGAGGCGTCGGATGTAGCTACAGCTGTTTTTCAAGGTGTTGATGCTGTTATGCTGTCTGCAGAGTCTGCAGCTGGAAACTATCCAAAAGAATCTGTGGAGATGATGGATAAAATTATTAAAAGAGTTGAAAGTGACCCTAAGTATTTAGCAAATATTCAAAATTATAATCTAGATCATATTAAGACATCAACTGAGGCTATTGCAACTGCAGCGCTTGAAGTTGCAAGTATTGCAAGTTGTGATTGTATTGCTACTTTTTCACAATCTGGAAGATCTGTGCTCCGAGTTGCAAGAATGAGACCTGACGTAACATTAATAGGACTCACTACTAGTATAAAAGTAGCGAGGCAAAACATACTTACATGGGGTACTTTCATGGATGTAGTTGATGAAATATCCTCATCAACTGAGATGGTAGATAGAGCTTGCCGTGTAGCTAAAACAAGAAAAATCCTAAAAAATGGTGAAAAAATTATCATTACTGCCGGTGTGCCTTTTGGTAAAGTTGGAACAACCAACACTCTAAGAATTGCTAAAATTATTGCAGATAAAAAATTAACTTAGCTTAGAACAAGCATTTTTAATTCTTTGACAAGCGTCTTCTAAGATTGCATCTGAAGTGGCATAAGAAATTCTGAAGTATCCTTCCAAGCCAAAAGCAGAACCTTGAACTCCTGCTACACCTACTTCTTCTAATAAGTAGTCCATGAAATCACCATCACTATTAAGTATTTTGCCGGACTCTGTAGTTTTACCTAAAACTCCCTTGCAAGAGGCAAAAACATAAAATGCTCCTTCGGGAGTTCTACAAGATAACCCAGGTGTTTCGTTTAGATTTTTAACAACTAGATCTCTTCTTCGAAGAAAAGATTTATTATTTGATTGAATAAAGCTTTGATCGCCATTAAGAGCTTCGACTGAAGCAGCCATAGAGATAGAAGCAGTGGAAGATACGTTTTGTGATTGAACTTTATTCATAGCATTGATGACATTAAGAGGTCCTGCTGCATAACCTACTCTCCAGCCTGTCATACAGTAAGACTTTGATAATCCATTCATTGTCAAAGTTCTTTCTTTTAACTCAGGGCATACTTCAGCAATAGTATGAAAGACATTTTGGTCATAGACAATCTTTTCATAAATATCATCAGATAAAATATAAACTTGTTTATGTTTTTTAAGTACATCACCTAGTTCAATTAATTCTTCTTTAGTGTACATGGATCCAGTAGGGTTACTTGGACTATTCAGCATTAACCACTTAGTTTTATTGGTAATACTTTTCTCAAGATCTTCTGGTTTAAGTTTAAAGCTGGAGTCCTCTCCACACTCAACTACAATTGGCTTCCCATCATTCAAGATCACAATATCTGGATAACTCACCCAATATGGTGCAGGTATAATGACTTCATCACCACTATTTATTGTTGCTGAAAAAGCATTGTAAATAATGTGTTTGCCACCCACCCCTACTGTTATATTTGATATATCGTAATCAAGATTGTTATCGTCTTTAAACTTTTTTTGAATAGCTAATTGCAGATCAGGCGTTCCTTTTCCAGGGACATATTTCGTAAAACCATTGTTAATAGCTTTTATTGCAGCAGATTTAATATGCTCCGGGGTATCAAAATCAGGTTCACCCGCAGCAAGAACGATAATATCTTTTCCTGCGCGTTTTAGTTCTTGGGCTTTAATATTAGTGGCTATTGTTAATGAGGGTTTTATGTTATTAACTCTATTCGAAATCATTTTTTTTGACTTAAATATCTATAAACTTATTTAAAAAAAACTACAAGTATGCCTTTTAAAATAGTTAGTGAAAATCAACCCAAAGGAGATCAACCTCAGGCCATTAAGAAATTATTAAAAGGTCTAGAGGAAGAAAAACGGAGTCAAGTCTTGCTTGGAGTTACAGGATCAGGAAAAACCTTTACCATCGCTAATGTAATTGAAAAATATAATCGCCCTACTTTAGTTATGGCACCTAATAAAACCTTAGCTGCTCAACTGTATGAAGAGTTAAAAGTTTTATTTCCTCAAAATGCAGTGGAATATTTTGTAAGTTATTATGATTATTATCAACCAGAAGCTTATGTCCCTAGATCTGATACTTTTATTGAAAAAGAGTCATCTATAAATGAACAAATAGATAGATTTAGACACTCTGCTACTCGATCTTTGGTAGAAAGAGAGGATGTAATTATAGTTGCTAGTGTTTCTTGCATATATGGTATTGGGTCTGTTGACTCTTACTCTCAAATGACATTGGAAATTAAAAAGGGTCAATCTATAAATTTAATGGGGTTTTTGAGAGAATTAGTAGAGCTTCAATATAAAAGAAATAATGTAGATTTTCGCAGAGGGATGTTTCGTGTTACTGGAGATAGAGTAGATGTTTTTCCAGCACACTTGGAAGATATAGCTTGGAGAATTAGTTTTTTCGGAGATGAGATTGAAGAAATTAAAGAGTTTGATCCATTAACTGGAGAATTCATTCAAGATTTTGATCAAGTAAAAATTTTTGCCAATAGTCATTATATAACTCCTAAGCCCCGACTTGAAAATGCCATGAAAGAAATAAAAAGTGATCTTGGCTTGAGACTTCAAGAATTTGATGAAGAAAAAAAACTTTTAGAGCATCAGCGTTTAAAAGAGAGAACTAATTTCGATTTAGAGATGATTCAAGCAACAGGGACTTGTTCAGGTATAGAAAACTATTCCCGCTACTTAAGCGGAAGAAATCCTGGTGAGGCACCTCCCACTTTATATGAATTTATTCCTGATAATGCTCTTCTAATAATTGATGAATCTCATGTTACTGTTCCTCAAATTAGAGGAATGTATTTAGGTGATAGATCCAGAAAAACAACTTTATCAAATTATGGTTTTAGACTTCCCTCTTGTTTAGATAATAGGCCTTTAACTTTTGAAGAATGGAATATGATGCGACCTTCCACTATTTTTTTATCTGCTACGCCAGGTCCGTGGGAATTAGAGGAAGTAGATCATAAATATATTGAGCAAATTATAAGACCAACAGGATTAATTGACCCTGAATGCGAAATTAGATCTACAATAAATCAAGTTGAGGATCTAATGGGTGAAATTCAAGAAACTATATCAAAAAAAAATCGTGTGCTTATAACCACATTGACAAAAAAAAATGCAGAGGATTTAACTAACTATCTTAAAGAGCAGAATTATAAGGCTGAGTATTTGCACTCTGATGTAGATACGATTGATAGAATTAAACTAATTAGGTCTCTGAGATTAGGTGAGATTGATATAATGATCGGTATTAATCTTCTTAGAGAGGGGCTAGACATTCCTGAATGTGGATTGGTAGCAATATTAGATGCTGATAAAGAAGGGTTTCTTCGATCAAAAACTAGTTTAGTTCAAACAATCGGGAGAGCAGCTAGAAATATTGATGGGAAAGTCATCCTATACGCAGATATTAAAACAAAAAGTATTTTAGCTGCATTGGAAGAAACTGATTATCGAAAAAAGAAACAAATTCATTATAACAAATTAAATAATATAACCCCACAATCTGTCAAAAGAAACATGGGTGAAATTATTGAGAGTATATATGAAAAAGATAGTTATACTGTAAGTCTATCAAATAATGAGGATTTAAGTCCTAGTAAATTTGAAAAGCATTTACAAAAACTTGAAAAAAAGATGTTAACTGCAGCAGAAAATTTAGACTTTGAAAAAGCTGCAGTTTATCGAGATGAGATTAGAAAAATTAAAAAGGATCAAATGGGTATAAATTGATAGTTCAAAATTTATTAGGTCTTTTAGTTAGCTTAAGTATTTTAATTTGGTCATGTGACTATGCCATTAAAAATTCTATAGCAATTTCTAATGTCTTTAAAATAAGAGAGATATTTGTTGGAATTTTTATAATAGCTATAGGTACCTCTCTTCCTGAATTTGCAGCTACTTTTCAAGCTCTAAAATTAAACTCTGAGGGTATAGTTGCTGGTAATCTAGTAGGTAGTAATATAGCTAATATTTTATTAGTAGGTGGTATTATGGTATTTCCTATTGTGCATTTAAATTTGGGTAAAGAAGATAAAAGTACATTGCGATTTTTTCTAATATTTTCATTTTTATTTTTTCTTTTAATAATTTTTAATCTAAATATAGATTTGAAATTAGGTCTTATTTTAATTTTTTTATTAATTTTATTTTTTTACTTTGAGCTAAAAAAAACTCCTAGCGAAGAAGTATTAGATAATAATATTAAAGATCAATCAACGTACATACTAGTCTTTAAGATTATATTAGCATTTATAGTTTTATTTTTTAGCTCTCGTTATTTCATTGATTATGCTAAAAATCTTACTGAAGTATTTGGTGTAGCAGAAACAACAATTGGTATCACTGTAGTTGCATTTGGAACGTCTTTACCTGAAGTTGTTGCTACTATCATTTCAATTATAAAAAAACAAAATAATTTGGCTATTGGAAATATTTTAGGTTCAAATATAGCAAATATATTAGGAATAACCTTGATTGCTATTTTTATAAATGGGGAGATAAATTACTATAATTTGCTATCGAATATAGATAAATGGCTATTCTTAATAACTTCCATTATATTTTTTATAATTATTTACTTAAGGTTGGCTGGAAAATTAATATCAATAGGGCTAATATTATCTTACTTGGCTTACTTTACTTATCAATACATATAAGCTTACGATAATATGAAAAAATTTAGAGTTATTACATATGCTTCCTTAATACTAGTCATAGCTTTGACTATTTTAAGTTTTATTAAATTACCCGTTGAAGCTCTTACCTCAGAAAGAATTGAGGATGAAACAAGTGGTTTGTTCTCTCTAAATTCATCTGAAAGACAGTCACTATTAATTCTACCTTCTCCTAAAATTGAAATGATTAATTCAGTTTTTGCTTTGAAACATAATTCAATTGAAGCTGAAGTTAGTGTGCCCACTATAGAATTATCTAGGTCTTTATTTGATAAAAATAATATCTCAATACAATTAGAAAATGCTAATTTACAAAATATTACTACTAATTTAGTAAATAATTCAGTTTTATTGGAAGACGAAGTAGAAAATTTAAATTTAAAAATTGTAAATACAAATAATCTAACTCGTATAGAATCGAATAAATTTAAATACAAAGGTGCAAGTATTTCATTTGACGCCTATGTCGATGATAGTTCTCTTAAAAAGTTAATCTTTTCAATTGATGGATTAGAAATAGATGAATTAGTATTACTTCTTGATGAGAAATATCAAAAATTCTTAAAGCAAATAAGTTTTTCTACCATTGATTTAAAAGGTGAGTATTTAGAAGATACTTTAGTATTAGATAAGTTTGAACTTAATCTAAGAGATGACTCTAAAATTAATCTTTTAGGAATTATTGATATACAAAATATTTTAAACTCTGACTTTAAAATAAGTGGATCAAACATTACTTCGAAAAATATTATTAAATTTATTGATAATTTATATTCAGGCCCTGATTTAAAAGCTCTACCAGAGGGTATCTTAAAAAATTTCAATATCGACTATAATGAAGGCATGTTGAAAGAGAGTAGTTTCTCTTATCAATCGAACTTGGGCACTAATATTTCAGTAAAAGGATTAATTAAAAGCGATAATATATTTGATAGTAATTTAAACATAGAATTAACCTCTACTTCATCTGAAGAAATTTTAGAGTTAATTAATAATTTTAATTTTTTAAATAAATTTTCTAAAATTAAATTTGATCAATTAAAAATAAATTCTGCTCTAAATAAGGGTCTTTTTAAAATTGATACCTTGAATGTTATTGATGGAGAGTCTAATGCAACAATAAGTGGTGAAATAGATATCTATAATAAAAATAATAGAAACCTTGAAATTAAGTTAACTAAATTTAATCAATTCGATTTATTCCCCTTTCCCCAATTGGAAGAAATTTTAACAAGTCTTGATACAAATTACATTGATTTAGATTGTTTTTTAA
Organism: uncultured Alphaproteobacteria bacterium; assembly: GCA_902521155.1. Lineage (GTDB taxonomy): Bacteria > Pseudomonadota > Alphaproteobacteria > HIMB59 > HIMB59 > HIMB59. The sequence continues at coordinate 75,222 of CABYQR010000002.1, read as the reverse complement.
CAGATACCAATTTAGAAATTGTAAATTTGGAAATTCCAGTTTCAGAAAATTCGAACCTCAATATTACAGGAGATGTAAATTTAAAAAATTTTAAAGAAACTCTCCTAAATATTAAATTTAATGGTATCAGGCTTTTTCATATTAAAACAATTTTAGATCAAACAAATCAACTTAGATATTTGAATTATATTGAATTAATTAATTTTGAAGAAATACAAGGTAGTATTTTTCTTGATCTCAAAGAAAATTCAACTCTTATTAATGGCATAGAGTTTATTCAAGAAGACAATATTATAGGCAATATATCTGGTGAGATTTCTAGTAGTCAATTTAAAGGTTCAGTAAATTTTGAAAAAATTAATATAAATCAACTTGATAAAAAATTCTTTAAAACAAACCGTATCAAAGGATTTATAAATGTCGATTTAGTTGCGCCTAATTTTATTAGTCCTGATAGTTACTTAGATATTGGAGGAACTATAAATGGTGATATCGAAGTTGTTATATCAGATGATGAGTTAGGTTTGCTCATGTTTATGCAATCTCTCTCTCAAGATATAGAAGATTTCAGTCAAGTTAATGTATTGCTTGGAAAACTATCTAGATCGTTTGTTAATCAATCAGTCACTGTAAATGGAAATATTGATAACAAAACTAAAAATAAATTTATAATAAAAAAATTAACTTTGACTGGCCCTAATGGTGATAATTTATTAGGAGAATTTGAATACAATAATGGTGATTATAAAATTACGATATTTGATGTCATCGATGAGGAAGACTTAGTCGTAAAATTTAAAAATGGTTCTTACTCTTATGAGCGTATTATACCCGATGGCACCATAAAAAAACCTATTGAAGAATTAATCCAAAAAAATATTAATAAATTATTTGAAAACCTTCTTCAGTGATTCCATCACAAAATCAATTATATTTTTTTCTATTTTAACTCCATTTAGACGGTTAATTTCTTGAATTCCAGTAGGTGAAGTTATGTTAATTTCAGTAAGGTATCCATCAATGACATCAATACCGACAAAATATAATTGTTTTAAAATTAAAAATTTTTTTATTTTTTGACATATCATTTTTTCTTTAACAGATAATGAGGTCTTTAAGGCATTACCACCAGCATGAAAATTCGCTTTAATACTATTTTTTTTTGGAACTCTTAAGACGGCGCCTTGAACCTTACCATTGAGTAGAATAATTCTTTTATCTCCTTTATGATATTTCTTAAGAAATTTTTGAACAATTACTGGGCTATTGGAAAATTTATTTATATATTTTTTTATAAAGGGTCTTAAATTTTTTTTATTTTTATCAATTTTTTCGATACCTAATCCACCATTACCATAGGCTGGTTTAATAACTACTGAATCTTGTTTATTAATAAAATTAATAATGGAGTCAGGTTCTGAAGAGATTAAAGTAGGAGGAGTTAATTCAGGAAAATTCATCATAATATGTTTTTCAGGATAATTTCTTATTTCTTGAGGGTTATTAATAATAAGTGGATTTTGTAAATGATCTAGTAAGTAGGTATTTGAAATATACTGCAGATTGAAAGGAGGATCTTGACGGATAAATACTACATCAAATACCTCAAGATCCATCACTTTTGATTTGTTGCTAGCATAAGAAATTTGATTATTTTTTTTAACAAAAATTTCAAAAACTTTAGATTTTATTTTTTTTTTTTTATTTAAATCTACATATATCCATTTAGGATCGTTATAAAAGCATTTGACACCTCTGGATACTGCCTCTTTGATCATTAGATAAGTGGAGTCCTCTTCGATATTAAAATTTTTTGGGTCATCCATTTGAAATAAGAATTTAGTCATATTAATAATATCTTTGATTAACTATAGTGTTGATATCTTGTGATTGATTAAAATCTTCTATTAGGACATCAGCTGGAGTCTTTTGTTCTTTAATAATCTTTTTTAATTTTTCTAAATGAATACTTTCATCCTGACCAAAGGAATTTAAATAGCCTCTTTTGTTTAGTCCTTTAGTTGATATATCTAACAATTCACTTCCCTTTTTATTAATTTTTTCTCCCATGAGAGTAGCATTCAAACCTTCATGAGGAATGTTTTTATATAACTCTAAAATACTTTCTTGAGGCCAATTTTCCGTCTCTTTCCATAAATAATTTAAATTATCTTCATCATAAAGAATACCAGTCCAAAAAGCAGGAAGAGCACATATCATTTCCCATTTCCCAGCATCTGCCCCTCTAACTTCCATATAAGATTTTAAACGAACTTCTGTAAATATTGTTGAAAGATGGTTAATCCAGTCTGTAATTGTTAAATTATATTCATTTACTTTTTCGTCATTTGATAATTTTTGTAATAATTGAAGAAATGAATATTGAGTTGTATCAATATACTTTCCATTTATTTTTAAAAAATAATTTTTAATACTTAAGACATAATCTACATATTCTTCTATTGTAAAATTCTTACTTAAGAAATTTTTCTTAATTCCACATCTCTCTTCGTCAGTATCTTGCCAAGTTAGTATCCTGTTACTTTTATAGTTATTATATTTAGACTCTCGAAAAGGAGAGTTGCAAAATATTGCCATGACTATGGGTTGTATTCTATTAGCTACAACAAATTTTTTAATCAAGTCTTCTTCACTAAAATAATCAAAGTTCGCTTGTACAGTACAAGTCCTAGCCATCATATCTAACCCACGACTACCTACTTGTGGCATATAATTTTTCATAATTTTATATCTATCTTTAGGTATAAAATTGATATCCTCAAGTTTTGTAACAGGATCAAAGCCAAGGCCTATGATGCATAGATTTTTTAACTCAGCGTATTCTTGCAATTCATTTAAATGTTCGTAAGTTTCCGTACAAGTTTGATGAACATTTTTGAGTATTTTTCCAGATAACTCTAATTGACATCCTGGTTCTAAAGTTATATTTGCTCCATTTTTAGTGAGTGAAATTAATTGGTTTGAAGAGTTATATTCGTTATTTTGCCAACCTTTATTTACTAGAAATTGGAATAAATCTTGGATGCTTATCTCACCGTCAAATTCTATTCTTTTTTTATTTTCACAATGAAAGATAAATTTTTCATGCTCTGTGCCTATTCCTTTATATTCAGGCTTAGTAATACTCGATTGGAAATATTTTATAAAATCTGATTTTTGTAACAACTAAAACACACTTTTTTTATGAAACTTACATTTTTTAATTTGATTAGAATAATCTTTAGCTTGGCGTTCTACTTTTTGTGCAACATCTAAGAGCCACTTTTTTTTATTAAAGGACTTTTTTTGATATCCACCTCTTCCCTCATGATATGCCAGATAATGGTTGTAGACATCATTTTTACTTAATTTAAGTAGTCTATAAGAACCATCTACATACCACCCAATAAAATCACTAGCGTCTCTAAAATTTTTCCTATCAGCATTAGAATTTCCGGTAGCTTGAATGTACTCTTCCCAAGTACCGTCAAGAGCTTGACTATATCCATAGGCACTAGAAGCCCTTAAACCAGGAATAATTCCTAAAACTTTTTTTCTGGGAGGTCTTGCTGTTCGTTTAAAAGATGACTCGTGTTTTATAAAGCTTAATTGTAAGCTAACTGGGACGCCCCATTTATTTTTCGTATCTTCGGTATAAGATTTCCATTTAGGGTTTGTTTTAAAAATATCGCAAATATTTGCAGTATTAAAAGAGCGATCCGTTACGCACCCTATTAAAAAAAAACAAATGACTAAAATAAATTTAATCAATGATAATTGTTTTCTAAAAAATCTATCATTATATCTAAACCTTGAAGAGCAGCTCCTTTAGTTGAGAGAATAGATCCCGATGACCAAGCGAATGTATCAAAATGAACCCAAGGTAAAACTGGGGATTTTAAAAATTCTTTTAAAAAAAGGGCAGCAGTAATAGCACCAGCCATTCCATCTAAAGATGCATTACAAAGATGTGCTACATCAGAATGAAGTTTAACCTTATAAGGTTCAAACAGAGGTAATCTCCAACAACGGAGTTTTTTTTGATTTAGTTTTTCTATTTTTTTTGCAATATTTTCATCATTACTAAAATAGGCTGGTAAATCCTCTCCTAGTGCTACTCGTGCAGCACCAGTTAATGTTGCAAAATCTAAGATTAGATTGGGATTATATTTGCTAGCTAGTTCAATAGCATCAGCCAGAAGCAATCTACCTTCTGCATCGGTATGAGATATCTCAACTTTTTTTCCTGAATGAGAAGAATAAATATCTCCAGGTCGCATTGAATTTGATGATATTGAGTTTTCAGCTAACGGTATTATTAAAACTATTTTTGTTTTTTTTAATAAATAATTTGCTAATAAAAATAAAGATATTGCAATTGCAGATCCTCCCATATCCTTTTTCATATTCCTCATAGAGTTACCTGGCTTGATATTTACTCCACCCGTATCAAATGTAACTCCTTTACCAATAATTACTAAAGGTTTGTCTTTTTTTAAAATTTTCTTATTAGAAATGTGAATTACTTGAGGTTGGGAATTTGAGGATTTTCCAACAGCATACGTTAAAGGAAAATTAGATTTAATTTCTGAGAGAGAATAATCATGGAAATGAAAATTTGAAAATAGATGACTCTTTTTTACTTTATTAAAAAAAGAAACTGGGTTGATTTCATTGGCAGGCAAATTAATAAGATCTCGTGAAAAATTAAGTGAATTTGTATATAAATTAAGAAAATTTAGACTTTTTTTATTTTCAACATAAAGCAAATTTTTTGGAGATTTTGATCGGAGATTATAGTTACCCCAAGACCAAGCTTTTTGAGCTTCTAAATCATCACAGAGGGCAAATTTAGTGGAAATATAATAATTGCCCTTATTTGATGAGGCAAATTTACTGACACCTGATAAATCTTTATTTTGCCCCTCCCCAATAATCACCTCATTTAAGCGGCCATCGGGATATGGTATTTTTAAAATTTTTAACTTTTCTCCCTTGAAATTATTAGATAAACACCAATTTTTAGTGAATAGTTGCTGTTTAGCTAACCAACTATCGAATTTATTTTGAGAAATGATAGAAATTTTTGTAGAACACTCGGTATTATCATTTGTAAACATAGCTTATAGTAAGGATATTAGAAAAAAATGACTAAACAACAAGCGGAAAAGAAAACAGTAAAATTTGAAACTGAGGTATCTAAATTACTAGATATTGTAGCTAACTCTCTTTACACAGAAAAGGAGATATTCTTAAGAGAGCTCATATCTAACTCCTCAGATGCCTGTGAAAAACTACGCTATGTAAGTCAGACAAATTCAAGTTTAAACAAGACATCTCAATTTGAGATACGCATACATTTAAACGAAAAGAATAAAACGATTACAATCAAAGATAATGGTATTGGAATGAACGAAGAGGATATGAAATCAAACCTCGGAACCATTGCAAAGTCAGGCACTGAAGAATTTATTAAAAAAATGGGAGATAAAAAAGGAGATATAACTCAGATTGGAAAATTTGGAGTTGGTTTTTATTCATCTTTCATGGTTTCAGATCAAGTTTTAGTTAGATCAAAAAAATATGACTCTAAAGAGTCTTTTTTGTGGACATCTGACGGTAAGGGAACATTTTCAATAGAGAGTACTGAATATAATAGTCAAGGAACTGAGATAACACTTTCTATAAAAAAAGATGAAAGTGAATTTCTTAGTAAATATAAAATAGAAGATATAGTCAAAAAATATTCTGACTTTGTGCCATTCCCAATTTTTGTTAGTTCCGAAGATGATAAAAAAGAAAAAAAAGATAAGGAAAATAAAGAGGATAAAGAAACACAAGTTAATTCTGCAGAAGCAATATGGCTAAAAGAAAAATCAAAAATTAAGGAGGAGGATTACAAAAACTTTTATAACCAAACCTCATCATTTTATGATGAACCACTTAAAACAATTCATTTTAAAGCTGAGGGTGTTGTAAATTATACATCTCTACTTTTCCTGCCTAAATCTCAACCTCAAGACCTTTATCACCCTGATAGAAAAAATAACCTAAAACTTTATGTTAATAAGATATTTATCTCTGACAAATTAGATGCTTTGATTCCTGCTTGGCTAAGGTTTATACCCGGGGTAGTAGATACTGAAGATTTAAGTTTAAATATATCGAGAGAAATTCTTCAAAATAATGCTGTAATTAATAAAATTGCGACCGCTTTAACAAAAAGAGTTCTAAAAGAAATTTCAGAATTAAAGAAAAAAAAACCAGATGAGTTTATATCTTTTTGGAAGAATTTTGGACCCGTTGTAAAAGAAGGTCTTTATGAATTTAATGATTTTCATGACCAAATCTTTGATTTCACTATGTTTAACTGCTCAGAAAAAGAAGAAATGATTACTCTTAATGAATACATATCCGACTACCCAAATGACAAGAAGAAAATTTATTATATTTCAGGAGAGAATAAAGAAAACCTTATGAATAGCCCTCAAATGGAATTATTCAAAAATAAAAAAATAAACGTCTTACTTGTAACTGATCCTGTCGATGAGTTTTGGATGCCAATGAAAATGAAGTTTAAGGATTTCGAATTTACATCAATTACTAAAGGTGAGGTTGATATTGGAGACTCATCCAAAAAAGATATGAAAACCAAAGAAACAAAAGAAGTATCAGATTTTATTGTTTATCTCAAAGAACACCTTAAAGAAAAAGTAAAAGATGTAAAAGTTTCTAAAAGACTTACTACTAGTGCATCTTGTTTAGTAGCGGATGAGAATGATATGGATATGCATTTAAAAAAATTGATGGCCGCAAATAATCAAAATATTAATGACGAGAAGAGGATTCTAGAGATAAATATAGACCATAGCCTAGTTTCAAAAGTTCAAATGCTTGAAAAGGATCAAAAAGATAAGTTTAGCGAAATTTTATATGATCATGCAAAGTTAATGGAAGGGGAAAATTTAGATGACCCCAAGAAGTATACTAACCTAATAACTGAGTTAGTATCTTTATGAGCCAAGAAAAAGAAAATCAATTTCAAATAGAATTTGTAGGTGCATCTACAGATAAAGTAATGTGTGATGGTGGAGATGGTGACTTAGGGCACCCTGCGGTTTATTTTAAAATTAAAAAAGAACAAGAAGTTGTTTGTAATTACTGCAATAAGAAATTTATTAAAAAAAATTAAAGTTGTTGCTCTTTATTTGTTTCCCTAACTAAAAAGTCTCTTAAAGCCGAAATTTTCTTCGATCCCTTCAGTTCGGAAGGATATGTAAAATAAATCACTGCTTTAGGTGTCTTGGCATCGGGAAGGATTGGCACTAGGTTATTTGAGGATATTTTCATATACTCAGGTAAAGCGCCTATTCCAGCCCCCCCCACCGATAGCTCTCATAACTCCATACATATTTGAAACATAAAGAACCTTAACTTTATTTTTTTTGGGAAGTAAATCTAAAATACAATTTACATCTGGTATAGATGGCTCAACATCATGCCCAAATGCCACTATCTTATGTTTGGAAAGTTCTGATACATCCTTAGGGATACCATATTTTTCTATATATTCTGGGGAAGAATAAATTTTAAATTGAAACTCATATAAGGGAAATCTAATCAAGTCCATTTGAGTGGGCTCTGTCAACCTCAATGCTACATCAGCCTCACCCTGCGCTAGATCCGTATATTTATTTTCAATTATAATAGAAATGTCGATATCAGGATAAGAATTAGCAAATTTTTCTATTCTAGGCGCCAGCCAAGTAGTTCCAAAAGCTACGGTTGCAGCTATTGTAAGTGGACCAGTAGGTTTTTCTTTAGAGTCCGTTAATTGGGCCTCAGTAAGAGCTATTTTACCAAAGATATCATGGGCTGTCTTAAATAAGATCTTTCCTTGTTCGGTTAAAGTAAGTCCTCTTGCGTGTCTCTTAAATAGTGAGACTTTTAATTCTCGCTCTAAAGCACTGACTTGCCTACTTATGGAAGAGTGGCTTATATTCATTTTGTGAGCAGCTTCTGATATATTTAAATCAAGAGCTACATTATGAAAAATTTTTAATTTATCCCAATCCATAATTTATATTTGCTTGTTTAAACCTATTTATACTATCGATTTTCTGATTAAACAATGACCAGTCATCTTTTTTATCAATATCATCCCAGATTTTTTCAATTTCATCATAAAGGAGTGTCTCTCTTGGTATTTTCATTAATAATTTTAAATCAAAATTATTTGATATTTCGTGGTTTTCGAAAATTTTATCCAAATTAAAATTTTTATATTTTTGCTTGAGTTCATTTTGGAAATTCACTTTTTCTTTTCCGCCCCTTAGGTCATGATATATTTCCTCATATAAATAGGGACTCTTAATTAAAATCTCATAAAAATCTTTTAATAATTTTTGATTATTAGAGTCAAGGCTATTAGGTTGAAGACCTAGTCTTTGAAAAAATAATCTAAGAACTTCGATATTATAAAGGTCTATATATTTTTTTAATTCCTCTATTATTAATTTCTCCTCTAAAAATAATGTCATAATTGATGCTAGTTGTTGTACATTCCAAAAAATAGCATCAACTTGTTTTGAAAACTTATAGAGACCTGAGTGGTCAAAATACGCAGCTATTTTTTCAGGATTGTATTTTTCCATCATTCGATAAGGCCCGTAGTCGAAACTCTCTCCAGTTACATTTATGTTATCAGTATTTAAAACACCATGAACTAAACCAAAGATATTGTATGAAGCAGCCAAGTTTGCACAATTTTGGACAATCCTTGAGAAGAAATTTAGAGGTGTGTTTTCATTATCATCAAAAGAAAAATAATATTTACCAACAGATTTCATTAAATTTTCTAGGCTTTCATTATCTTGGTGGTATGCATGATATTGGAAAGTTCCAATTCTAATATGTGAGTGAGAAATTCTCACTAAAACACTTGATCTTGTTGGCGAAGGCTCATCATTACGATATAAACTCTCCCCAGTTTCAATTAATGATAAGGATTGAGAAGTATTGAGACCAATTGCATCTAAATAAGAAGAGCAAAGCACTTCCCTGACTCCTCCCTTTAGAGTTAATCGGCCATCTCCAGTGCGAGAATATAATGTTGTTCCACTTCCTTTAGTTCCAAGGTCATATAATTTTTTATTCTTATAAAATTGAGCAATAGTAAAACCCCTACCGTCTCCAATTTCAGGATTATAAACCCTAAATTGATGACCGTGATATTTCATAGCTAAATTACTATTAAAGGGTAAGTATTTACTATGAAATTTTCCAAAAAGATTAATCCAATCTTTATCATCTAATTGATTAAACTCATCAAATTTTTTGTTACAAAACCTTATTTTTGTTTCAGGAAAATTTACTAAATTAACTTTACTATAGAATTTATTACTTAAAAATTTATATGGTGAGAGTAATTGGATCTTTAAATTTGATTTCAAGTGAATTCTTAATATATTTCTTTTTAAATTAAAAGTATCTATATTTTTCAAATGCTTTGTATATTCTATCTAGTATAAACAAATGCTTGGATTAGAAGTCTTAAAAAAAAGTGTAAAAGATGCTCCAAAAACATCAGGTGTTTATCTTTTTAAAAATAAGAAAGATTTACCCATATATATTGGTAAGGCAATCAATCTAAAAAGAAGATTGTCTAATTATGGTAACTTACCTAAATTACCTCGTAGACTCCAAAAGATGGTTTCACAAACTGTAAACATAGATTTTGAGCATACAGAGTCTGAGAGAAATGCTTTATTATTAGAGGCTCTTTTAATTAAAAAATTTTCACCTAGGTATAATATTCGACTCAAAGATGATAAATCTTTCCCTTTAATTAAAATTACAGATGGTATTTTTCCTAGATTAACAAGGTTTAGGAATAATTTTCAAAAAGATGATAGGGTTTTTGGACCATTTACATCTGCACTTAAAACAGATGTTGTTATAAAGATATTACAAAAATCTTTTAAACTAAGAAGTTGCACAGATTTAGAATTTAAAAATAGAAAAAGGCCATGCTTATTATATGATTTGAAACAATGTTCAGCGCCTTGCGTTCAAAAAGTTAGTCAAAAACAATACTATAATCAAGTAGAGGACACTGTTAAGTTTTTTCAAGGAAATCAAAAAAAAATTTTTGATAAACTTGAAAAACAAATGATTAATTTTAGTCAAAATCAAAATTATGAAAAAGCTGCAGAGATAAGGGATAGTCTTCAATCTTTAAACTATATAATTAGAGAAGAAATAAAAATAGGTAGTCAAGATGCTAATTATGATTATATCCATATCAATAAAAAAGATTATTTTTCTATTTATATAGGATTCATTAGATATGGTAGATATTTAGGTGGTAATTTAATTTATTACTCTGAAGAAATAGAAGATGATATTGATCCTATATCTCTGATTATACAATTTTACCTTAAGGGTTTTAGGCCAAACAAAATAGTTTTATCTAGAAGAATCAGTGGTTACTCAGAGTTAAAATCAATTATGAAAGAAAATTATGAAATTGAGACTTTAATTAAAAATAGTTCAATTCCTGGTGTGGCAAAAATTTCAAAACTAACATCTAAAAGAAATGATAAAGATGTTATTACTCAAAATCAAAAGTATAAAACAAATAATGAAATTTTAGATTTATTAAAATATCGGTTCAACTTATCTAATCCAGTAGAAAGAATTGAGGCATATGATAATAGTTTTTTTGGAAATAATTATGCTGTTGCATCTTACGTTGTATTTAATAATGATGGAATTAATATCAAAGATTCTAGAACTTATAAATTTAAGGACTTTGATTTGAAGAAGTTTGGTGATGCAGATTTAATGCGTAAGGTATTTGAATCAAGATTCTCTAAAGATGATAAATTACTCCCTGATATCTTAATAATAGATGGTGGTATTCCTTATCTTAAGATATGTCAGGAAATACTTAATCATAAAGGTATTGAAGAAAATATACTTCTAATTGGTGTAACTAAGGGCTTTAAAAGAGATTTTCGATTTGATAGCTATCATACTCTTCAAAAAAAAAATATATCACTTAAGGATACGCCAAAAATAGAGGGTTTCATTCAAAAACTAAGAGATAAGGCTCACAATCTTTCAAAAAAAAATAGTATGAAAAGAATGTCAGAATCTTTAAAAACTAGTTATCTAGATGACATAAATGGTATTGGAAAAATTAAAAAAATGAGAGTGATTAATTTTTTTGGAAATGTGCAAAATTTGAAGCAAGCCTCTCGCGACGAACTTTTACAAATTAAAGGTTTAAATTCAAAAAATATTCAGGATATATTGACTAAGATAAATGGCTAAAATTTATACCATACCCAATATAATAACTTTCATAAGAATATTTTTAATTCCAATAATTCTGTACCTTATGTTTTCTGAAAACCCCAATATAGTTCTTTTAGCAGGAGGATTATTTATTATATCTTCAATATCAGATTATTTTGATGGCTATCTCGCTAGAACTTTGAATCAATCATCGAGATTGGGTACTTTATTAGATCCCATTGCTGACAAACTTTTAGTTGCTTCTGTTATTGTTGTTTTGGTTGATACTAGAGTTGTTACTAATATACATGTGATACCTGCAATTGTAATTTTATTACGAGAAATAGCTATATCGGGTTTAAGAGAATTTTTAGCTAAATTAAATACTGATATGCCTGTTAGTAGGCTAGCTAAATATAAAACAACTTTTCAAATGGTAAGTCTTTCTATTTTAATAATTAGCTTGGGTTTTGAATTAAATGATTTCTTATGGAATATAGGCTTAATAGCTTTATGGGTTGCAGCTTTAATAACACTACTCTCTGGATATAATTATATTGTAAAGGGTCTAAAGCATATTTGAAAGTTACTATTAAATATTTTTCATGGATAAGAGTGAAAATGAAACTTGGCTCTGAAATAATTGAAATATCTGATAATTTAAGTTTTTCTGAATTAAAAGAGATTTTAAGAAAAAAAAATCCTATTTTTTTTGAGGTCTTTAAAGATCAGAGTGTTAAATATTTTTTGAATTTAACAGAAATTATTGATACCAATATATACTTAAAAGATGGTGATGAAATTGCATTTCTTCCACCCGTTACAGGTGGATAATGATTAAAATTACCAAAAATTCATTTAATCTTGATGAGGAATTTATAAAAATCAAAGACAACAGCAATGGTGGTTATAGTTTTTTTTTAGGAACTGTAAGGGAAGATATCAAAAATGAAAAAAATAAAATACAGAGTATTACCCTCGAGTGTTATGAGAGCTTAGCTATTAAACAACTCTCAAATATTAGAGCTCAAGCTATTAAAAATTGGGATTTAAATAATTGTTTAATAATTCATCGTATTGGTAAACTTTCCCTAGGAGAGAAAATAGTTCTGATAATTACAGCTTCGTCTCATAGGGAAAATGCTATAAGAGCATGTGAATTTATTATTGATAATTTAAAAGTTAACGTTGCACTCTGGAAGTTTAATGTTTTTAATGGTGAAGAAGAACCAGTAAATTTTAAATTTAAAGATAAAGAAAAATTTTTAAAATGGTCTGATGTTATAAATCATTAACTGTCTTGAAAGTTTGGATCTACTTCTTTCATATAAAGATTTGATATTTTTGATGTAATTTCTCCAACTTTATAAGTCATATCATCTATTTTACCAACTGGAGTGACTTCTACAGCGGAACCAGTTAAAAATATTTCATCTGCATTCTTAATTTCATCAGGATATATTTCTCTTTCAATTACATTGATTCCTTGTGATTTTGCTAAACCAATAACTGTTTTTCTCGTTATGCCATCTAGAAAACAATCTGGAATGGGTGTATGAATTTCTCCCCCAATGACAAAGAAAATATTTGATCCTGTAGACTCACTTACTCTCCCTTTATAATCAAGCATTAGAGCATCTGCATATCCATTTTTTTCAGCCTCATGTTTGCTTAAAGTACAGATCATATACAGACCCGCTGCTTTTGCATCAGTAGGAATTGTATCTGGAGCAGGTCTTTTCCAAATTGCAGTTTGTAGAGATATTCCTTTGAGTCTATCTTCTTTGGTAAAATAACTAGGCCACTCCCAAGTAGCTATAGCAACATTAATTTTATTTTTTTGGGCAGAAACAGCCATCATTTCACTTCCCCTCCAAACAACAGGACGGACATAACCATACTTAATATTCATTTTTTGGATAGTTTCTTCTTGTGCTTGATTAATAATTTCTTGAGAAAAGGGTATTTCAATCCCCATTCTATCAGCAGAGTGAAATAGTCTCTCTGTATGCTCCTTTAATTTAAAAATTTTTTCTCCATACACTCTAAGTCCTTCGAAAACACAACTTCCGTAATGAAGTCCATGATTAAGTACATGGGTAGTGGCATTTTGCCATTCAACAAATTCACCATTATACCAGATAAATCCAATTCTTTTATCAAAAGGGATAATTTCCATAATTTTCAATAATGTATTATTATTTATTTCAATTCTCAATATAATTAATTGAACTAATGAACCTAAGTTTTGCTGATACTCTATATTTTAAAAAAGAAAATATTTTAGAAATTATCCTTGGTCTTCACAGGTCATACAAATCCCTACAAGGGGAGATTCAGAGTTGTTGTGAAATTTATAATTTAACTTTTAATGAATTATTAGTTCTTTTAGAAATTAGAAAAGGTTTCATCAAAAAAATTGATATAGCCAACAAAATCTACCTTAAAAAACAAAATTTAAATTTGATAATTAAAGATCTATCTAAAAAAAAAATAATTGTTAATGAAAATGATAAAATAATCATAACTAAAATTGGTAATGATACCATAGAAAAAACTATTAATAGAATAAATGAAAAAATTATTAAAATATTTAAGAAAACTGATCCTAAAAATATGGCTGGGTTTATCAATATTATTGAATCTATATGATTAATGATGAACATATTCTGTTAGTAGAAGATGATAAAAGTTTACAAGAATTAATTGAAAAATTACTTCAAAATAATGATTATATTGTTTCTAAAGCTAATAATATTGAAGAAGCTGGGAAGTTAATAAACTTATTTACATTTGATCTTATTATTTTAGATGTAATGCTCCCTGATAGTACTGGATTAGATTTTTATAAAGAACGAATAAAAGATAGATTAAATACACCTGTTATTTTTTTATCAGCATTAAGCGATGTAGAAGATAGGATTAATGGTTTAAAACTGGGAGCTGACGACTATATTGGAAAACCTTTTGACTCTAGAGAATTGGTTTTAAAAATTAAAAAAAATATTATCAAAAAAAAGTCTCTAGACGTTGTAAACCTTGGAAAAAATACTGAATTTGATTTAAAAAAAGAACAGCTTAACTATCAGGGAATAAAAATAAGTCTTTCTAGCAATGAAATTAAAATTTTAAAATTATTAATCCATAACTCTCATCAATACCTTACAAGAGATTTACTAAACAAAGAACTTGGATTAGATTTCTTATCAAGGAGTGGTGATATGCAAATATCACGTTTAAGATTAAAAATTAAAAAAGAATGTCATATAGACGATCTAATTAGGTCGGTTCACGGAAAAGGATATAAAATTTTTCTATAATGTTTAAATGGACTAACTTTTCAGGCAGTCTTTTAATTAGATCCGTTTACTTGATAACTATACCTATAGTTTTGGTTCAAATAATTGGCATAGTGATATTTTTTGAGCTTCATTGGGATTTAGTTTTAAAAAGAAGTGCTCAATCTATAACTAATGAAATCAAAATACTAGAGATGAATAGCCAGTCAGAATCAATTAATAATTATGCAAATACACTTGAAATAATTAGAGTTGAAGAATTTGAAATTAAAAAAACTAAAAAAATAAAGAATTGGATTTTTAAAAAAAGAATAACACAATCACTTGGTAGCATTCCAGGTAACTTTATTGCCAAGCAAGATGATAATTATTTTATTTTTTATGATAAAACTTCAACTAGGTACTTCTATTTAATTCCAAAGAAAAGAGTTGAGACAAAAACAGTAAGTGGGTTTTTTTTATGGACAATTGCAATCAGTATTATTTTATCATTGATTTCTTATTTCTTTATTAAAAAACAAATACAACCTTTAAAAAGACTTGGAATAATCACTAGAAGTTTTGGCAGAGGTGTTGAAATACCAAATCTCAAGCCAACTGGTTCATCAGAAGTTAGAGGTCTTATTAGTGATTTTAATAATATGCAAAATAACATAAATAGTACTATTGATAACCAAAGAAATATGCTTGCTGGAATTAGTCATGATTTAAAAACACCTTTGACTAGAATAAATTTAATGATTGAAGAGATGGATAATGTTGATTTACAAACATCTATATCAAAAAATATATCTGAGATGAATTTAATGCTAAATCATTATCTAGATTTTATAAAAAATGAAAAAAACGAAAATTTTGACGAAATAGAAACACAGAACTTCATTAAGGATTTAACTATTGATTATTCTAAATTAAATCTTATTAGAAATGATAGTAAAATTATATTAATAAGAAGAAATCAGATTTCTAGAGCCTTAGTTAATATATTAGATAATGCTAATAAGTTTGCTGATAAAATTTATATGAGCTCAAATGTTTTAGAAACTAAATGGGTTATTACAATCGAAGATGATGGTCCAGGAACGTCACTATCTCAGGAAGAGTTAGTGAAACCTTTTACGAAAGGTTCTGAGCAACTCAACCAAGGAACGGGTTTAGGGTTATCAATTGTCCAAAAGTTAATTAAACTTAATAATGGTGAGTTAAGATTTGAGGATTCATCTTACGGAGGATTAAAAGTGCTAATTTCTCTTGAGATAAATTATTAAAATAACTTTCCTCCGTTAGCTACTTTTTTGGAGGGCAATACTAAAATTGGTTCGTTGTTATCATCTGGAAAACCAAGCACTAGCACCTCAGATATCATTTTTCCAATCTGCTTAGGAGGAAAATTAATAACTGCTGCTATTTGTTTACCTATCAATTCATCAGGATTATAATTTTTTGTTAGCTGTGCAGATGTCTTTTTTAAGCCAATCTTTGCACCAAAGTCTATTATTAGAATTATACAAGGTTTATTTGATTTATTATTGAATGAAGACTCTATTATGGTACCTACTCTAATATTGACCTTTTCAAAATCCTTAAGGCCAATCATTTTTTAAAAAGCGATTCAAACCTATTCAATCCCTCAAATGATTTACCAATAGCAGCCATAGTTTTATCCATACTAGAATCATCTTCAATCCAAATATTGAAGGCATAAACATATATAAAGTATGCTTTGGCAATATCTAATGGGGATTTTAAAAAGGATTTAAAAAAGGATTTAATATATTTATTAATTATAAGAAAATATTTAGGATTTTTTTGAGACTCTAAATATATCTTTACAGTGATATTTTTATAATCTGAAAAGGCATCTAAGCGAGAAATAATACCTTCAAATATCTTGTCTTCATTAGATAGATTACTTTGGGGGGATTCCATATTATCCAATAGAAAAGTTTGAAAATCATCGATAAATAGTCCGAAGTCACTATATTTTTTGTCAAAAGATGAAATTTTTTTTGAAAATGAATTTAAATAAGCTATTTCATTTATTTTTTTTAGAAAAGTTTTATTCAAAGTTTTATTTGTCAATACCAATTTCCTTAGCACGTTTATAAGCCCTATCTAGTGTGGTGTATATAATTTTATTAATATTTTGAGATTTTAAAAAATTTATACCAGCTTGTGTAGTACCTTTTTTACTTGCTATAGAATTTAAAAAAAAATCTAAATCTTTTGAATTTTGGTTAGTTAATAAAACATTATGGAATAGGTTCAATAAATCAATATCTTGTAGTTGATTTTTTTTTGACAAATTTTTTGCAGCCTCAATATAAGATTTTATTAAATAAGCTATGAAAGCTGGTCCACTACCAAATATAGATGTCGCAATATTTATTTGGTCTTCATTTGAGGTATAATGAATAGAGCCAAATGATTTAATTAACTTATTAAAGCTACTATTAAGAATTTTTTTATTTTTTGCAAAAACAAAGGTTTGAGATTTATTTTGCTTTGCCATTACATTTGGCATAATTCTTATAACATTTTTATGACCAAGATTTTTACAAATTGTGATTAATTTAATACCTGCCATACAGGAAATAATTTTTGAGTCCTGACTAATAAAATTTTTAAAATGTGATGCTTTTTTTAAAAAAATATCGGGTTTAATTAATAAAAAGATATATCTATAAGAAATATTTTTTTGTTTAATTTTTTTTTTTGAATTTATTGAAAAAATTGTGTTTTGAGAATTTATATAGTTTATATTATAACTTTTTCTTAAACTTGAAGATAAAAGGGATTTGGCTAAATGACCATATCCTATAAATAATATATTGGGTTTAGGCGTGGCCAACAATTTTTTGATTAATTAAAATATTGGACTCTTGAACAATTTTATTATTTTTCAATAAAACTGATATCAAATGATTAAACTCTGATAATATATTTTCAAGATATAGCCTCATATCATCTGAGGTTGAATGTCCTATTATAGGTAAGCTATGCCTATAGACAATTGTATTATTTGTATTTTGCTTAAGTGTGCCTATCACTAGGTTATTATTAATTTTATTTATATGATTAGTAAGAAAACTAAATTCATAATTATCAATACTAAAAGAGGAAATTAAAACATTTAAATCTTTAATCCAGTGGAAGTCCATAATTACCTTTTGATCATTGATTTCAGTCATAAGAGAGATATCTAAATTCTGAGATTTAATATTTTCTTGCTTTACATTGAATATATCTTGAAGGTGTGAAATGGGGCTAGAATCAATACTTTTTTTTGACATGCACCATATATATCACATTTTGAAAAATTGAACATACTATATATAGTATAAAAATGTTAATAAAATGAATTTATTTATTAATTATCGGTAAATATTTCTTTAATTTTTTAATGTCAGAATTTATGTATTGACCAGCTTCATATAATTCCAAAGTGCAATTAATAATCTTGGACAAATGTGAATAAATTATATCTTTGTTAGGGCGATAAGTTGTATTATTAATTTTTACAGTGTTCGTATATCCTGAATTTTTATCTCCAGTTGCTTTAAATTTATTTGGTTTTGGCATTAGATGGTACAGTATATCCTATATCGTAGGGTTTATTTACTTTTATTTATTTACCAGACAGAATCTAAGTTATTTTCAACTTAATAAAAAACAGATGGAAGATTTATTTTTCTATATGTTTTCGTCAGTCATAATAGGTGGAAGGATAGGCTATGTATTATTTTATAATATTAATTTCTACATCGAGCAGCCTTTAGACATATTTAAAGTATGGGAAGGTGGAATGTCCTTTCATGGTGCTCTATTTGGAGTTGTGGTGACTACGCTCATCTTCTCTAAAAAAAATTCTATTCCCCTTTTCTTAATATCAGATTTACTGAGTATCTGTGCTCCAATAGGAATATTTTTTGGAAGAATTTCTAATTTTATTAATCAGGAATTAATAGGACGTCAAACAAATTTTATAATAAGTATTAAATATCCTGGAGAAGAAATAACAAGGCATATTTCACAATTATATGAAGCTATTTTTGAAGGGATGATACCTGCTATAATTTTAATGATACTGTTTTTAAAGAAGAAAACTAAATATGGAGTTCTAACAGCTATTTTTCTTATTAATTATGCTGTAACAAGGTTTTTAATAGAATTTATTAGGCAACCAGATATACAACTGGGTCTAAAATTAGACTTTTTTACTCAAGGACAAATACTTACTATTCCTATTTTTTTATTAGGTTTTATAATTCTATATAAATGCCAATTAAAACAAAACTAGATAAAATAATTAGATCTATGGGATCTATAAGTATTCAAGATTTCATAGAATTATCTAATTTTGATAATGAGGGATTTTATAATTTAGATGAAAAATCAAAAATATCAAAAGATGGTCATTTTATTACATCACCAGAAATTACACCACTGTTTGGCTACAGCTTATGTAACCAGTTTATCGATGCCTACAATAATCCTAGTAAAGTTCACCTTTTAGAATTGGGACCAGGTAACGGAACTCTAACCAACGATATTTTGACCTATTTAAATAAGCAAAACATTAAAATTAGCCAAATTTCATTTTTAGAAAAGAGTAACTATTTTAGGGAAAATATAAAAAAAAATTTATCTTATAAGGTTGATTTTCTTGATCATATTACAAGTTTATCAATTAGTAGTGATGAAATATTATTTATTTATTCTAATGAATTTTTTGATGCAATAAGTTCAAAACAATATGTTTTTAGAGATGATAATTTTTATGAAATTAGAATTACAAAAAAAAATAGTGAATATAAGATTGTTTATGAAGATACATTACTATCTGAATATTTGAAAAATTTTTATTCTGAATATAATTTTAAAAATGGAGATATTTTAGAACACTCAAACAATCTAATGAATTATTTAGAAGATTTAAATTTTATTCTTAAAAACAATTTCTTTTTTACTGCTACGGATTATGGATATCAAAAATTACCCAAGAAAAGTACTTTAAGATTAATTTCAAATCACCAACCAATAAAACTTTTTGATAAGTTTGAAAATGTAGATTATTCATTCGGAGTAAATTTTGAATTAATAAAAAAGGTTTTTAGAAAATTCAATCCCAATTTTATATCTCAAAAAGATTTGATTGAAAACTTTTTGCCCAAAGAGTTCAAAAATACGACTGAGGAAAGCACCTTGAAAGCTAAGAAAATTCTTAATAGCGAGATTTTTTTTAATATGGGTAGTTCATTTAGTAATATTTCTTTTTTTTCAAAATGATAAAAAAAATAAAAATTAAATTTTTTACTAAAAATAATGGTTTTTCAA
This sequence comes from uncultured Alphaproteobacteria bacterium, assembly GCA_902521155.1. Taxonomy (GTDB): domain Bacteria; phylum Pseudomonadota; class Alphaproteobacteria; order HIMB59; family HIMB59; genus HIMB59. The sequence continues at coordinate 55,285 of CABYQR010000002.1, read as the reverse complement.
AGGGCATATATAAATCATTAAACTGTGGGGTAAGATCCAAGGATAATCCTAAAAGGATAAAAGCAAATATTGATGAAGCAATAAATAAGTTTTCAAAGCAAAAAAAACCGTTAATACTACCAATGCAATTTCATTCGAATAAATGCTTAATAGTTAGGAATATAAATAAAAATTATCATTGTGATGGTCTTGTCTCTAATAAATCAAATATAGTTCTAGGCATAACTACTGCTGATTGTTTGCCAATAATCTTAATTGATCAAAGAAACAAAGTTTTCGGAATATGTCATGCAGGATGGAGAGGTCTTCTAGGAGGGATTATTCAAAATACTATAAAAAAAATGCGCCGACTTAATTCAAAAAATATTAATATCCATGCTTACATTGGGCCCTGCATAAGAAAAATGTCATACGAGGTATCAAAATCATTTGTAAGTTCCTTGCCACCTAAATATCGAGTGTTTAGTTATAAAAAAAAAGAAAAGTATTACTACGATCTTCCAAAACTAGCCAAATATATTTTATCTGAGACTGGAATTTTCAATATTAACGATACTAAAAAAAATACTTTTATTGATGCTAATTACTTTAGTTATAGAGAAAGTAGAAAAAATAAATTCACCGATTATGGAAGAAATATAAGTATGGTTGCTCTAAATTAAATTTGAATGAATTTTTATTTAATATATAAAGATTAAAATCTATGAAAATAATTTCTGGAAACAGTAATATAGAGCTCTCTAAAGAAATAGCTAAATACGCTAAAACCTCTCTCTCTACTGCAAATATGACTAGATTCTCTGATAAAGAGATCTTTGTTGAAATAGACGAAAATGTAAGAGGAGAGGATGTTTTCTTAATTCAGTCTACCTCCTTTCCAGCTAATGATAATTTAATGGAATTACTTGTAGCTATTGATGCTCTAAAGAGGGGATCGGCTGCTAGAATTACTGCCGTACTCCCATACTTTGGTTACGCTCGACAAGATAGAAAAACTGGCCCCAGAACACCCATATCTGCTAAATTAGTAGCAAATATTATTACTACAGCTGGCGCTGATAGAGTGTTGACTATGGATTTACACGCTGGCCAAATTCAAGGGTTTTTTGACATTCCCCTTGATAATCTTTATGCTTCCCCACTTTTCATTAATGATATTAAAGAAAATATAAAAAATGATAAATTGGTATTTGTATCCCCAGATGTAGGGGGAGTTTTAAGAGCTAGGTCTTTTGCCAAAAAGCTGAACGCTGATTTGGCCATTATTGATAAAAGACGAGATGCCCCTGGAATCTCTAATGCTATGAACGTCATTGGAACTGTCGAAAATAAAACATGTATTATTGTTGATGATTTAGTTGACTCAGGTGGAACTATTTGTAATGCCGCTAATGCCTTGTTAGACAATGGGGCTAATGGCGTTTATGGGTACTGCTCTCATGGTGTATATTCTGGGAAAGCCTTAGATAATATTAATAATTCTGTTTTAAAAGAAATGGTATGCACAGACTCTATTAAACCGACATTTGAGGTACCTGAATGCATGAGATATATATCTGTTGCTCCCCTTTTTGGTGAGGCAATTATGCGTATAAATAGTGAATCTTCTATATCATCTCTATTTGATTAATTAATTAATTTATTGTATAAACTCAGCCTATGAAAATTAGTGGAAATATACCTGCAAAAGAGAGAAAAAAAGGTAACACAAATCCTTATTTAAATGAAGGTCTCATACCTTCAATAATTTATGGTGGTAAAACAGACCCTACTATGGTTGCTGTTGATAAAATACAGCTAAAAAAGAGATTTGACGAAGGTGGCTTTTACTCTAAAATATTTGAAATTGAATTAGGTGATAAAAAAGAAGCCGTCATTGTAAAAAGCGTTCAGCGTAATAAAGTTAAACACAATCCAATTCATATCGACTTTCAAAGAGTAGATGAAAAAACAAGAATTGTTATATCTGTTCCTGTAGAGCTTACAGATCAAGAAATTTCCCCTGGCTTAAAACAAGGAGGGGTTTTAAATGTTGTGCGAAGAGAGATTGAATTAAGTTGTTTGGCCAATAACATTCCAGAAAAATTTGTTGTTTCCCTAGAAGGTAAAGAAATTGGTGATGATATACGTCTTAGCTCTGTTACCCTTGGGGAGGGAATGAATCCAACTATCCTAGGTAGAGATTTTATGCTAGCTACAATTCAGGCACCTAAAGTTGAGAAAGAGCCTGAAGTTCAAGAGTCTGAAGAGTCAACTGGTGAAGATGGTGAAAATACTGAAGAAAAGAAAGAAGAAGAAAAGGCAGCAGAATAATATAACCTTTCTTCATGCTTACCTTATACTGTCTAGGCAACCCAACTCTAAAACATAAACAAAATCGTCATAATGCTGGTTTACTTTTAGGTGACTATTTAGTGAATAGGTTAGATCTTAATCTTAAAAAGTTTAAACATTACAAACTCTCCAATACTTTTCAAATTGATGGCACTCAATGTCAAATTGCTCTATCAGAAAACTATATGAATGAATCTGGAAATGGAGTACTGAGTCTTAAAACTACAAAATTAAGCAAAAGTGACGTACTTTTCGTTCTTTATGATGAATTGGATTTAAGTCTAGGAGAAATCAAAATTAAGTATTCTGGAGGAAATGCAGGCCATAATGGCCTCAGAAGTATATCCAGTAAAATAGGAGATAATTATTGGAAATTAAGAATTGGTATTGACCACCCAGGAGATAAAGAACAAGTAACAAGACATGTTTTAGGAAATTTCAAAGAACATGAAAAAAAAATCTTAAACAGTCTTTTTGAGTTAATTTATTTAAACTTATCACAAATTTTTATTTCCCGACATTTGTCCAATTTAGGTATTTAGATGAAGTGCGGAATTATAGGCCTTCCTAATGTAGGAAAATCTACCCTTTTTAATGCTTTATGCGAAAATGAACAAGCTTTAGCAGCAAATTATCCCTTTGCAACCATTGATCCAAATAGTTCTTTAGTCAGAGTGCCTGATGATAGATTGAAGAAATTATCTAACATATGTAAACCTCAAAAAATAATTCCAGCAGCATTTGAAATAGTTGATATAGCAGGATTGGTCAAAGGCGCCTCAAAAGGCGAAGGTCTAGGTAATGCTTTTTTATCTCATATAAGGTCTGTTAATGCTTTGTTTCATATTGTTAGATGTTTTGAAGACTCTGACATTCAACATGTAGAAAATAGAATAGATCCTGTGACTGATATTCAAATCATTAACGCAGAGCTGGCTTTATCAGATTTAGATATTCTTGAAAAGAATTATCAAAAACTTAAAAAGGTTCAAAAAACAGATGATGATAAAAGAAAAGTTCAAATTATAGAAAGAGCTATCGACCTTATTTCTAATGAAAAAAAACTTTTAGGCAATTTGGAAAATGATGAAATTGATTATTTAAATACATATCAATTAATATCAATTAAACCGGTTGTCTATATATGTAATGTTGATGAGAGTTCTGCTTTATCTGGTAATGAATTTACAAAGAAAATTGAAGATTATGCCAAAGATAATAAGTCTGAAGTACTTTTAATAAGTGCCAAAATTGAATCTGAAATATCTCAAATAGCAGATGAAAAAGATAAACAAGATTTTTTAGAAAGTATGGGTCTTTCTGAGACAGGGCTCAAAAGGGTGATCAGAAAAGGATATGAAATTTTAAATTATATTAATTATTTTACTGCTGGAGAAAAAGAATTAAGGGCATGGACAATCATCAAAGGTACGATGGCTCCAAGTGCTGCAGGAACTATCCATAGTGATATGGAGAAGGGTTTCATTAGAGCTGAAACAATATCTTTCGATGACTATGTAGCAAATAATGGAGAAAGTGGTGCTAAAGAAAAGGGGAAACTTAGATTAGAAGGCAAAGAGTATGAAGTCAAAGATGGAGACGTCATGCATTTTTTATTTAATGTTTAATATATTACTTAATATCTCTCCAGATTTGCTGCTTTGAAATATAGGCTAAAACAAAAAGAACTATTAAAAATAAAATAACTTTTAAACCCATTCTTTTTCTATCTTCTAAACTGGGCTCAGCAGCCCAAGCTAAAAATGTAGTCACATCAGTCGACATTTGGTCCATTGAATTTTGAGTTCCATCATCATAATCAACTAGGCCATCTGATAATGGGGACATCATCGCTATTAAATTACCTGCCATATATTTATTATAGTGTTGACCACTTGGAATAGTCATATCTTTTGGTGGATCAACATAGCCCAGCAATAATGCTTTCACATAATCTGCCCCTTTGGGTCTCGCTTTTACAATTAGTGATAAATCTGGAGGGTAAGCGCCATTATTTGCAGCCCTTGCAGCTTTAATATTAGCATATGGATTTGCGAATTGATCAGATGGCATTCCATCTCTTTCAAACATTTCACCTTCATCATTAGGACCATCTAAAATTAAGTATTCAGCAGCAATGGCTTTGATATGGTCTTCACTAAAGCCAAGATCACCTAAATTCCTATAAGATAAATAATTCATGGAATGGCAGCCTGCGCAAACTTCTCTATATACCTTTAAACCTCGTTGAGCTGAGGCGCGGTCATAAGTTCCAAAAAAACCTTTCCATGACCAATCATATTTAGGGATATCAATTTTTTCTCCAGCTCCATAAGAATGAAAACTAAAAAATAAAAAAATTAACAGTAAAGCTTTTTTCATATCAGGCTTTTTTACTTTGTAAGTAATTTGAAATAGTTAGAGGTTGCCTTGGTGTTTCCAAAAAGCCAACCAGCGGTGCAAGCACAAATATAAATAAAAACCAATATATAGTGCCAATTCTAGAAATTATGACATAAATTCCCTCTGCAGGCTTACCTCCCATGTACATTAAAACCAAAAAGTTTACTGCAAATAAAAGAACACACACTCTCCACACAGGTCTAAACAAACAAGATCTGACTTTTGATGTATCCAGCCATGGCATTAATCCTAAGGCAAGAATAGAGCCAAACATCGCTAAAACCCCGCCTAGCTTATCAGGAATAGCTCTAAGAATAGCGTAAAACGGTAAAAAGTACCATTCAGGAACAATATGGGCAGGTGTGACCATAGGATTGGCTTTAATGTAATTGTCTGAGTGTCCTAAAATATTTGGATAATAAAAGAGAATGAAGGCCAAAATTATAAAAAAGAATATTGTTGCATTTAAATCCTTAATTGTAACATATGGATGAAAACTAACAGTTTCATCCCAACTTTGAGGTTCTGAGCCAGTTGGGTTATTAGAACCCGTCATATGAAGAGTGATAACATGAAAAACAACTAAACCTACAATCGCAAAGGCTAAAAGCCAATGCAATACATAGAAACGATTAACGGCAGCATCGCCAACTGTAAAGTCACCAAGAAGCAATGTTAATATAGCATCTCCAACGACTGGAATTGCAGAAAATAAATTAGTTATTACGGTAGCCCCCCAATATGACATCTGCCCCCAAGGAAGAGTATAACCTAAAAATGCTGTAGCCATCATTAGCATAAACATAGTCAAGCCAAAGATATAAACTAACTCACGTGGGGCCTTATATGATCCAAAATATAATGCTCTAAAAATATGAATAAAAGTGGCAATAAAGAAGAATGAAACTAAATTTGCATGAAGGTATCTTATAAGCCATCCAAAACTTACATCTCTCATAATTCTTTCAACAGAGTCAAATGCATCATCGGCAGACGGTTTGTAATGAAAACCTAAAAAAATGCCTGTTAAAATTAATCCTATCAAACAAAACATTGCGATTCCCCCAAAAGACCAAAAATAGTTTAAGGATTTTGGAACTGGAAACTTTAAGTATTCAGCTTCCATCATCCTAATTAAAGGAAGTCTGGAGTCTATCCAGCCTTTAAAGCCTGTGTAGGGTGAATTTAGTGTTTTTTTATAACCTTGAAGGTCGTTAGAGCTCATAAAATTTTATCCAATCTTTATTCTATTATCTGTCAAAAAAACGTATGGAGGTACAGGGAGATTTGTAGGCGCAGGACCTTTTCTAATTCTACCTGAGGTATCATAGTGGGAACCATGACAGGGGCAAAACCATCCACCATAATCTCCTTTTGTATCTGAAACTTTCTGGCCCAAGGGAACGCAACCAAGATGGGTACAAACACCCAGAACCACCAACCATTTATCGTTTTGGACTCTTGCAGAGTCCTCTTCAGCATCAATCAAATCACTTAATGAAATATTTTTGGCTTCTTCTATTTCTTTTTGAGTTCTATGCTTAATAAAAACTGGCTTACCTCTCCATATGACTGTAAGGCTTTGTCCTTCTTCCAAAGGTGCTAAATCAATCTCTGTTGAAGCTAAGGCTAAAGTATCTTTTCCAGGATTCATGCTTGAAATAAAAGGTATAGCAAGGCTGGCAGCGCCCACTCCCCCTAAAGTCATAGCTGAAAGCTTGATGAAGTCTCTTCTTGGTTTGTTATTTTCTGACATTTATATAATTAAAACTTGAGTAGATTTTATTAGTAAGATGTAGCATAAGTAGTAGTCATCATGACGCATAAATTTGGAATTTGTCTTTATATGCCTGATATGCCTCAAAACCTTGGGGTAATAATTAGAACGGCCGCATGTCTCGAATTTCCCCTTCATATAATCAAACCCCTCTCCTTCTCTATGACTGATAAAAGATTTAAAGGTGCAGTTATGGACTATATTGATCAATGTAAAATCGTAAATCACGATAACTGGAATAACTTCGAGAAGTACTGCGAGTCTAATAATAAGAGAATTGTTCTTGCTACTACTAAAACTAATAATAGTTTTTATAATTACAGTTTTAGTAATTCTGACATAATATTATTTGGTAAAGAGACGGCTGGGGTTCCTCAAGAAATTCATAAAAAGGTAATTGAAAAAATTACTATACCAATTAATCAAAAAACTCGTTCTTTAAATTTAGCTACTTCTGTATCGATAATTGCTAGTCAGATAATTTCAAATTTATAAATAATCTAGAAACTTATTTAACTCCTTATTTCCATTTAAGAAACTTATAGTATTTTTAGGATAGGGCATTGTATGTATTTTTTTAAGTTCAGATGATATTTTATTTTCTTTCACGAATTCAGTTATATTTTTAGAAAGTAAGATGATAGCATCTAGATCTGTATCGCTAATTTTTGTATTTTCAAATAAAGAGAGAAATCTCATAAATCTTATTGCTCTTAGGTAATCTTTTTGAATTTGTTCAATAGGATCAAAAATAAACTTTAAATAAGAATTTTTAAAATGTGAGATCCCATCGTATAAATCAAAGGTCTCACCTAAAAGATTTATATAAATACTATTAAATGTAAAATCTCTTCTCTTTGAGTCCTCTTCAAGAGTGAGTGCTTTTGCAACTTTTGTATGTCTTCCTGTGGGGCGAATGTCTCTTCTAAATGAATTGATCTGATATTCAAAATTATTATCTGTAATAGCTAAGCTTCTATAACCTGAATAAAACTTTGAGTTAAATTCATTAGATATTTTTTCGATTGTTTCATCTTTAAGATCAGGGATTACTAAGTCTATATCCTTGTTATTATATGTGTTACTAAGAATGGATCTGGTTGCGCCCCCAATGAAATAAACCTCTTTTTTATTGATGGATAGAATTTCTAGAATTTTTTCAAGATGAGAAAATTCTATAATCTGATTTACTTGTTTAAGATAATTCATCCACTCCCTCTATTTCCATTAACTCCAACCAACGCTCTTCCTTATCTTGTAATTCTATCTGTAATAAACCTATTTTTTGCGACGTTTGAAGGAATAATTCATTATTTTTGTCATATAATGTGGGGTCAGATATTATTTCTTCCAATTTTTGGAGGTCTTTTTTTAAGTTATCTATTTTATCAGGTAAGTTATCTAGCTCAAATTGAAGTTTGAAGGTTAGTTTTTTTCTTTGTTGAGGTTTTTTTAATTTAGTAAAATTTTGTTTGTCTAATTTATTAGTTAAATAATTTTGCTCTAAAAGTAAGTCTTCTTTTTTTTCTAAAAAATCATGATAGCCACCATTAAAAACAATGATTTCTCCATTTCCTTTAAAATATAAAATTTTATTTACTAATTTATCTAAGAAATCTCTATTATGAGACACAATTATCAAAGTTCCATTATATTGAGATAGAATAGACTCAACTAAGTCCAGAGTGTCTGTATCCAAGTCATTTGTGGGTTCGTCTAAAATAAGCCCACTTTTTGGATTAGCTAGTACTTTAGATAACAATAAACGATTTTTCATTCCACCAGATAGACTACCTACGGGGTCATTGGCTTTTGAAGGATCAAAATGAAAATCTTTTAAGTAACTACAAACATGTCTCTCTTTTTGATTGGCCTTAAGATAATCGCCACCTGAAGGTACAAGTATTTTTTTAATTGGGAGATTATCTTTGAGATCATTTCTTAATTGATCGAAATAAGAAAATTCAAGCTCTTTCCTAATCTTAAGCGAACCCTCTTTTAGTTGTATTTCTAGTAATAAGATTTTTAGAAAAGTAGATTTACCCGATCCATTAGACCCCAGTAAACCAATGCGATCTTTTTTATTTATTTTTAGATTAAAATCTTTTAATAACGGGTAATTTTGATATCCATCATAATAAAAAGAGGAATTATGAAACTCAGCAACATGACGGAAGTTTTTTGTTTCATCTTTTACAAGTTTAAAGTCAATTTTTTTGGTAGCCTGTAAATAAGAACTAACATCCTTTTCTAAGTTTTCTTTTAATTCTCTTGCCTGCTCTAACCTTCGAGTATTTCTTTTAACTCTGGCTTTAACACCTTTATTTGCCCAACTAACTTCGATATTTACATGCTGCCTTCTATTTTGAAGTTCTCTTTCCTCTTGGGATAAAAGTAGTTGCGACCAATGATCAAAATCGCTGTAACCATTTTGGTTAATTTTAATTTTAGATCTATCAATCCAAAAAATTTTATTAGTAAAGTTTTTTAAAAATTGTCTATCGTGGCTTACACATATAATTGCACAATCAAGCCTTCGCAAATAATTTTCAAGCCAAATAATTGTGTCTAAGTCTAAATGATTTGTTGGTTCATCAAGTAATATGATATCAGATTTATTAATTAATGTTTTAATCAAACCTACTCTTCTCTTTTGTCCTCCTGATAAATTTTTTAAAATTAAATTTTTGTCTAAATTCATAAAATTACAAAAAATATCAATTTGAAAATCCTCTTCACGATTTTCTAATATTGACAAAATTTCATTTTCAATAGTTTGATTTTCATTATCAAATTGAAAATTTTGACTAAAATACCTAATAGATATATTTTCTATATTCCAAATTTCACCATTATCTATTTCGTGTTTACCTGAAATTACGTTCATCAAAGTAGATTTTCCAACTCCATTTTTACCTACTAGGGCAATAAAATCTTTTCTATGGATATTTAGATCTAAGTTATGGAAGATTTCATACTTGTGATAACTTACGATAACTTCTTTTAAAGAGAATAATAATTGGCTATTCATATGACATATTTAGAAAATGGCTGGGGCGGTAGGATTCGAACCTACGCATGCCGATACCAAAAACCGGTGCCTTACCGCTTGGCTACGCCCCATCAAGAATTAAAGAACTTAACTGAAATAATAGGATTTTTCAATTCTAACTAAGGGATATTTACTTCTAATATCATTAATTAATGACTTTTCAGCAATATTTGACTTAAACGTAAAGAAAATAGAGGATCCACTTCCACTCATTCCATTAACTTTAAATTTATCTTTTTGGGTTTCAATAAAATTATATAAATTTTGAAATTCTTCATTAAACATCATCGATGAATACAAAAGATCATTTTGTGAAAAGATTTTTTTTATCAGGGTATTTTTATTATTTCTATAAATATCAAATATTTTTTTTGTAATATTTTTTTTGGATGGAATAAGTAAAAATATCTTCTTCCATCTCGGTTTTCTTGAGAAAATTTTTTTAAATTTATCTAATCCATCAATTACTTTTGGATAATTATCATAAAAAATTAAAACATCTGAGCCAATGTTAGGTGCATCTATGTAAAAGTTTTTATTATCAATATTATGAAATTCATAAAGAAATTTTAAGATACTTGCAGAATTAGATGATCCACCACCTAGTCCATAACCAATAGGTATCACTTTATTTATTGAAATTTCAAATTTTGAATTAGTTCCATATTTTTTATCAAAATAAAGTATAGTTTTTTTTATAATATCGTTTTGAACAATAATTTTTTTTTTATTGATATAGTATTTTATCGATAAATTTTTAGATTTCGAAACCTTGATGGTATCAGAGAGTTTTAATAAATATACTTTTGAGGATATTTTATGCTTCGACAGTAATTTGTCATAATTTAAAATTTTTAATGTTAAATTAATTTTTGCAGGTGATGTTAATAAAGTAGTTTTCAATTTCTTTTCACAATATCGTTAAATTTAAAGTAATCCTTATGGAATAATAAGATTTTATTATCCAAAAATTTTGCTTCTTTGGTTCGTTCTTGTTTAGAATAAATTTGAGACAAGTGATCAATTATTTCTGGCTCCGAAGGTTCCATTTTATAGGCCTGTAATATCCATTTTTCAGCTAGTTCAATTTCATTTTTTTTAAAATAAAGCCAACCTAAACTATCAAGTATAGCTCCATCTTCATAATTTGAGTCCTCAACAGCCTGAAGAAGCATTTTTTCTGCTAATTCAAGATTCCTATTATTATCCACCCATAAATAAGCAAGATAATTTAGAATATAAGGATAATTACCCTCAGAAATATCAATGCTCTTTTGAATAATATCTTCAGAAACTTTTATCTTATCGTTGCGTTCTAATAGAATACCATATTTGAATAAATGTATTGGATCAGTAGAATTTTCTATAATTTTTAAACAACAATTATCAATAAATTCTAGTGCTTTAATATTTTTATTTTGACTGTAGAGCTCTATGGCAACTATCATGGCAAGTTCTATAGACTGCCATTCATTTTTAGAAATTATTTTTTGATAATAATTAATTAACTCTTTAATGTTATAATCAAATTCTATTGCAGTTTTTAGAAAAAGATAATCTTTAAAAAATTGAAAATTATTATTATCTTGAAAATTTAAATCATTGATTAATTTTAACATTTTTTCATTGGGGTTTAACTCAGCCTCGAATGAAGTTTTTTTATAGAGATAATAATCTTTATTCTTAACATCATTTTTAATCAAGTAAGATAAAAGTGCTAGTGAATTTTTATACTCCTTAGCATAAAAATAATAGAGACTAGTCTGATATATTTGCATATTGATTAAATCGGTATAATCACTAACTAGAAAATTTTCATCAAGTTTTATAGTTAAACTGTTGAGAGAATTATTTAAACCTAATAAATCATCCAAAGAAAATTGGAGATTTTTAGATTGGAAAATATTATTAATTAGATTGAGTTGCTTAGAATTAAATTGAGATAAGAGTAAAGTATCATTTGTAATAATTTTATGAAGTTTTTCAATTTCATTTAAATTATTCTCTTTAAACTGGAGATAAAGGTTATTAATAAATGAAATATTCATAAATCTATCATCATTTGAAACTAAAAGACTTTTATCTACCTTGTCTTGACAGTAGCTAGACCAAAAATTAAAGCTATTTTTTAAGATTTCCTCAAAAATATAATAGGTACTTTTGCTATCTAAAGTTGTACATTTATTTTTTTTTATTTGTTCAAGAGACTTTAATAAGTCTAAAGTAAAATTTTTTCCTGATGTGATATTGTTAATATTCCCATACTCTTCAATAATAATTTGATTAAGTAAATAAGACTTTTTTTCAATAAATTTGTCGTATCTAGGTAATGTTTTCCAAGTTAAATAATCATTATTATACTCTGAATATATCGAGCTTAAGATCTGATTATCATAATTATTTTGAAGTTGCGCCCCATTAGCATGTACATTTAACATAAAAAAAAATATAAAATTCCCAACATAGCCAAATAACTTAAACATGGACATTAAACACTATCAAAAAAATATTCTTTTGGAATTGATGAATTTAGAAGAATTCAAACTAAATGACCCAGGTGCAGAAAAGCAAATGAAAATACCCCCAAAAGAAATTGCTAAAAAAGTAAGTGTGCACTCCTCAACATCAATAGAAGAATTAGAAAAATACCTCAATCAAAGCTATAATTTTAATTCAAAATTAATTGAAGGAAATTTTGAATCAAAAATTTTATTTTTTTTTGGTAAATGCCATAAACTAGATCAAAAAATTTTGGATAATAAATCCGGTGAATTATTTGATAAAATGTTATCTTCAATTAAGTTAAAAAGAGCTAATATTTGTTTAGCCTCATACATACCAAGAGGTTTAGAAAATTTATATGATGATGAGGGGTTTTTAACTCAAATTCAAATAGTTAATTATAAATTAATAGAAATAATAAATCCTAAGTATCTTATAATTATGTCTAACTATTGTATCAAAATGCTATTAGCAACTGATTTATCTTCAATGTCGCTAAGAGGTAAATGGTTTGATTTTAACACACCTAACGATACCACTCCAAAAAAGTGTAGAGTTCTTTATGAGCCTGAAATTTTAGTTAATAATCCTGAATTGAAAAAAGATGCTTGGGAAGACCTTAAAGAAATTCAGAAGCAATTGGGAGGATAGAATGAAATATATTCTAACTATTGTAATTTTCTTTTTAACTCAAAATTTATTAGCTCTAAGCCAAAAAGATATAAAATTATATAAATCAATTTTTAAGGATTATAGGAATGGTGACTTTTCTTTAGCCGATAGAAATATTACAAAATTAGATGACAAAATACTTATGGGGCATGTTCAAGCTTTAAAATTATTACACCCCACAAAGCATCGATCTAGTTTTGAAGAATTAAGAGATTGGCTCAGAGAATATCATTTCCAATATGAGGCAAAAAGAATTTATAAACTAGGAGTCAAAAGAAAACCCACAGACGCAAAAAAGCCCAAAAAAAATAATTACCCTTCATTAGACATAATTTTTACAGAAAACTTAGCTCAAGAAACTAAAGTAAGTCCTCTTCGAAAAATTTTTACTTCAAAAAATTACTCAAAAAAAATTAGTATATATAATACTGTTCGCTCAAGAGTTGGAAGAGGCTGGCCTACAGGTGCGCTAGAATATTTAAACCATCATACAAGACATTTCAACAACAAGGAGAGAGCTTTTCTACTTTCAAAAATAGCAAATGGTTATTACCTAGCAAATCTTGATGATAAAGCTATCAAAGTTCTAAATGATGAGTCTTTTATTGAGGAGCCTTATTCAGAGGGACTTTGGATTAAGGGTTTGGCTTATTATCGCAAGGGCGAGTTCCAAAAAGCCTCTAGACAATTTTTAATACTTTCCAAAATAACAGATAATAAATGGTTAAAAAATGCGGGCGCATATTGGTCTTTCTTATCTGCAACTAAAGATGCAAAAGACAATATAACTTTTCAAGCATCTCTTAGTGCGCTAAACAATGCTTGTAAGCCAAGTTTTAATATTTACTCAATTCTATCTTGTAGAATTTTAGATAAACCCATTATTGACAATGAATTTAACGATCTAGAAATGATAAATGATCTTGAATTATTTCTAAAAACTAATTTAGGAAAAAGAATACAAGCTTTGATAGAAATTGGAGAAATACCTGTTGCCGAAATAGAGCTTAACCGTATTCAAAGTATTTCAAACGATAGGTTTAAAAGAATAATATTAGGATTTTCTATAAATAACGATTTGAGTTCATTGCAAATTAAAACAGCAAAGTATTTATTTAAAGAAAAAGCACCTATAAAATTTTTATATCCTACTCCAAAATGGATACAAGGATATGATTTGAATGAAATCGACCCTACGATTATTATAAGTATGATAAGACAAGAATCTCAATTTAGTGCTTTTGCTAAGAGTGGCAAAAGAGCATATGGTTTAATGCAAATCCTACCTTCAACTGCGAGAATGGTGAATAAAAATTACGATTTTAAATCTAATCCAAGGATTTTATATAATCCTCAAATAAATGTTGAGACCGGCAGTCTTTATTTGCAAAGCCTACTTAGATTAAAACATATCAATAATGATTTACTTAAGGCACTTATTTCCTACAACGCGGGGCCAGGAAACTTATCTAAATGGATGAAAAAAACATCATTTAATAATGATAGTTTTTTATTAATTGAGTCCATTCCATCGAGGGAAACAAGACTGTTCGTAGAAAGAGTTTTAACTAATGTTGTTATTTATGAATTAATCAATCATAATTCATTTAATTATGCAGATGAGCTCATAGAATCTAATACAATTTTGATAAATGATTAATGAAAAAATAGATTTTAAAAAAATAAATATTGCCATAATTACTTTATCGGATACCAGAAAGTATGAGAATGATAAGTCTGGTAAAACTCTTAAAGAATTAATTATTAAAAAGGGGCATGAAGTCTCGCACTATCAAATTATTGAGGATGAACCTTCTATTTTTATTCCTATTGTTGAAAAATTAACAAAATCTAAAAATCATGATGTAGTCATAACTACAGGTGGGACTGGATTAACTGGAAGAGATAATACTATTGATGCAATAAAGAAAATATCAGAGATTGAAATACCTGGTTTTGGTGAATTATTTCGACAACTAAGTTACAATAAAATCGGTACATCAACCATACAATCCCGTTCAAGTGCATTTCTGGTAAATAAAAAATATATATTTTGTCTCCCAGGCTCCTCTTCTGCTGTTCGAGATGCTTGGAATGATATTCTTTTTTATCAACTTGATGTAAGACATAAGCCATGTAATTTTATTGAGTTAATTCCAAGACTAGATGAATAAATATATTGTTGGCGTTGATGAGGTCGGCAGAGGATCTTTAGTTGGAAGTGTAATAATATGTGCTTTCAAATCCCAAAATTCACTATTTGAAGAATTTCCATTCAAGGTAAGAGACTCAAAAAAAATAAGTAAAGTTAAAAGAGAGAAAATTTTTGATTTTCTTAAAGAGAATAATAAACTTAACTTTTCATACAAAATTGTTTTTGGAAAAAAAAGAGATATTGAAAAAACAAATATCCATAAAGTTGTTCTTGATTCAATGGCAAGAGCGGTTAAATCAATAGCAAATAGCCAAGATCAAGTGATAATTGACGGGAGTTTTATTCCCAAGGATTTAATGAACTATAACGTATCATCCATGGTAAAAGCGGATGATAAAATCGAACAAGTCTCAGCTGCCTCGATTATTGCTAAAGTATTTAGAGATAAATTAATGACAAAACTTCACTCTATTGAAAACTTTTATGAGTGGAATAAAAATGCAGGCTATGGAACCAAAAATCATCTATCTGCTGTAAATAAAGTTGGAGTCAGTCAATATCATAGAAAAACTTATCAACCTATTTGTCAACTTATTACAAAGTTATCTACCTAGTTATCAACAGAGGTATTGTCTCCTACTACTATTGAATCAAAAAAAAAATAAGATTCATAGGTGATTAAAACTAACAAAATCCATTTGGGTGATTGTTTAGAACTTTTAAAAAAATTAGATGATAAGTCTATTGACCTCATTTTTCTAGATCCACCATATAACCTCCAATTAAATAAAGAGTTAACTAGACCTAATCATTCAGTTGTCAATGGTGTTAGCCAAGATTGGGATAAATTTGATAATTATCAATCTTATGATCAGTTCACCTATTCATATCTAGAGAGTTGCAAAAGAATATTAAAAGATGATGGCGGACTATGGATTATTGGTTCATATCATAATATTTTTAGGATTGGTAAAATCCTTCAAGATTTAAATTTTTGGATCTTAAATGACGTCATATGGGTTAAATCTAATCCTTTGCCAAATTTCAGAGCAACAAGACTAACTAATGCACATGAGACATTGATCTGGTGCTCTAAGAGCCCTAAATCAAAATACCAATTTAATTACCACACTTTGAAGACTGGTAACGAAGATAAACAAGAGAGAAGTGTTTGGAATTTTCCAATTTGTTCAGGTAAAGAAAGAATTAAGAATGGAAACAATGAAACCGCCCATCCTACACAGAAACCCTTAGCTTTAATGAACAGGATAATTCTGCAATCAACCCTTAAAGATGATCTAGTTTTAGAACCATTTGCTGGTACTGGGAGTTTCTGCGCATCAGCAAAATACTTAGGAAGAAATTATATTGGTTTTGAAAAGGATCGATCGTACCAAAAAATTGCTAATAAAAGGTTAAAATCAATCAAATCTCTTGATCATAAGCTTCTAGATTTAAATGAAAAAGATAAGCCAATAAAAAAAATTCCATTCGGTACTCTTATTAACTCAGGTTATTTAAAACCTGGATCCCAGTTATATAATAACAAAAAAAATCATAGGGCTACTATTCTCCCTGATGGAAGTATTTCCTACCAAGATCAAAGAGGGTCTATTCACAAAATTGCAGCTAAAGTAAATAACACAACTTCTTTTAATGGATGGGATTTTTGGCATTACGAAGATCAAAAAAAAAATTTAGTCTCTATTGATGAGATTAGAAAAAAAATTCGTAATTAATAAAGAATTTTTTTAAATAAAGTCGGTAATGCTATTTTTTTTAATTCAGTTTTTTTAACCCACTTAATATTCTGATAATTAATTTTCAAATTTTTCAAATTATAGACATTAATTTTAAATCTATGATTTGTAATTGAATATTTAAAACTCATTACTTTTTGTTTTTCCGCAAATTTTATAAAAGAAATAAACTTTTTATCTAAATTTGAGGGTAGATGATTAAATTTTTTATAAAACTGAAAACTAGGATTTTTAATAAAACATAATAAGTTATTTTTTTTGATTATATAAAATTCTAAATTTTGATGTTTAATTTTTTTTAGAATTTTTTTATCAAATTTCTTATAAGCTGACTTACAAAACTTATTGAAAATACATTCATTGCATAATGGAGATGATTTCTTGCATATAGAAGAACTATAATCCATCATGGACTCTGAAAAATGTCTAAAGTTTCTTTTGTTTTTGAATGAAATATCTAAGACTCTTTCAAGTTCTTCATCAGTTAGTGTGCAATCTAATATTCTATTTAACAGTCTTCTAATATTTACATCGATGGGATAAGCTTTTTTATTAAAACCTATTGATAGAATAGCATTAGCAGTATATTGACCAATACCTGGCAGAGACAATAATTCAAACTTATTGCTCGGTATTTTTCCTTTATATTTTTCATTAATAATTTTTATTGATTTGAATAAGTTTTCTGCCCTATTGTAATATCCCAACCCTGACCAACTACTTAACAAATCGTTTAATTTTTTAGATCTATATGAGCTAAAATTTGGAAATTTATCTAAATAGACCTTTAATTTGTTCTCAACAGTTTTAACAGATGTTTGCTGAAGCATTATTTCAGTTAGATATGTCAGGTAAAGGCTTCGATTATCTCTCCAATATAAGTGTCTTTGATTTTTTTTAAACCAAGATAGAATAAGTTTACTAAAATTATTTTGATGAAAAAAATTTCCAAATTGAACGATGTTGCCTTTCATTTAATAAACAAAGTAAATAAAAAAAAATTAAAGATAAACACACTTTTAATAAAAAATTGGGAGAAAATATTTGGAATAAATCATCATTTTGTCAAAATTAAAAAAATTACTTTACTTGGGCAGACAGATTCTCTTAATTTAGAATTCAAAATTGACTCATCTAAATCTTTTGAACTTCATTCAAAAAATCCTGAAATAAAATTGAAATGTGAAGAAATTTTAGGAATTAAAGTTAATAAAATCCTATTTTTTCAGGATGTTTTAAGTAAAGAAAGTTTAGTAAATTCTGTAATCAAAAAAAATAGCTCTAAAAAATTAAAAGATGTTAATAATCAACAATTAAATGATATAAAGGATGAAGAAGTAAGATCTATTTTTAAAAATATTAGTAATAAAATTAATGAATAAATTTTTGTTTATTGTCTCAGTTTTTTTTATCTTCTCAATTAATGCTTATTCTAAAGACTATGAGTATCAGCAATTTCTAAGTGACAATTTATTAATTCCGGTAATTGAGTCAAAATCTGACAGTACAGTAGATATTATTGAATTTTCATCTTTTAGCTGTTCTCATTGTGCTACTTTTCATAATGAAACACTTATAGAGTTAAAAGAAAGTGATGTCTTCAAGAACGTTAATTACTATGTTGTTGATTTTCCTTTAAATCAGGCAGCATTTTATGCATCAATTGTAGGTAACTGTGATCTGTCTATCCGCCCTAATTATATTGACTCTGTTTATGAGAATTATGATGTTTGGACAAAAGCTGAAACTGGTGAAGGTATAATTGAAATGCTAAATAGTTATGGACTTCAACATGGATTGGGTGAGGATCAACTAGAGGTGTGTTTAAAAAATGAAGATTTACAAAATAAATTACTTAGTCTTCAAGTTGACTCTCAAAATATTTTTGGAGTAGAGAGCACACCTACTTTTATTGTTGGTGGAGAGAAAGTTCAGGGAAACAGACCTGCTTCAGAGTTTATAAAAATTATTTCAAAAAAATTGAAAAAATAGTTTGCTATCATTAGATAAATTATCAATAAAAGGTTTTAAGTCTTTTGTTGAGCCTACGGATTTTGAAGTTAAAAATGGTCTAACTGGAATAGTTGGACCAAATGGCTGTGGAAAATCAAATATAGTAGAAGCAATTCGATTTGGTCTTGGTGAGGTATCAGCTAAACAATTACGAGGTAAGGAAATTGATGATTTAATTTTTAATGGTACTGACATTCGGCCCTCTTGGAATTTAGCAGAGGTTGGGTTGTATATTAATGTCGAAGGTAACGACTTAGAAAATAGATATCAATCTAAACAACTAGAAATTTCTCGAAAAATTTATAGAGGAGAAGGATCAAGCTCGTATATTAATGGAAAAGAAGTTCGTCTAAAGGACATACAATTACTATTTGCGGATGCTTCAACTTCTGCAAGATCTACATCTATTGTGAGTCAAGGAAGAATTGGGGCTATTACTCAGGCTAAGCCAGAAGATAGAAAAATGGTCCTTGAAGAGGCTGCTGGTATCTTGGGTTTGCAATCAAGAAGACACGACTCTGAGCTAAGACTTAAAGCTGCCAATAATAACTTACTAAGAGTTGAGGATGTTATAACGACATATGAGGAGCAACTGGCGATCCTAAAAAAACAATCTAAAGAAGCTGAAAGATTTAGGAATATATCTACTTTGATAAAAAATGCTGAAGCTTCTGTCTTTTTTGTCAAAAGAAATGAAATACAAAAAATAATTGAGTCCTTAGAAGGGGATAAAAATAAAATTCAAATTAGACTAACTGAGTTTCAGGGAGATGTCTCCTCTAAGGATCAAGCTTACGAAGATTTAAAAGTAAAAATTCCTCCTATGAGGGAAAAGAGCTATTCATTAAATACAGAATTAGAGCGTCTAAATATGACAGTAGAAAATCTTAAGCAAGAAGAGCTGCGTTTTGAAGAACATAAAACAAATCTCGAACATCGAGTTAAGCAATTAGATAAAGATCTTCAGGTTGAAGTTCAACAATATGATGAAACTAATTTGAAATTAAATGAAATAAATAGAGAAATTGAAGAAATATCTTCAAAAGATTTTGATAACGTATCTGATAGTGCCGTTGGTCAATCTGATAGAAGTTTATTAAATAATATCTCATTTGATAAAATGTATGAAAACTCTGTAGCAGCAATCTTTGGTAAGGAGCTTTTAGCCTCTCTGGATAAAGATGAGATTTTCTATTGGACAGAAAATATTCAGGATACTCAAAAATCTAAGTTTAACTTCGATTGCAAGATCGCCTCAGATGTTATCAAGTCTCCTCAAAGAATTCTTAGTAAATTAAGTAGTGTCGCCATAGTGAATAATAAAGATGAAGGATATGAAAATCATAAATATTTGAAACCAGGACAGGCCATAGTTGATTTAGAAGGCAATTTATGGCGATGGGACGGTCTATTTATATCTAGTAGTTACGAGTCTAACATATCTTCGATATTAGCTGAATTAAAAGAGAAACGATTAAATGATTTAAAAAAACAGATTATTGAATGGGAAAGAATTTTAGAAATTACAAATCAAAAAGTCCATGATCTTAAAGATAGAATTAAAACTGCCAGTGAAGAATTAGAAATATCTCAAAATAATCCTGGAGATATTGATAGTAAAAGGCAATTTTTGTTAAATAAGATTAATGAATTAGATAATGAAAAAAAACTTTTTGATAATCAACTACAAGAGCAAGAAAACTTCTTAGAGGAGCTATCCAAAGAGCTCCGAAATAAAGAGCAAAATTATTCGGTAGTAAAAGAGGAGTTAATTAGAAAAGAGTCTGAAATTTCAAATTACTCAAATAATCTCAATCAACTTTCTTTGTCTTGTCGAGAGAAAATCCATGCTGACTTATTAAATTTAGAAAATGAAATTGAAAAATTTAAAAAAGATGAGGACTTAGAGACAGCTGAAAAAAGAGTCTTAAGATTAGTAGCTGAGAGAGAAAGAATAGGAGCTGTAAATTTATTAGCTGAAGACGAATATAGCAAATTACGAGAGAAAGTTGACGAAACTATAAAAGACAAAAATGAAATTCAAGAATCCATAGAAAAGCTTCATGAGGCTATTAATAAAATTAATAAAGAAGGTGTAACTCGTCTCCGTGATGCATTTAAAATTGTTAACGAAAACTTTGAAAGACTCTTCACTAAATTATTTGGAGGTGGAAAAGCTAATCTGAAGCTTATTCAAAATGACGAAGACCCGTTAAACTCAGGATTAGAAATTTTTGCAAGCCCTCCAGGAAAGAAAATGCAAAACATTACTCTTTTATCTGGAGGTGAACAGGCGCTTACTGCTATATCATTACTCTTTGCAGTTTTTATAGCTAATCCCTCTCCTTTTTGTATTTTAGATGAAGTTGATGCTCCTCTTGATGATAATAATGTTGATAGATTTTGTAGTATGGTGGAAGAAATTTCTGAAAAAGTTCAGACTAAATTTATAATTATTACTCACAATAGAATGACTATGTCTCGCGTAGATAGATTATATGGTGTGACTATGCCTGAAGAAGGGGTATCTCAGATTGTGTCTGTTGAATTAGAAGAAGCAGTTAAATATGCAGAATAAAAAAGACGACAAAAGTGAAAGTAGTGGATCTAGTTTAAAAGGATTGAGTTTTGCATATCGAATCTCATCTGAATTATTAGCAGCTTTAATCGTTTCTGTAATATTGGGTTTGTTAATTGATAAATTCTTTGACACTAAGCCTATAGGCCTAATTTCCTTGATTATATTGGGTTTCTTAGCAGGTTTATTGAATATCTACAGGCTTATACGTCGCATAGAAAATCATAAATAAATCTGTTTTATTACCCCATGGCTAAAGGTGAAAGTCCCTTAAAACAATTTGAAGTACAACCCATTGTAGAAATTAATGTATTTGGATTAGATTTATCTTTCACAAATTCAGCACTTTGGATGACTATTACCACTGTTTTTATTATTGCTTTTTTTACTATTCCTTTTTTAAAAACAAAGAAAACTAACTCTGTAGAGGATCTTTATCCTTCAAGGCTACAAGTAGCGTCTGAACTTGGTTTTAATTTTATAAGCAGCTTAATCAACGATACCGTTGGAAAAGAAGGAAAAAAATATTTCCCCTTAGTATTTGCATTATTTATGTTCATATTATTTGGAAATCTTTTTGGTATGATTCCTTATAGCTTTACATTTACTAGTCATATTATCGTCACTTTAGCTTTAGCTATGGGTGTTTTTATTTTTGTTACAGTGCTTGGTTTCGTAAAGCATGGGGTTAAGTTTTTTGGTTTCTTTGTAATACCTGGACTGCCTATTTATATGTTACCTCTTTTAATCCCTATTGAGGTAATATCTTATTTATCTAGACCTATTAGCTTATCAGTCCGTCTTTTTGCTAATATGCTTGCGGGTCATACTTTATTAAAGGTTTTTGCTGGATTTGTATCAGCTTTAGGGTTTTTTGGAATTTTGCCGTTAGTGTTTATAATCGCGCTTACAGGATTAGAAATACTAATTGCATTTTTACAAGCTTATGTTTTTGCAATATTAACATGCTTGTATATTAACGACGCTTTACACTTACACTAGGTGAACATAAGGAGGTAAATATGGAACTAGTTGAAGGACTTAAGTATTTAGGAGCAGGATTAGCCGTTATTGGTGTGATCGGTGCTGGTATTGGAATTGGTAATGTTTTTGCTGCTTTTATTACTGCCGTTGGTAGAAACCCAGCTGCAAGAAATGAAGTTTTTACTATGACAATGTTAGGATTTGCTCTCGTAGAAGCTATCGCACTTTTTGCTCTAGTTATCGCATTAGTGATTTTATTCTCATAATTTTTAATAAATAAAATCACTTTATGCCTCAATTAGAACAAGTAGAATTTTTTATATCTCAGCTTTTTTGGCTGGGCGTTTTCTTTGTGATACTTTTTACAGTATTAACATATTTTACGCTCCCTAAAATTAGAGCTTTTTTGAATAAGAGAGATGAATTTGTTCAATCTCACATCTCAAAACAAGATGAATTAATCAAAAAGGCTGAGCAGTTAATTCAAAATTACGAAACAAAGATTAATGAGGCTAAAGATCAAGCTAATAAGATTATTAATGAGGCAAAAGAGAGCGCTCTAGTGGAAAGTGAAAAACTAATTAAGGCTACAGAGGAAAAGATTCAAAATGAGATTAAACAAACAGAAGAAAAAGTCGCTCAGGAAAAAAATCAGGCTTTAAGTGAATTAAACTCTCAACTCAAAGAGTCAGCTACTAATTTTATTACAAAAATTACTAACTTTGATAAGGATAAAATAAAAATTTAATAAATGTTTGAAGATCCTAAATTTTGGCTTTTAATTTCGTTTATTATTTTTTTGATACTTATGTACAAGCCTTTCAAAAGTATGATGATTGGTGGCCTAGATACAAAAATTGAAGAAATTAAGAAGAACATTAACTCTTCATTACAGTCTTTCAATGACTCTGAAAAAAAATTAGATGAGGCACAAAAACAGACCTCAGATCTAGAAAATAAAATTAATGAGCTTTTATCTAGTGCTAAATTACAAGCAGAATCCTCTTCAAAAGATATTATTGAAAAAACAACTCAAGCTATTGCATCTAAGGAAAAAAATTCTTTGGATAGAATCAAGCAAATCGAACTCTCAGCTATTCAATCTATTAAAACCCAAGCTTCAGAGGAGCTCAATAACCTTATAGCCGGGTATTTAACTAACTTATCTGACGATGAAAAAAGTAAGATACTTACCAAAAGTGTCTCTGAATTTAAATCGTTAAATTAATTTAGAGATAAAAAAATTTTAATACCCTGATCATATTCATATCTTTTCAGCTTTACTGAGTCTTTGAAAGATAAATAGAGTTGATTATTTTCTTGAATTGCTTGTGATAAGTCTAAAGATTTAGTAAAACTACTTTCTAATATTTTTTCTGACTCTTCTTTATTAGTTACAAAAATCCAAAAGTCAGCATTGATTTTTTTTAATTCAGTATTCTTAACTTCAATATTTAGTTGATAATTAAAATCAAAAATTACTTCATCTATATTATCTTCCGTGTAATAACAGTTAATAGAATAATCCTTACTCAACGAAATATTAATATTTTCTAACGACAAACTCTTTCCGGGAGCTAAGATTAATGATTTTGGGCAATCTAAATAAGTTAAATCAACTTTTTTTGATAATGGGTTTTTGAGACTACACGAACTTAAAATAGAAAATAATAAAATTGCCAATATAAATGATTTGTACATTGTGATAGTTAATACTATTAAATTACAATGAAAACACTAAATTTTTAATTATAGTTTATCTAATGGCTGTATATACCAAAATCAAAACTAATGATATCTCCCCTCTTTTTAATACAATAGGAGAAATTAACTCAGTTGAAGGAATAAAAGAAGGTGTTGAGAATACTAATTATTTAGTAACTCTCAAAAATCAAAAGAAATTGATTTTTACCATTTTTGAAAAAAGAACAAAAGGGAGTGACCTTCCATTTTTTAATAATGCGATGTATGAATTCAATCAATCAGGTATAAATTGCCCTACAGCTATAAGTGTAAATAATAAAAATATTTTTGAAGTTCAAAATAAACCATGCGCTATTTATTCGTTCATCGAAGGAAAGAAAATCAGTCAACCAAATAGTGAGAACCTTAGTTCTTTAGGAGATACTGTATCTAAGATGCATGAAATTGGACTAAAATCTAATCTTAAAAGAACAAATGATATGTTAACACCCACATGGAAATATATAATTAAAAAGTTTGAAGATTATCAAGGTCAACATAAGAATGAATTAAAAGAAGTAATTAAATTAATCAATGATATGCATGATAAATTCTCAAATGAATTGAGAACTGCCCTCATACATGCTGATCTCTTTAAGGACAATATATTTTTTGAAGATAATAAAATTTCTGGACTTATAGATTTCTTCTTTACCTGTAGTGATACTATAGTTTATGACTTTTCTACTTTAGTTAACGCTTGGTTTTTTGATTATCAAAAATTTGAGGAAAAGAATTTCAATTTATTTTTCAATAGATATTTTTCTTTAATAGAATGGAATGAATTAGAAAAAAATAATTTTAATTTTTATTTGAAAGCAAGTGCTATTAGATTTTTTATGACAAGATTACATGATAAATACTTTAATACTTCTGGGGAAGTTGATCACAAAGATCCTCTTGCATTTTTTGAAATAATCAATTTTCACAGAAAGAATAATTTACAGGATTTCTTTTGATTGAAGTTTACACTGATGGTTCATGCTTAGGAAACCCAGGTAAGGGAGGTTGGGCGTTCCTAGTAAACAATGAAGGGGTTATTTCCTCAAGATCAGGTTACAGTATTAATGCAACTAATAATCAAATGGAGCTTACTGCTGCTATTAAGGCTATAGAATTTTTAGTTAACCACAAAGAAATGTCAATCTACACAGATAGTAATTATTTAAAAAATGGAATTACATTATGGGTTACTAATTGGAAAAAAAATAATTGGAAAACAGCATCTAAGAATCCGGTCAAAAATAAAGAGTTATGGGAGAGATTAGATCAGCTTAATTACTTAAAAAAAATTAAATGGAAGTGGGTAAAGGCCCATGACACAAATAAATTAAATAATGAAGTTGACTTGCTAGCACGTCATTCAGCTGAGACTTTAACTGAATCTTCTTTTAACTGACTCAAGAGACTCTAAGTCTTTAATTGGTCCTATAGAAGATAAGGTAATATTAGATTTTAGAATATTTTTTCTAGCTTTTTCTAAGTCTTCAAGCTGAACCTTATCTATTTCCGAAATAATCTCTTCATGGGGTATTAATCTTTTATGCATTAAATACTTAGATGCATTGGATCGACATCGACGAGAGGTACTCTCCTGCCCCATTAATAATGAAGATTTAAATTGTGCTTTAGCTCTTTGGAGCTCTTCAGATGTAAATTGAGTCGCATCAATATTTAATTGATCACACAAAACTGGGACTAATTCCATTACTTCTTTTTGGCCCGTACCAGCATAAACCCCAAAAATACCTGAATCAGAAAAAGATGATGTGTAACTTGAGATACTGTATACCAATCCTCTTTTTTCTCTTATTTCTTGAAATAATCTGGAAGACATGCCTGAACCTAAAACAGTAGAATATACTGCAGTTGGGTAATATAAATCTGAGTAAAAATCAACTCCTTCAAAGCCTAATATAATGTTGACCTGTTCTAAGTCTTTATCTTGGCGAAACTCTCCACCTTGATAAACTGAGACAGGTGAATGATTTTCATTACCCTGAGGTAAATTT
This sequence comes from uncultured Alphaproteobacteria bacterium, assembly GCA_902521155.1. Classification (GTDB taxonomy): domain Bacteria; phylum Pseudomonadota; class Alphaproteobacteria; order HIMB59; family HIMB59; genus HIMB59. The sequence goes on along the minus strand of CABYQR010000002.1, from coordinate 29,300 downwards.
TGAAAATGTTTTTCTACTAATTCTATAACTTTACTCTCGTTAAAGTTTCCAGAGACAGAAAAAATCATTTTTTCTGGTTTATAGTAGCTTTTCATAAAACCTTCTACTTGATCCCTAGAGATTGTTTTGATGATATCACTCTTACCTAAGATGGATCTTCCCATTGGCTGATTGGGATAAGCTACTTCTTGCCATTTATCAAAGACCACATCATCAGGTGTATCTAAGTACATTCCAATTTCTTGAAGAATAACACCTCTCTCACGATCTAATTCTTTAGGATCAAAGGCAGAGTTTTGCAAAATATCGCTAATAATATCAATAGATAAACCTATGTCTTCTTTTAAAACTTTCATGTAGTAAGCTGTGACTTCTCGGGAAGTGTATGCGTTTACAGCACCGCCAACCATCTCAACCTCTTTAGCTATATCTAAAGCTGATCGTGTCTTTGTACCTTTAAAGGCCATATGCTCTAAAAGATGGGCAACTCCATTGACACTTTCGTGCTCATTTCTTGCACCAACCTTATTCCACATTCCAACAGATACGGTTTCGACAGTGTCTATATAATCAGTAATAAGTGTTAAGCCACTTTTTAAAGAATGAACATTAGGCATGGTTTTGAATATACTCCTTTAATAGTAAATAATTATTATCTAGTACGTTAAATTCTTCATTTTGATCAAATTTAAAGTTTTTATCATATTGAATATCATGTTGCAAAGATTGTCTCACTGTTTCCTGAAATTTGACAGGATGAGCACAAGCAAGGCATGCTACATTTTTTAATTTTAATTTCTCTGCCCCCATGGCGCCTACTGCTGTATGAGGATCGATTAGAATATTTAAATTTTTGTATAACCTCTCTATTTGTTTTTCTACTTCGCTAGAGTTAACAGATATAGATAGAAATTTCTGAGATAGCTGTTCATGTATTTCAGAATTAATACTTTTAGAATGTTTATTATTTAGCATTTTTTGGTAAAGATCATCAAGATCTGAAGGGCTAATAAAATCACAAAGTAACCTCTCAAAATTACTAGAAATAGTAATATCCATACTGGGGCTATTAGTTTTGACTACGTCATGCAGACTGAAATCATTATTTTTGATGATTCTATGGAGAATATTATTTTCATTAGTAGCTATAACTAAATCTTTTAAAGGAAAGCCCATTTTTCTTAAAACATAGGCAGAATAAATATTTCCAAAATTACCACTTGGCACAACGAAACTCTTGATATCATGATTGAGGAAGCTCCAGGCATAATAAATTGACTGTGGAAGAACACGAAACCAATTGATTGAATTAATAGCAGTTAGGTTAAAATTTTGATTTATAGTTTGATCTTGAAAGCATTGTTTAACTAATGTCTGACAATCATCAAAACTTCCATTTAATGCAATATTAAAAACATTATCTGCTCCACTTGTTGTCATTTGTTTTCTTTGAAAAAGAGATGTGGAATTATGGGGATGAAGTATAAAAATCTTTATATTTTTGATGCCTTTAAAAGCTTGTATAGCTGCAGAACCAGTATCTCCTGATGTTGCTCCAATGATAACTAACTTCTTATTTTGTTTTTCTAAGTAATATTCGTAAATCTTTGCTAGAAGACTCATAGCATAGTCTTTAAATGCTAATGTAGGGCCATGAAAAAGATTGAGTAAATGATTATCACCCATTGGAGTCAAAGATACAATTTCTTTGTCAAAATTACTGTAGGCTTCCTTTATAATAGTTTTAATTTCTTCTTCTGAAAATAAGTCTGTTAAAAAGGGTTGCATTATAAAATTTGCAATATCGTAATAACTTGATCCGTTTAAAGATTTTATTTGATCTTGTGAGAAAGAGGGTAAAAGTTCTGGGACAAATAATCCTCCGTCTGGTGCTAGGCCATAATTGAGTACTTGCTCAGAGGTAAAAATCACTTGATTGTTTCTTGTACTTTTATAATTCATTTTAAAAATCTTTCTCTTAGATGCCTTGAATAGTAAGAAGGGTTTAATTTTTCTCCAGAAATATTTTGTAACATTTCATCAGAAGAATACAAAGAAGCTCTTTGATGAATATTTTTATTTAACCAATTAGCAATATTCTTAATATTTTCAGACTCAGGTTTTTTTAAAAAATCCTCATAAAAAGGACAATTATATTTAATTTGTGATGATATCATTGCCCCTAAAGCATAAGTAGGAAAATATCCAAAAATTCCCTCATACCAGTGAATATCTTGCAAAACTCCATCAGTGTCATTTACTAAATTAATATTTAAATATTTCTGATACATCGAATTCCAAAGGTTCCTAATATCTTGAAATTTTATCTTCTCAGAAAAAATTACTTTTTCTATTTCATATCTTATATAGACATGAATTGGATAAGAAAACTCGTCAGAACTTACCCTTACTGGGTTATACCTGATTGTGTGATAGTGATCTTTAAAGGATTTTAATAGTTCATTCTTGTTATCAAAAATCTCAGCAAATTTAATAAAATATTCATTTGTTTTAAAAATATGATTTTCATAAAATAAAGATTGGCTCTCATGTACACTCAAACTTCTCGATTGTCCAACTGGCTCATAAAGAAGTTCTTTAGGTCTATTTTGTTCGTATACACCGTGACCTGTTTCATGAAAAAGCGCTGATAATGTCTCTAGTATATTATTTTCAAATCTAGTAGTTATTCGTACATCACTATTAGCGCCTCCACAAAAAGGGTGATGAGATTGATCTATACGGCCCTGAGCAAAATTAAAATTAAGCTCTGCTAATTTCTTTTTAGTTTGATTTAAAATTTCATTTTCGGAGATTGTTGACTTATAGACTATTGGGTCATTTATTTTATCTGCAGATAAGTAGTAAGGAATTATTTCCTTTTGAATAATATCAAAAATATTATCAATTTTATTAGAATTATAATCTATATCGTATTTTGATATTAATGAATCATAAGGAGATAGTTTTGTAATAATAGATAACTGTAATGACTCCTCATGAACTAAGTTTAAAAGATTATTAAATTCATCTTCTATTATAGAAACATCATTATTTTGACGAGCTTCCCTCCATAAATGTTCACATTTTAATTTTTGTTCTATGAGCTTCGTTTTTAAGATTGGGTCAACTGCATTTTCTCTAATAATGATATCGTTCATTAACTTTAGATTTTTTTGGTCTAAATCAGATAATTTTAAATTTTTAGTATCAGCTAAATCATCTAAGACCTTAGAATTTCGAAAAATTTTATCTGTAAGTTTAGATAAAATAGACATTTGTTCAGTTCTAGAACTAATACTGTCGGAAGGTAGATTTGTGGCATTATCCCAAAAAAGAATTCCATTTACATCATTTAAGACATAATAATCCTTAAAATATTCTTTTAATTTATCCATTTTTTCTTCTGATTATTAATAACATCACAACACTTGATAAACTTAATAAAAACCAGGTAATGGCATAATTCAAGTGATTATTATTTAAATTTGAAGAGGGATTATTGATAAATTTTTTAATCTGAGTGTCTAAGATTACAAAATAATATTGTGAATTAAATTCTTCTTCATAAAATAATTGCATATCAATCTTATTTATATGAAACCAAATATTTTGATTTATATCATTTTCTGGAACAAAAAAGGGTTTATTGGAATTGAAATTTCTTATATAAACACGAACTTCATCAAAATTATTAAATAAATTTATTAAATGATTTATGTATTTATTTTTATTCTTATCTGGTACCCAACCTAAGTTTAATACACTAAATGCTTCATCTTCAAAAAGAATTGGAACTAATAAATGATATCCAACTTTATTTTGGAATATTTTAGACTCAATAAAAATAGGATTATTAATCAAATTAAAACTATCATTTAAGATAACCGATGTTAGTTCATTATATATTTTTTTCTCTTCAAAAAATTCCGGGCTTTTAATTGTAGACTCTATATTTTCAATTAAATCATTTTTCCAATTTAGTCTGTATAACTGCCAGACACCTAAGGTAAAAGTGAGTGTTGTGATAAAGAGAAACATCAAAGTAATAGATTTGTGTTTCATTAGTTATTTATTATTTAATAAAATTCTATTTGGTAAAAGATATTAAATTAGCCACCCCACCAGTAAATGGCGATGTATAAGAATAACCAAACAACGTCAACAAAGTGCCAATACCAAGCGGCCGCCTCAAAACCAAAGTGTCTTTCAGGAGTCAAATGATTTTTTCTAGCTCTCATAAGGCAAACAAGTAAAAAAATTGTTCCAACTAAAACATGGAAACCATGAAAACCTGTAGCCATATAGAAAGTGGAGGGGTATATACCTTCAGTAAAACCAAAAGTGGCATGCTGATATTCATAAATTTGTAAGCAAGTAAAAATAGCTCCTAAAAATACTGTTAAGTAAAGACCTTGAAGAGCCTCATCATTATGACCCTCTCTAACAGCGTGGTGTGCCCAGGTGCATGTTGTTCCAGATAGAAGCAATATTAATGTATTTAAATAAGGGATATCTAAGGGATCAAAAGTCTCAATTCCCTCAGGAGGCCATATACCTATACCAAGTGTTCCTGTAAAGACATCTTTATAATCTTCAATAAACGCCTTTGGTAAAAGACTAGCATCGAAAAAAGCCCAAAAGAAAGCAACAAAGAACATAACTTCAGAGGTTATGAACAAAGCCATTCCCCAACGAAGTCCAATTTCAGTTATGGAATTATGGACCTTAAGAAAAGTGCTCTCTTTGATGATATCTCTCCACCACATAAAAAAAGTAAAGAGTATGAGACAGAAACCTACTATTAAAGGCCACCACATATCGTAGTGCATATATAAAATGGCTCCGGAAACTAAGAATAATGCTGAAAATGCGCCAACTAACGGCCATGGACTTGGATTAACCAAATGAAATTGGTGTTTTTTTTCAGAGTCTTTAAAAACTAAATCAACCATTAAGTGTATTTCAATCTTTTTTCTCAAAAAAGGTATATGACAAAGTGACATTCTTTACTCGTCTGACTTCAGGATCATCAAGAATTAAAGGGTCAATGTAAAAAGTAACAGGAAATTCAACTGTCTGATCAGGAAGAATTTTTTGGTCTAAGAAACAGAAACACTCTATCTTCATTAAATAAGGTCCTATTTTAGGTGGTAAGACATTAAATATAGATGTGCCAGTTGTTTCATTAGGGGTATTGTTTTTGGCTTTAAAAACAACATCATATTTTATACCTTCTGATATTTCCATTCTATCTGGTGCTTTAAAAACCCAATCTAATTTGTCATCTACCTGAGATGTAAATATTACATTTAAGTTAAGCTGAGGTTCAGAAATATTAATTTTTTGATCTATTTCACTTGATTGTTCATTGAAACCTTGAAAGCCCGTTAAACTACAAAATAATTTATATAAAGGGACAGAAAAAATAACCAAACTAGACATAAATAGTAAGACAGCAATCAAAACAAGTACCGTTTTAGATTTATTAGTAAAAGTCAAATACCAGATTTAATTCTTTGAATTGTAATGAAATAAAAAGCTACAACAAAACAGCATAATATAAAAAGAATTAGATAGTTTTTTTTCTTTTTATTCACTAAATGTACTTATCTATTACGGCAAAAAAGAAGATTAGAAACAAATACACAATAGAATATCCAAACAATTTAATAGAAAATTTCTTGTAATCTTTAGTAACATTGAGCTGATAGAGTTTATAAACAAAAATACCATTTAATAGATTTGAAGTCAGAAAGAAAAATAAACCAGATAAATTTAAAAAGAATAGTAAATTTACAGATCCTACCAATAGAAAAGTATATATATTCATCATCAGTAATGTTTTTTTCATACCATAAATAACTGGGTACATAGGGACTTCAGCTTTAGAATAATCTTGGCTTCTATAAATAGCTAGGGCCCAAGAATGAGGTGGGGTCCAAAGGAAAATAATTAAACAAAGAATAATTGGATATAAAATCATTTCATTTGAAATACTAATCCAAGCTATGATTGGTGGAAGCGCACCAGCCAATCCTCCAATTACTATATTTTGAGCAGTTTTGTGTTTTAGAAACATTGTATAAAAAATTGAATAGTAAATAATTGTGAAAGCTAATAACAAAGCGGCTTGGATATTTGTAAAGAAAAACAATGAAACAACCGACATAAATGAAAAAACTAAGCCGACAGCTAATGCAGTAATAGCCGAAATATCACCTGATGGTATTGGCCTAAATTTAGTCCTTTCCATTTTAGAGTCGATAATTCTGTCGTGCCACATATTTAGAATTGCTGCACCTGAAGCACCTAGAGCAATTAATAATAATGAAATACCCTTTATAAAAAGGCTTTTATCAGAGGGCGCAATTAACATTGAGCATAAAGCAGTAAAGATGACTAAAGAGATTACTCCCGGTTTAATTAAAACATATATTTGTTTCAAAAAACTAACGAATGAATGAACAAGTAATCCAAAACTATTGGAATATAAATTTGATTGATGCTTCTTGTTTAGGGACAAATTAATCTTTTACTTCAGGAAGTGTTTCAAATTGGTGATAAGGAGGTGGTGAAGGTAGAGTCCATTCAAGTGTTTTAGCTCCCTCTCCCCATGGGTTTGCTTCTGCTTTCTTACCTCTAAAAAGGGCTACTATCATTACAACTAGGAACAAGAGAAATGATCCAAATGATATATATGAACCAATAGAAGAGATAGCATTCCAACCAGCATATGCATCAGGGTAGTCAGGAATTCTTCTTGGCATTCCAGCTAAACCTAAAAAGTGCTGAGGGAAGAAAGTTAAATTTACCCCTGCAAAAAATAACCAGAAGTGCAGTTTACCAAAAAATTCAGAGTATTGTTTACCAGTCATTTTACTAAACCAATAATATATGCCCGCAAATATTCCAAAAACAGCACCCATACTCAAAACATAATGAAAGTGAGCTACGACGTAATAAGTATCGTGTAAAACAACGTCTACACCGGCGTTAGCTAAGATTACTCCTGTGACACCACCTAAGGTAAATAGAAATATGAATCCCAGTGCAAATAGCATTGGTGTAGTAAGAGTAATAGAACCTCCCCACATTGTGGCAATCCAGCTGAATATTTTAACACCAGTTGGAACAGCTATAACAATAGTTGCCAACATAAAATAGGCTCTAACGTTTGCACTAAATCCAACTGTATACATATGGTGCGCCCAAACAACGAAACCTATAAAACCAATTGCAACCATAGCATATGCCATACCCAGATAACCAAACACTGGCTTTTTAGAAAAAGTAGATATTATATGAGATACGATACCAAAAGCTGGTAATATCATAATGTATACCTCAGGATGGCCAAAAAACCAAAAAAGGTGTTGGAATAAAACGGGATCTCCACCACCTGCAGGATCAAAAAAAGTAGTGCCAAAGTTTCTGTCTGTTAATAACATGGTAATAGCTCCACCAAGAACAGGAACGGCTAGCAATAGTAAAAATGCTGTGACTAACATTGCCCAAGCAAAAAGAGGCATTTTATGAAGAGTCATACCAGGAACTCTCATATTTAAAATAGTTGTAATAAAATTAACAGCACCAAGGATAGAAGAAGCACCTGCTAAATGAAGAGAAAAAATAGCCATATCAACCGCTGGAGAACTATGACCAGTAGTGGAACTTAATGGAGGATAAATAGTCCATCCCGTTCCTGCACCAGTTCCTACAAACATTGATCCTACTATTAGAAATAAGGATGGTATTAACAACCAAAAACTAATGTTGTTTAATCTTGGAAATGCCATGTCAGGCGCTCCTATCATCAGTGGTACAAACCAATTTCCAAAACCACCAATAAGTGCTGGCATTACCACAAAGAAAATCATCAACAAGCCGTGAGCAGAAATAATTACATTCCACATCTGTCCATCAGCTACTACATCCATTCCTGGATCGGCCAATTCCATTCTCATAATCACAGATAAGGCACCACCAATTACTCCAGCTATTATTGCGTATATAAAGTATAGTGTTCCAATATCTTTATGATTTGTTGAAAAAAACCATCTTACAAAAAATCCAGGTTTATGATCATGATGATCATCTGTTGAAGTTGCGCTATAACTCATTATTTAGTCTCCTCTAATTGTATAATTTTATTTTTTGAAACAATAATTTCGTTATCTAAAGTTTCGTTTAATTCTATGTCTTCATTCACTGCATAATTATTTTTAGCTTCATTAACCCAAGCCATAAACTCATTTTCAGGTAAAACCTTTACAACAACAGGCATAAAACCATGTCCTCTTCCACAAATTTCAGAACACTGTCCTCTATAAGTTCCGGGTTCTTTTACATTTATCCAAGTTTCATTTAATCTACCTGGGACGGCATCTGTTTTAATTCCCATGGAAGGCATGGCCCAACTATGCAGAACATCTCCTGCCGTAATTAAAATCTGAATGTTTTTATTTGCTGGAATAACTAATGGATTATCAACGGTGAGTAATCTTAAATCACCTTTTTGTAGATCTTCTTCTTCGATCATATAACTTTCAAAATAAAAGTTTCCGTGATCTGGATATTCATACTCCCAATACCATTGATGACCAATAACTTTAACAGTCATATCATAAGAATCACTTTTTTCCTGCTTGTAAAGTAGTTTAAAGGAAGGGATAGCCATAACTACTAGGATAACAATAGGAATTGCAGTCCATAAAATCTCAATAATTGTGTTATGAGTTGTGGTAGATGGTACAGGATTTCTTTTAGCACTAAAACGAAATGATACGTAAAATAATAGAAATAAAACAAATAGAGTGATAACAGTCATAACAATAAGAATACCGTTATGAAGAGTCACAACTTCTTTCATAAGATCAGTAGCTGGATTTTGGAAACTCAGTTGCCAGTCTGTTGCAGAAGCATGAAGTTTGGAAATAAACAAAGTTAAAAAAATAGTAAAAAATGATTTCATTAAAGCCATATTAGTTATCTTTTTTGGTCAGTATATTGACAGGTTGTCGCTTAAATTGGCTATTTTTATGAAAAATAATGAAATGTTAGACTCAGTGCGGCAATAACAGCAGTATCTGATTTTAATATACTCTGCCCCATCCTGACATTACTAAAGCTCATACTATTTTTAGAAATGAGACTTCTTTCTTCTTCTACAAATCCTCCCTCAGGTCCAATAATTATAATTATGTCTTTATTTGGATTATTGAATTTTACTTCATTAATTTCAATTCCTTTTAGGTTTTCATCAAACATCAAAATATTACTCTGAGAAAGTAATTTGATCCTATTTTCAATCTTTTCAAGAGACTTGATATCTGGAATTGATGTCCGTCCACATTGCTGAGCAGCGCCAATAGAGTAATGTTCGAATTTATCAATATTGATCTTTTTTATGACAGTTCTCTGAAAAGTAGTGGGGAGAATATTCTTGATACCCATTTCTGTTGATTGTCTAATTATAGACTCACTATTGAGGTGTTTAATAGGAGAAAACAAGAGACTGATATTAGAATTTCCCAAAGGAGATGTTAGTTTTTTTATTACCTCTGCAGAAACTACATTTTTTTTTATATTTTTAATTATTGCCAGCCATTGACCACTTTTTTGATTAAATAAAGTCACTTCATCACCAATATTTAATCGCATAACTCTTATAAGGTGGATATAGTACTTTTCTTCTAAATGATAAGTGCTACCCTTGACTAAAATTGAATTACAATAAACTCTTTTCATGAATGATATCAAACAAGATAATTTAATTTTTAAAATTTTTCCATCATTTACGCATCCCTATATTGCTCTGATGAGGCTTGATAGGCCTATTGGATTTTTACTTCTATTTTATCCAATCAGCTTTTCATTAGTATCACAAAGTAATTATGATTATGAATTATTGAAATATTTTATTTTATTTTTTATTGGGTCTGTAGTCATGAGATCTGCAGGATGTGTTATTAATGATATTTTAGATAAAAAAATTGATAAAAAAGTTAAAAGAACTCAGTCAAGACCTCTTGCTTCTTCAAAACTAACAATTTTAAAAGCATGTGTAACTCTTATAATATTATTGCTCATTGGTCTTTTAATTTTAATAAACTTAAATATTCCTTCTATTGTACTTGGTTTCTTAATTATTCCTTTAGTAATCCTTTATCCCTTAGCTAAAAGATTTTTTGCTTTACCGCAATTAATATTGGCAATGACATATAATTGGGGATGTATGATTGGATGGGTTGCTATTGGTTCCCCATATAATTTTAATAATATTTTTATACTTTATTTGTCATTAGTAATTTGGACTATTGTCTACGATACTATCTATGCTGTTCAGGATGAAGAAGAAGATAGAAAAATGAACTTATATTCAACTGCCCTACTCTTCGGCTCAAAAAAATTATTAATTTTAAATACTCTTATTATAGTACAATACTTTTTGCTAATAGTTTTTGGATACAAAATGCATTATAGCATTATATTTTATTTATTAGTTGCTCTTATATCTCTTTTAAACTTGGGAGATATTAACTTTTTATGGAAAAATGAAGTTCGAAAGTCAGGTCTATATTTTAAAAGAAATAATTATTACGGTTTTTTGATACTATTAAGTATAATAGCCTGTAGCCAATTTAATGTCTGATACCCGTAAAAATTTCATAAGAATTACAAAACTTTTTTTGGATTATAAATCAAGGATGGTCATAGCAGTTCTATGTATGGTAATTGCAGCCTTATGTACTGGTTTTCATGCCTGGTTAGTCAAGCCAGCTTTAGATGAAGTTTTAATTAATGCTGATAAATTTTATTTATATTTTATCCCAATTGCTATTTTAGCAACTGGTATTATAAAAGGCCTAGTTAGCTATCTTCAAGTTGTATCCTTGCAATTTATGAGTCACAGAATAATTGAAAAACTGAGAAAAGATGTCTTCCATAACATTATTAATCTTCATTATGGTTTTTTTATTCAAAATAAAACCGGATCCCTTATTACAAGGATAACAACAGATACCTACTATTTAAGTGGGGCAATGGGCAATACTTATACTGCTCTGATTAAAGACTCTTTGACTCTCATTGTTCTGGTTGGAAATATGTTTTATCAAAATTGGAAACTTGCTTGTATCTCAATTATTGTATTTCCTTTAGCTATAATACCAGTAAGAGTTTTAGGAAGAAAAATTAGAAATGTTACTAAAAATTTACAACATCAAATTGGAAATTTAGCTTCTAATCTAGAAGAAATTTTTAAAGGAATTAAAAATGTTAAATCCTTCAATGCTGAAAAATATGAAGTTAACAGAATTAATAAAGAAATTATTCGCGCAAGAGAGCTTAATTTTAAACAAGAAAAAATTACTGCAAGATCCAGGCCTTTTACCGAAACTCTAGGTTCAATGGCTGCTGGACTTGCCATTTTTGCAGGTGGAGTGTTTGTTATTAATGACAATATGACTGCTGGTCAATTAATGAGTTTTTTAGTTAGCCTAATGCTTGCTTACGCTCCATTAAAAAGTTTGATTAATGTGAATGTTTTATTACAAAGTGGCCTAGGGGCAGCCTCAAGAATTTTTGATTTTATAGATATGAAAAATGACATAATTGGTGGTACTAAAATTGTTAAGAAATTTGAAAAGGTTGTTTTTAAAAAAGTAAATTTTAAATATCCAAATTCTCAAAAAAAAGTCTTAAGCAATATCAGTTTATCTTTTATAAAAAATAAAAAAATCGCTTTGGTTGGCCCATCTGGATCTGGTAAATCTTCTCTTTTGAGTTTAATGATTAGATTATTTGATAATCAGAAGGGAGATATATTTATTAATGACCAAAATATTAAAAATTTACAACTGAAAAACCTTAGAAATAAATTTAGTTTAGTTAGTCAAGATACAGTGCTATTTGATGGGTCTATTTATGAAAATATAAAATATAACTCTAAGTCATCTAGCAAAGATATTTTGAATGCAGTAAAATTAGCCTGTGTTGAAGATTTTACTGAAAATCTTCCAGAGAAACTGAACACAAATATTGGCGAAAATGGAATTAAATTGTCTGGTGGGCAAAGACAAAGAATCGCAATAGCTAGGGCAATAGCTCAAAAAAAAGAAGTAATACTTCTTGACGAACCAACATCAAATTTAGATTTAAAAACAGAGTCAGAATTATTTAAAAATTTATCTCAGATAAGAAATATAACTTTAATTGTTGTGGCTCATCGCTTAAGTACAATTAAGGATTTTAATAAAATTTATTTTCTTGAAAATGGGAAGGTCTTGGAAAAAGGAACTCACAAATCATTAATGTCTAAAAAAAGTAACTATTTTCATTTGTACCAAAAACAATTACGGAAAAATGCTTAAAAAATTAACAAAGCATAGATTTTTTTTGAATTTTTTTGCTAATTTAGTTTTTCTTAGTTTATGGATAGTCAAAAATACAAGTAATTGGAGAGGTATTAATGAGGAAGTAATTGAGGAAGAACTTAAAAATAAAAAATCAGTTTTAGTTTTAATTTGGCATAATCAATTAATGGGTTCAACTTTTAGTTGGAAATTCAAACCAAAGTTGAGACCTATAGCTACATCCCATAGAGATGGGCAACTTAGTATTTTAGTTCAAAAAAAATTTGGTTTAGACCCCTTATTGAGAGAGAAGAATAAACCTAGCTCTCTTATAAAAAATATATCTCAGGCTTCAAAAAATGGTGATTGTATTTATATAACACCAGATGCTCCACATGGACCGAGATATGAAATCAATACCAATATTTATAAATTAGCCCTAAAATATGAAATGAAAATTGTCATTTTATCATTTAAAACAAATAAATTTTTTAAATTAAATAATTGGGATAAGCTGAAGATTCCCTTACCTTTCAGCAAAGGTATTTATTTATGGGGAAAAGAAATTATTGATCCTAAGAAGTTTAGCAATGAAGAAAATTTTAATACAAAATTAATTTTTGAACTGAATACTAATAAAAAAATGATTAATGAATATATTTAGCTATAACATAATACTCACTTTTTTTTATCCAATAATTTTATTAATTGGTATGATGAGATTAAGCTTCAGAAAAGAAAATTATTTATCTTTTCAGCAAAAATTTTTTGCTAATCATGATTATAGTAAATTTCAAAAGGTGAATATTATTATTCATTTTGCAAGCATAGGTGAATTGAATTCTATCAAATTTTTACTAGATAAATTAAATAATGAAGGAATTCTCTTAACATGTAGTACGTTATCATCTTACAATTTATCAAAAAAAAAATATCCTCATATAAATATTATTTTTCTTCCAATTGACTTTCAATGGAATGTTAAAAGATTTATTTCAAATATTAATGTAGAAAAAATTTTATGGATTGACTCTGAAATTTGGCCTAATTGGTTAAATTATTCTAAAAAAGCTAAAATAAAAAATATACTTGTTAATGGAAGGTTATCTAAAAAGAGCTACACAAATTGGATTAAAATAAAATCTTTTTCAACATACCTAGGTAAAAAGTATGAATTGATTTTTGCTAAGAGTGTTGAAGATAAAGATAGATTATATAAGGTTTTTCAAAGCGAAATCTATTATTTTGGTAACTTAAAATTCTATTTAGATGTTAGTATACCCAAAGGTAAAAAAAATAATTTATGTTTCGCTAGTATTCACAAGGCTGAATTTGAAAAAATAATTCAAATAATTTCTAAATTAGATTTAAATTTATTTGAATCGATAATAATTATTCCTAGACATATCCAATTCTCAAATGATCTTAAAATGATGTTGGGGGAAAATTTAAAAAATAAAATAGAGATTCATAAAAAATATGGCGAAACACAAACTATTTTTGATAATTCAAAAATAGTTTTCATGGGGGGCTCTTTAATTCATCGTGGTGGGCAAAACCCCCTAGAGGCTCTTGCAAGAGGGTGTTATATTATTAGTGGTGAGTATAATGATAATTTTAAAGATCAGTATTTAGATCTAGTGAAACTTAATCTGGCTTCAATTGTAAACAACGATACTAGTATGATATCTTCAAAAATAAATGATTTAGTTGATTTGAATTTCGATAATTCTAATTTGATAGTTAATTATTTTAAAGATAATAAAAAAAATCTTAATAAAATGATTGAAATGATACAACAATGCTAAAGGCTCCTAAGTTTTGGTATAATAAAAATATTTCAATTTATGGGGTATTATTGTCTCCCCTTTCTATTTTATGGGCACTTGGAACTATTATTAAGAAAAGTTTTACAAAAGTGCATAAAGCGAAAGTTCCAGTTATTGCTGTCGGTAGTGCTATCGTAGGTGGTTCCGGGAAAACCCCATCAGTTCTATTCTTATGTGAAGAACTAGAAAAAATGGGTTATAACCCACATATAATTTCAAGAGGCTATGGAGGAACTTCCAATGAAATCGTCAAAGTTAACCCAAATATGAGCTTTACATTGGTTGGAGATGAGGCATTGATGATGTCCAATTACTTCCCTACTTGGGTGAGTAAAAATAAATTTCAAGCTTTTCAAAAAGCTGAAAAAGGTGGTGCTGATATTTTAGTTTTAGATGATGCACTACAATCATTCAATATTTACAAAGATTTATCCATTTACGTTTATGATTCTATTCAATCTTTTGGGAATAGATTGCTTGTACCCTCTGGGCCTTTAAGGGAAACCATTAAAACAGCTTTAAATAAATCTCAAATATTTTTTTTGATTAATACAAACATATGTAAAGATTTAACTCAAAAACATTTTAAACAATTTTTAAATTACAAAATTTCTATTAGTCCTGAGATAAGAGAGAAAAAACTTATAGCTTTTGCTGGGTTAGGTTTTAATAAAAAGTTTTTTGAACAACTCCAGAATGAAAATCTAAATCTCGTAAAATTAAAAGATTTTCCTGACCATCATCAATACACAATCGATGATATGTTTATGTTGCTTGATGAAGCCAATAAAAAAGATGCCTTCCTTATTACCACTGAAAAAGATCATACCAGAATTCCATCTGAGTTTAAAAGTTCAGTAGGTATAATTCATGGAAAAATTATTTCAGAAAATCAAATGCAATTAGCTAATGAAATTGAAAAATATATTTAAGTAATGAAATTATACTTTGAATATATAGCTTATGTACTAACTCGTAATATACTTAAATTATTTAGCTTTAATATTACATCTTCAATTGGAGGCTTTTTATTAAGAAATTTAGGAAAATACTCAAAGTATAAAAATATAATATCTAGCAATGTTTCCTTGTTGAAGCTTAATACTTCTAGAATAACAAATGAGAACTTAGATCAAACCGGTAGAGTTTTTTTTGAGTTTTTTAACCTAAATAAATTCAATTGGAAAAATATCATTGTTAAAAATAAAGATTATTTAAATTTAATTCAAAGTTTTAAGGGTTCTAAGATATTTATTTCTGCTCATATTGGTAATTGGGAAATTACAAGAAACTACCTATTAAATGAAGGCTTTACTCTTCACTCAATTTACAGGCAAGCAAATAACCAACTAATAGATAGATATATTCAAAAAAATAGACAAAGAAAAAATGCTTTTTTTTATAAAAAAGGGTCTGATAGTGCAAAGAATATGATCAAAGTTCTAAAAAATGGAGGGGATTTAGCTTTACTTGTTGACCAGAGAGATAGCAGTGGGCCTTTAATTAATTTTTTTGATAAAAAAGTATATGCATCTGAAGGATTTGCTAACTTAGCACTAAAATATCAAACTATGATTTGTCCGTTATACTCTATAAGAAATAAGGACGGGTCTTTTAAATTAATATTTGAGAAACCTTTAGAGTTTAATGAATATCAAAACTTAACACCTAAAGATTTAGTTCAAAAAGTGTATCTAGAATATTTTGAAAGTTGGATCAGTAAAAATCCAGAACAATGGCTTTGGTCTCATGAAAGATGGAAAATTTAATACTATTTTTTAATAAGTATTTTTCCATCATTCATAATCACGCTAAATTGGTTAAGGCTCTTTAAAGATTTGATACTTTTAATTAAATTTTTGTCTTTTTTGATTATTGCATAACCTTTTTTTAAATTTTTATCAACTGAGGAGCTACTAATGATTCTTTGTAAAAGTGAAACATTTTTACTTATAAATTTTAATTTATTTAAAATTGATAGATTATTATTTTTTTTAATTGAGTTTATTTTATTTTTAAATGTGAGAATTTTTAGTTTAGGACTAAAATCATTTATTTTAATTATTTCTTTGTAGATAAAGTCTTTTTTGGAAATGAAAAAATTATTTATGTTTTCAAGAATAATATTTAAATTATTATTAATTTTTTTTTCAGTTTCATAAACTCTACTAGATAAAATACTAATTGATGATTGAAATTTTATTATAAAAAGCTGTGGTTCTATTATTTTTTTTTTAAATAATTCTGTTAAACTTATTTTTTTATTATTTAAATAAGTAGCAATTTGTACTTGGTTAGGAACAGCTAATTCTGCTGCAGCGGTTGGTGTTGGTGCCCTTAAATCACATACCAGATCTAAGAGTGTATAGTCAGTTTCATGTCCAATTGCAGAGATTGATGGTATTTTTAAATCAAATACTCTTTTAATAAGGTCAATTTCATTGAAAGGCATCATTTCCTCTAATGAGCCACCTCCCCTTGCAAAAATTATTAAATCTGGTTTTTTATTATTACTTTTGTCTTCAATAAGGTCCAAATACTCAATTGTTTCAATATGGCTATTCTTTCCTTGAACTGGAATCGGGTACAGTAAGATTTGAGTAAGAGGAAATCTATCCTTAATTCTATGAATTATGTCATGTATTACTGAACCAGAAGATGATGTTAGCACCCCAATTCGTTTTGGATATTTTGGTAAACTTATTTTATTCTTCTCATCAAAATACCCTTTATTTGTTAATTCTTTTTTTCTTTCTTCAATGAGTTTTAATATTGAACCATCGCCACTATACTCTACTTGATCTACTATGAGTTGATATACCGATCTTCCAAACTTAGAATATGAAGTAATTCTCCCATAAAAGTTGTACTCAGTTCCCTCTTCAATTTTCAAATCTAATCTTTCAAAACTACCCTTCCAACAAATACATGAAATAACTTCATCTTTCTCCTTAATAGAAAAATATACATGACCAGAATTAGCAATAGTGACCGGACCTGACTCACCAACTAATTTTATATAATCAAAGTTTTTTTCTAATAAATCTTTAATAGATCTATTAAGTTGTGTTACTGTAAATTCTTGAATATTATTCATTTTGTTATTATATCAATTTTTAAAAATAAATGAATGTCATAGTAATTGGTTCAGGAGCTAGAGAGCACGCCCTTTGTAGATTGATTGGGAGATCTTATCTATGCGAAAAACTTTACTGCTTTCCCGGAAACTATGGAATTAGTCAAATAGCAGAATGTAAAAATATATCAGATACTCAAGACATTATAAAAGAATGCCAAAAAATTAAACCGGATTTAGTGGTTATTGGTCCAGAAGATTATTTATCAAAAAATCTTGCTGGGGAGCTAAGAAATTTAAATATTAGTGTTTTTGGACCTAACAATGAAGGGGCAAATTTAGAGTCTTCTAAAGAGTTTATGAAAGAATTTTGCAAGTCACATGATATTCCAACTGCAAAATCTAATACTTTTTTAGATTTTGACTCGGCCAAAGATTATTTAGAAAAAAATCATGGTCCAATAGTTGTTAAGTATGACGGATTGGCTGCAGGTAAAGGTGTTTTTGTAT
Source organism: uncultured Alphaproteobacteria bacterium (assembly GCA_902521155.1). Taxonomy (GTDB): domain Bacteria; phylum Pseudomonadota; class Alphaproteobacteria; order HIMB59; family HIMB59; genus HIMB59. The sequence continues at coordinate 11,529 of CABYQR010000002.1, read as the reverse complement.
GCAAAGATTCTGAGGAAGCTATAGCGGCTTGTTCAAAGATATTTATTGAAAAAATATTTAATAAAATAGATAACAAAATAATTATTGAAGAACTTTTAGAGGGGAAAGAGCTGAGTTATTTTACTATTACAGATGGTAATGATTATTTAAACTTTGGTTCTGCTCAAGATTATAAAAGAATTGGTGACAATGATACTGGACCAAATACCGGTGGAATGGGAACAGTGAGTCCTGCACCTATCTTAAACGAAGATTTAGAGCAAAGAATACAAACTCAAATCGTATTAAAGACAATAAATGGTCTTAAGAGAGATGATATTGAGTTTCAAGGTGTACTTTTTTTTGGAATTATGGTTGATCAAGATAATAATCCATTCTTACTTGAATATAACACTCGTTTTGGAGATCCTGAAATTCAAAGTATTTCACTTCGTCTAAAATCAGATTTTCTATCAACTCTTCATGCGACTGCAACCAAGAATTTAGGTTATGCAAATATAAAGTTTGTTAGTAATAAGAAATCTATTTGCTTAATTTTAGCAACACGAGGTTATCCTGATGATTATCCTAAAAATACAATTATTGATAATTTAAATAACTTTGAAAATACTGAAGATTTTTATATATTCCACGCTGCTACAAAATTAGAAAATAATAAAGTTTTATCAACAGGAGGTAGGGTTTTATCTATCGTTTCTCTAAATGAGAGTTACTCCAAATGTAGAGAAACAGTTTACGAAATTGCTAACAAAATTGAATGGGAAAATAAATATTTTAGAAGAGATATTGGCTCTAATCTTTAATTCTTTTTTTTTTAAAAAATAATTTTAATAAGTTTTCATTATTATTTTTAATAAGTTTAAATTTAGGATTTAAAATAGTTTTTCTTTTAGGATTATTGTTTTTAAATAAATAATAAACCTGACTAATTCTAGTAGACTTAATAACTTCTTTGCACATATCACAGGGCTCAAGGTAAGTTAATAGTTCTAATCCATCTAATCTTTTTAAATTTAGCTTCTTACATGCTCTTCTAATACATAAAATTTCTGCGTGGGCTGTGGGATCATTATGACTAATCTCACTATTACGAGCTTTTGAAACTAACTTCCCTGTTGAAGGATTAAAAATTATCGATCCAACTGGGATTTCATTTTTCTCCATTGCCATGTGACTTTGTTTCAATACAATTTCAATAAAATTTGATAAATTATAATTGTGTCTAATCATCCTATAATTGGTATAACAGCAGATTACCAAGAAAAAGTAAACTGCTACTCAAAGTACCCTTGGTTTGCATTAAGAAAACATTACACAAGTTGCTTAGAAATATTAGGTTGCATGCCTATTATTCTTCCACCTAGTAAAAATTTCGAAAACATTGATTTTCTTGATGGTCTTTTAATATCAGGTGGTGATTTTGATATTGATCCTAGTTTTTATGACCAAAAGATTAAGTCAAATAATGTAAAAACTATTCCAAAGAGAACAGAGTTTGAGATGGATCTAATCAATTTATTTATTCAGAGTCAAAAGCCTATATTGGGTATTTGTGGAGGAAGTCAATTAATTAATGTGTATTTTAATGGCACGTTAATTCAAGATATTGAAACTAATATAAAGCACGAACAACCCAACCCAAGAAATGAAACAAGTCACGAGATAATATTAGAAGAGAGTTCTTATTTTAAAAAATTTAATAGTAGTGATAAGTTATTTGTGAATAGTGCTCATCACCAAGCAGTAGACAAGCTTGGAATAGATCTTATAGTTGATGCTAAAGCACCTGATGGAATTATTGAAGCATTTCATCATATATCTCATTACTATTGCATGGGGATACAATGGCATCCAGAGTTTTTAATTACAGATTTTGATGAGAGGGTTATAAAGGATTTTGTAGAAAATGTTAAAAAAAACATTAAGTAAGAAATTATCCGAAATCAATCTGATTTCTAGAAAACAAGCTGAACTAATCATTAAAAATAGAAAAGTTTACGTTAATGGGGAAATTGAAACTAGACCTTTTATTTCAGTTGTTGAACGTGATAAAATTGAGATTCAAAAAGAGGATCAAAAAGAAATTAATGTTTTATTATTTCATAAACCAAAAGGCTGCATTACATCAAAAAAAGATGAAAAAAATAGGACTATAGTGTATGACTTTTTACCAAAAAAGTTTCATAACTTCCATTATATAGGAAGATTAGATTATAATTCTGAGGGTTTATTAGCTTTTACTAATCATATACCATTTAAAAGATTTATGGAGTCACCCAAATCAAAGATCAAAAGAGTTTATCTGGTAAATGTTATTGGTTCTTTTAATGACATTAAGTTAAAAGCTATGAATCAAAAAATATACTCTTCAATAACTTATGAAAGGATTAAAGTAGTGTTAGCTCATTCTAATAAGAATAAACATACGCTAAGATTTGAATTATTAGAGGGCAAAAATAGGGAAATCAGAAATGTTTGTGAAATTTTTAATCTAAAAGTAGAGAAGTTAAAACGAATATCATTTGGTAAATTTATTTTAAAAACAATTCCTCATTCTAAATTTAAAGAAATGAAAATAATTTATGAAAATTATAAGCGGTAGACTTAAAGGTAGGTCCATTAAGATAAATAAAGGAAATAGTTTTCGACCAACTTTGTCAAGAATTAGAGAAGATTTATTTAATCTCCTAGAACATAGTAAAATCTTAAATATCAATATCAAAGATAACGTATTTTATGATCTATTTTGTGGATCAGGCTCTGTTGGACTTGAAGCATTATCTAGGGGGGCTAAGAAGGTCATTTTTAATGATATTGATAATTTGAATGTTCAATCAGTAAAGGATTTCTTAATTAAAACAGAGTTTGATAATTATGAGATTTACAATAATAATGCTTTCGCAAATAAAGGCCTTATAAGTAAAGAAGCTAATATAGTATATATAGATCCACCGTACATAAATGATCTAAAATTATTAGAGAAAAATATTTTCCCTCAAATAGCAAATAATTGTTTAATTATATTTGAAACTAATCAAAAATTTGAGCACCAAGATTTGATATTAAAAAAAGAATATAAAAATAAAGATTTAATTTTTTTAAAAAAGACTAACGATATTTGAAATAATTAAAAAATTTTTGGAAAAACTTTCTAAAATATACATATTCGCCAAATAAAAAAGCCACAGCAAATAAAATTAATTGATATAAGGGAAATATTATAATTAATCTAATTAAAATATAAACTGGATAAAAAGTGATTATTTCATCAAGCTTAATAATTTTTAAAATTGGATCTGATAAAAAAACTGACAAAGAACCAGCTAAACCAAATATGATAAAAATTTTTACTAAATGCAAAAGAGTTTTTGCCTTAAATAAAAGAATTAATTTATTTAACAAATTAAGCTCTTGTATTTTTTTTTAAAATTTCAACCGCTGGTTGATCTAAAAAATTAATTTGAGCTACCTTAGACCTTAAATAAACATCAAAAATTAAGTAAAAAAGAAGATAACTATAGTCATCAAATTTTTCTTCTATTATAATTTGACTAACTAAAGTTTTTTTTTGTTGGAGAGTCTTAATAGCGCCTCTTTCAAGGATTGAAAGAAGTTTATAACCAACAATTAGTTGGTGATTATTTTTTATAGTAGATGTTTTGTTTTGTATTTGAAAAAAAATAAAATGTTTATCGCAAGGGCCATCTATGAATAGTTGAAACTGGCTATGTTGGTCAATTGAGCCATAAGCTGAGATATAGTTTTTAGCACTTGTGTTTTTTCCAAGACTTTCAGCAAATATCTGCCTATACCATTCATTAATAGAATTAATACGAGAGTGATAACTTAAACCAACTATATTCTTTATTTTATTAGTATCTTCAAATTTTAGAGAAGTAAGTATATTTTGAGATAGAATTTTATGATTTTTAATAAATTTATCTTTTGCACTTAAAAATGATTTAATTAGTAAATTTAATGAATAGCCCATTATAATCAACGGTAATAAGCTAGTAATTGAAAATATACTGAATCTTCCTCCAATATTTGGGTCATGATCAAAGGTTAAAATTTTATTTTTTTTTGCAAAATCCTTCATGTAGTTTTTTTTATTCTCAGTCACAAATATAAATTTATTAAAAATATTTTTAATTTTTTTTTTTTTTAGAATATTAATAATTGATGAAGAAAATATTTAGTTTCAATAGTATTTCCAGATTTTGAGATAAAAATAAATTTATCTTTATTACTAATTTTTAAATTAGATAAATTATAATCAATTAAATTTGGAGAGGGATTATCATAAATAAATAAACTTTTATTAATTAATTGGGGATCTAAAAATTGAGCAAGTAATTTTGTACTTAAAGAAGATCCTCCCATTCCGAAGACATGCGCTCTAAAATTTTTATTTTTGAAAATACTTAAGTCATATTGAGAAAAATAATTTTTTTGATTTAATGGATTGAACATATCAAGTTCAAGAAAATTATTTAAAGAAAATTTAGTATTATACTTATTTTTTTTAAAATTATGTAATTTGATATTGTTTTTAAGCTTCATTAATTTTAGATATATTGAATAATCAATTTAATTTATTGAGGATGATATTATCACCTTTTACTTTTGCCCTTAAATAGCCATTGGAAGAAATTTTCATCAGTTTTATAGCCTGAGTCATTATCAATTTTTTCAATTATACTTTCATTAACCTGTGTGGATTCTGTTTGATCAAGAATAGATTTTACCACAGGATTGACAATTTTAGATTTACCGTTGGATAACTCCTGAGTTTTGATATTTGGGTCTGGTAGATCATTAGTTGGAGGGATAATTAAAGATTTGTTATAACTAACTCCTACCTCATTTATTTTCTCTCTTTGACATCCGATAGTGAGCACTAACAATAATAATAGAACTAATTTTTTCATATTTTTTTATTCAAAAATAAAATATTAAATATCAATATCATAAATCCAATGGTAATCCAGCTATCTGCAAGATTAAAAGCAGGCCAGTGATAATCTGATATGTAGATATCAATAAAATCAATAACAAATCCTCTAATAATTCTATCTAAGAAATTTCCCAGGGCTCCAGATAAAATTAAAACTAATGAAAATCGAAATATATGATCTTGGGTTTTAATTAAAAGATACAGAAAATAGAGAATAATAGAAAGAATTACCAAACTTACAATTAATTGATTTAATGAGGGACTATTTAAAAATCCAAATGCAAAGCCATAGTTGACGACAAAAGTAAAATTTAAAAAAGGTAGGAGGTTTTTACTCTCATATAATTCTAATTTATTTATTACTAAATCCTTTGTTAGTTGATCTAAAGAAACTAAAAATAAAAATAAAAAGAAAAGATAAGTAATACTTTTATTGAAATGTTTGCCAAACATCATCACATCTCTTACATAGGTTATTTGGATTACTTTCGACTTCTGGAAGTATTGTCCAGCATCTATGACACTTCTCTCCATTGGCAAGTAAAATTTCAACATAAATATCATCTTCTTCAAATTTCATAGAATTTTCTGTTTTATTAGAAATATCATGAATCTCTAAATTACTTACAATACACATTTCAGCCAAATTAATATCTTTTAATAAATTTTGACTTTTAGAAGTAATATATAATTTCACATTGGCCTGAAGACTAGAGCCTATAACTTTTTCATTTCTTTTTAATTCCAATGAAGCAGTAACACACTTCCTAATTCTTTTAAGCTCATCAAATATTTCTTCTAGGTGATCATCTTTAAAAATAAAGTCATTATCTTTGATAGTTTGCATTAAAATGCTTTGACTATTGTTATAATTTCTTGATAGCCAGGCCTCTTCTGCTGTAAATGATATAACTGGTGATAGCCATTTTGTAAGAAATTCAAAAACTATATGAAGGCAAGTAGCTACTGACTTTCTTTTGTGACTATTGATATGATCGCAGTAAAGAGAGTCTTTTCTAATATCAAAATAAAATGCCGATAAATCTAACGTACAAAAATTTAATAATCTTACATAAATTCCATGGTAATCATGACTTTTAACGAGAGATTTTAATTCAACATTCAATTTAGAAATATTTCCTAGTAAATATTTTTCTAGATTAGGCATTTGATTAAACTCAACCATATTATTAGGATTAAAATTATTTAAATTCCCTAGCAAAAATCTTATTGTATTTCTTATCTTTCTATAAGAGTCGATTTGGTAATTTATAATTTGATTATCAATTTTTAAATCTTCAGAATAATCTGAAGCTACAACCCAAATTCTTAATATATCAGCCCCAAATTTATTAATTACCTCATCTGGAGAGACAACATTTCCAGTAGATTTGGACATTTTTCTACCTTTGCCATCCACTACAAATCCATGGGACAGTATACTTTCAAAGGGTGCCCTACCTCTAGTGCCACATGACTCTAATAATGAAGAGTGAAACCAACCTCTATGCTGATCAGATCCTTCTAAATACATAGATGCAGGCCATTGTAAATCCTCTCTTTTTTCTAATACGTAAGAGTGTGTTGAACCACTATCAAACCAAACTTCCACAACATCTTTAACTTGTTCGAAATCATTAGCATCATATTCAGGTGAAAGGAATCTAGATGGATCTGATTCAAACCAAGCATCACCCCCTTCATCTTCATAAATTTTTGCAATTCTTTCAATTACAGTGTTATCCCTTAAAGGTTCACCTGATTTTTTATTAACAAATATTGGTAGAGGAACTCCCCAGACTCTTTGTCTTGATACACACCAGTCAGGGCGATCTACAATCATACTTCTTAATCTATTTTGACCCTGTTTAGGAAAAAAATCAGTTTGATCAATTGCTTCGATAGCTTTTTTTCTTAAGTCATTTGTCTCCATTGAGATAAACCATTGTGAGGTGTTTTTATAAACCAACGGTGCTTTAGACCTCCATGAGTGAGGATAACTATGTATTAATTTACCTTGGGAAATTAGATTACCACAATTTTTAATTTCATCGCAAACATCTTGGTCAACTTTAAAAATATGTTTACCTTTAAAAATAGGAATATGTTCATAATATATTCCTCCCTCATCAATAGTCATTGGGAGTTCTAAATTATGTTTTTTTCCCAAGATAAAATCATCCATTCCGTGAACAGGACATATATGAACAATTCCAGTCCCCTGTTCAGTAGTTACAAAATCACCATGAAGTACTGGTACCTCAAAATTATATCCTGAATTAAATAATGGGTGCTGACATTTAGTATTTAATAGCTCAGCCCCCTTAAAAGAAAAATTGACTTTACTATCTTCAATATTATTTTCTTTTAAAAAATCTTCCCTTAAGTCCTGAGCAATAATTACTTTTCTTGATATTTCATCTTTAACAAAAGAAATAGATTGGTAGTTAATATCTTTATGTATAGCCAGTGCCCTATTGCCTGGGATGGTCCAAGGTGTGGTCGTCCAAATTAGAATGGAATGTTCTTTAAGATTTGGATTATCTGTCTGAGAAACAGGAAATGCTGAATAAATAGTTGTCGATTTGTGGTCTTGATACTCAACTTCAGCATCCGCTAAAGCTGTTTTTTCAACAACCGACCAAAGAACTGGTCTATGACCTTTATATATCCCTCCATTATCTAGGAACTTACCTAACTCTCTGACAATTTGAGCTTCTGCATGATAATGCATTGTAGTATAAGGATTATCCCAATCTCCAATAACACCTAATCGTTGAAATTCCTTTTTTTGAATATCAATCCAATTGTTTGCAAAATCCCTGCATTGTTTTCGAAACTCGATAATTGGAACATCATCTTTGTTTAGTTTTTTTGCTCTATATTGCTCTTCAATCTTCCATTCAATGGGAAGTCCATGGCAGTCCCAGCCAGGAACATAAATAGAATTTTTTTCAAGTAATTGTTGGTATTTAACAATTATGTCTTTTAATATTTTATTTAATGCATGCCCCATATGGAGATGACCATTAGCATAGGGGGGTCCATCATGCAGAATAAATTTTTCTTTTTCTTGTGATGACTTTCTAAGTTTTTGATATATCTCATTTTTCATCCAACTTTCAAGAATAGTTGGTTCTTTCTTTGGCAAATCAGCCTTCATTGAGAAATCAGTTTTAGGGAGAAGAATTGTATCTTTAATTTCCATATTTTAAAATTTTCTTTGCTACAGTGATATCTAAAGTAATCTGATTTAACAATTCTTTTATTCCATTAAATTTTTGTTCGTCGCGAATTTTACTTAAAAACAAAACCTCTATTTCTTTACCATAAATATCTTCTTCAAAGTCAAATATATGTACTTCTACTATAGAGGTTTGTTTATGAAATGTAGGGCGCATACCAAAATTAACAATACCAAAATGCATGTTATCAGATAATTTAATTTGGACTGCATAAACACCATAGGGAATTTTGATAATATTTATAGGAAATTTGAGGTTAGCAGTTGGGATTCCAATTGTTCTTCCTCTTTGATCTCCTAAAATTACTTTTCCTGTAATACTAAATTTTTCTATCAAACATTCGTTAGCTTTTTCTATTTCGCCATTTTTAAGAAACTGACGAACCTTACTTGAGGATATTTTTTCATCAGAACTGTTATCATTTAATAACTCAAGTTCTTCCAATTTAATATTATAAGCATTGCATAATGATCTGAGCGTTTCAAGATTACCTTTTCTTTGATTTCCGTATCTAAAATCTTTTCCCAAATACAGTCTTTTTATAGCTAGTTTATTTAGAAGTATATTCTGTTCAAATTCGCTAAAACTTAACTGGGTAAGTTCATTATCAAATTTTAAGTCAATTAAATAATCAATATTCAAATTTTTAAGAATTGATATTTTTTTTTCTTTTGAATTAATTAAAAAGTTTTTTTCATTATTAAAAAATATTTTAGGATGAGGATTGAAAGATAATATGGCTGATTTAGTTTTGGAAATTTTAGCATCAGTAGTTAAGTTATTTAAAACTTGCTGATGCCCTCTGTGGATTCCATCAAAGTTACCTATTGTTAAAAAAAGTTCTTCTTGGATATTTAAGTCTTCAAAACTTACATCTAAATATTTCATAAAATTTTAAATAGTTTGGTATGTACTTTTGTAGTATATGAGAGGTTTTTTTGGGGTCATTTTGTAAAAATCATTAATTTTACAAATTATAATAGTATGGTCTCCGGACTTTACTTTTTTATAAACTTTTCCCTCAATTAATCCCAAAGACTCTTTAAAAAAAGGAACCTTATTTTTTGCAATAGAATAATTTGTATTGATCCATCTTTTGTCAACATCACTAGCAAATTTATTTGACAGTTTTTTTTGAGACATTGATAAGAAATTTAAATTTAATGGGCTATCTAGCTTAAATGTCTTTAAATACTTATTATAATTACCTAAACAAAATAAAAACATAGCTGGGTCGAGCGAAACACTTGTAAAAGAATTAATGGTACAACCAAAATATTCTGATTTTTTGTTTCCATTAGTTACTATGGTAATACCAGTAGCAAATAATGAAAATATTGATGTTAAACTAGGTTTTTTTTTCATAATTAAATCGATTGGTAGCGCTGGAGAGACTCGAACTCTCACGAAGTTGCCTTCACCGGATTTTGAATCCGGCGCGTCTACCATTCCGCCACAACGCCTTAAATAGTAATATTTAATTATATTAATAAGTACAAATTAGCAAATTTATAACTTGTTTTGTATTTATTGGATTTTAAGAATAGTATCTCGATACTTTGGAATACATCTATTTTATGACACCCATTCTATCTTTTGCAATGATTGCAGCAATTACTCCTGGGCCCAATAATATTATTCTTTCAACTAATGCCGTGAACCACGGTTTTAGAAAAACAATACCTTTAATTATGGGAGTATTTTTTGGTTTTTTATCTGTTTTAACTCTCTGTTTACTTGGAATCGGGGAGGTCTATAAGTCCTTCCCAGCGATAGCATTAATTATAAAAATAGTAGCTGTATGCTTCCTAACATATCTATCTTATAAAATATTTGTTTCTTCTAACTTTTCTGACGAAAATAAAACAAGACAATTCTCATTTAAAGATATTTATTTTTTTCAAATTATAAATCCAAAGGCGGTAACTGTTTCTATGTCAAGTTCAGCTATATTTATTCAAAATAAATTTACTTATGAAATTGAATTTTTATTAATTTTTTTATGTTTTGTTATATCAACATCGACTAGTGCAATAATTTGGGCAGCGATAGGTCACTCATTTAGAAATTATTTAAATGATACGAAAAAAATAATTATTTTTAATAGAACTATGGCTGTACTTCTTATGTCTTGTATTTTCTTTATTATTCTATGAATAATAGTGTATTTAAATTAATTCTTTTTTTTCTAATTAGTTTTTTACTTCTATCTCCAACTGTAATTATATTATTTAAAGGATTAGGCTCTCTAAATACTTCAGATAATTTATATGCTTCTAGATATATCTTAGGATCAGCAAAGTTAGTTTTTCTTGTAAGTTTTATAGTTGTATTGATTAGTGTTCCTCTTGCCTGGGTAAATACAATGACAAATTTTTGGGGTAGAAGGATTATACAAGTATTTTGTATTTTTCCCCTAGGTGTTCCTGCTTATATTTCTGCTTATGCTTATGCAGAATTACTTGAGCCTGGTGGGTACTTATCACTCATTTTTTTTTCTTATGAGGGGTTTTCTTTAAGAAACAATTTTTTTGGATCTTTGATTTTGAGTTTATCTTTATTTCCCTATGTTTACTTACTAACAAGAATAGCTATCATCAATTTTTCTGCTAGGTATATCGAAGCGGCAAAAACAATGGGCAAAGGTCCGTTTGAATGTTTTTTTAGAGTCTGTTTGCCAATGGCACTTCCTGGAGTAGCTGCAGGACTAGCTCTAGCATTAATGGAAACTATAAATGATTTTGGGGTAGCGGACTTTTTTGGTCTTCAAACACTCACACTTGGGGTGTTTCAGTATATTTCTATTATAAATGACCTACCTTCTGCCTTTTTGTTATCTTTAATCATTTTAATAATGATGATTGCTCTCTATATCTTTGAACAGAGCGTTAGAGGAAAAAAGCAATTTCATAACTCTAGCTTCGAAAATGTTGAATGGTCTAGATATCAATTAGGAAAGCTAAAAGGTGCTTTAGTTTTATTTTTAGGTGGGTTGCCAATTATCTTTGGATTTATTATTCCACTTTTTTTTACTTTTTACTTATTCTTATCACACATAGATAAGCTAGATTACTCTAATTATCTTTCATCTCTGAGTAATTCCTTTTTAGTTGGTTTTTGTGTTGGTCTTTTATGTATTTTTATTTCAGTATTTATCAATTTTTATAGTAGATTTTCAAAAAAATTCTGGATTATTTACTATAAAAAAATCATAAATTTAGGATATGCTTTACCAGGCGTAGTTATTTCTCTTGGAGTTTTAATTTTCTTGAGTAATTTTAGTAAGATATCTTCTTTTTCACTTAGCGCTACAGCATTCGGACTTAT
>CABYQR010000001.1 GCA_902521155.1 uncultured Alphaproteobacteria bacterium | reverse complement strand
CCAAAGCGTTGCTCTTGAAGGAGAAGAAAATCATATTGGCCAAATTATTCCAGTTCAAATCAAAGATGTTAAAATGCATTCACTTATAGGTGAAAGAGCTTAATGGCTACGGCTAATATTTCTTCCCATCAAAAACAATTAGAGTTTGATGACAATCAATTTCTATCAAGCTTATTTGGCTACCATGATAAAAATTTAAAAGTCTTAGAGGATAAATTTAAGGTAAAGCTTTATACTCGAGGAAACTTTCTCTCTATTAAAGGAAGTAGAGATCCTGTTGAAAAAGCCTATTATGTTATTCAAGGTTTATACGTGAAGTTAAAAAACAAAGACATCTCTGCAGAAGAAATTGAAAATAATATTGATTTGGCTAAGCCTGCTTATATTAAAGAACAAATTGAACAAGATCAGAAATATCAAATTACCACTAAATTAAAAACAATTTACCCTAAAACCAAGAACCAAGAAATTTTCCTCAAACTGATGAGATCTAAGGATATTGTTTTTGCTGTAGGACCTGCCGGTACTGGAAAAACTTATTTAGCAGTGGCTTATGCCGTAAGTCTTTTTGTAGAGGGCAAAATTAATAGATTAATTCTATCAAGACCAGCAGTGGAGGCAGGGGAGAGATTAGGTTTCCTTCCTGGAGATATGAAAGAAAAAATTGATCCTTATCTTCGTCCTTTATATGACGCGCTCTATGAAATGATGCCTGTAGAGGAAATAGACCGAAAAATGATGAATAATTTAATAGAAATAGCTCCTTTAGCATTTATGAGAGGAAGAACATTAAATAAATCTTTCATCATTCTTGATGAAGCACAAAATACTCTTTCTACTCAAATGAAAATGTTTCTTACAAGATTAGGACAAAATTCTAAAATGGTTATTACAGGAGACCTGAGCCAAAAAGATTTACCTCATAATGCTAAGAGTGGCATGCAAGATGCCATGGAAAAATTAGAAAAAGTAAAAGATATTGGCTTTGTTCATTTAAATAGTAGTGATGTCTGCCGTCATACTTTAGTGGAAAAAATTATAAACGCATACGATAAGTAAATTTGAAAATTAAAAATAAAAAATTTGTTATAGAATTTATTGGTAACAGCCAACTTAAAAAATTCCTCAATAATTCGAAAGGAAGACTAAAAAAACTATCTGAATATTTTCAACCACTTCATTTAAATGAAAACCAAACCTCAATTACAATTAAAATTGTCTCTAATGATGAAATAAAATCTTTGAATAAAGAATTTAGAAAAAAAAATAAGGTCACAGATGTATTATCCTTTTCTGATGAAATAGCCTCAGGTGATATTGCTATTGCCGATAGCTACATTCTTAACAAAAATAATACTATTAATTCACAAAGTTTTTTTATGTTAGTGAGCCACGGTTTACTTCACTTATTTGGATATTCGCACTATGATAGACAATCAAGAAGTAATATGAGATTTCTAGAAAATATGTTTATGAAATTTATAGGATTAAAACCCGTACATGAAGATTAAAAAAAATCTTGCGATCAAACTTGTCAAAGACTTAATTCAAGAAGACAAGTTCAAAAAACAAATTATTGACTTAATATCTTCTAATTCGGACAGCTCTGGAATTGCTAAGAATGAAGAAAAGAAAATATTTAATAATCTTTTAAAAGTACATAAAAAGACTGTGGATGATGTCATGATCCCAAGAGGTGAGATTATCTACCTTGATCAAAAAATTGATAAAGTTAACCTTATAAAAATAATTAATAAAGAGGCTCATTCTAGAATGCCTGTTGTAAATGAAGATTTAGAAAACTGTCTGGGTATGGTCCATATCAAGGATATCTTCAAGAAAATCAATAATAAATCACTCAATATTAAGAGTCTTTTAAGAGAGGTTATCTATATTCCCTCTGCAACTCCTGTCTTTAACCTCCTACAGAAAATGAAAAAACAAAATATCCACCTAGCCATTGTCATGGATGAATTTAATAGTGTAGCAGGTTTAGTGACCATTGAAGATCTTGTTGAGGAAATAGTGGGTGAGATAGAAGACGAGCATGACTCAGAGGAAGCTCCTCTTTATCGCCAGAGTAATAAAAATTTAATTATGGATGCAGCAATGCTCGTAGATGATTTTGAGAGAGAGTTTGATGTACTCATTCCTGAAGATTTAAAAGAAGATGTAGGAACAATAGGTGGAATTATCTTTAATTTAGCAGGGCGCATCCCTAAGAAAAAAGAAAAATTTACAATTAATAAAAAACTTTCTTTTACCATACACAAAGTTTCTTCTAGAAAAATTCTTGAAGTAGTTGTTCATGGACTAAAACCCCAATAGTTTGAATTTTTTAATTCAAAGACCTTTTTTCTTAATATCATTCTGTTCTATTTTAATTTTATTCTCTCTCCCTCCATTTGGTGTTTCTATATTTTATTGGGCAGGATTAAGCTTATTTTTATTTTCTCTCACAACTAAAGTAAATTTTTCCAAGAAGATTATATTTACTTTTTTTTTCATAATTAATTTCATTAGCTTAAGCTGGATAATTCAATCCTTTTATTCAGGGGGACTAGGCTATTTATTTTTAGGCATTATCTTAATATTATTGTTGGCTTCATTTATCTCTTTTTTAAGCTTTTCTGTAATTAATATTGTTTTAAAAATATTTCATAACTCACAATTAAAATTTTTCTTGCTTCCTTTAAGTTTAAGCATTGTAGAACTTTTAAAAGAATTTCTAATGGGCGGCTTTCCTTGGAATCCCTCTGCTATAATTTATTATAAAAACCTATGGGTCTTAAAATCTCTTCCCTTCGTGGGAGTCTATGGTCTTGGAGTAATTATTCATTTAGGTATTGGTTTAATGCTCTATTCACTAATAAGACTTAAAAAAAAATTATCGTTGAGTATTAGTTCCCTTGTTTTGATAATCTTTTTATCAGGATTTTTTGGAAAAGAACCTAATGTCAAAAATATAGAAAATTCTTTAGACATTTTATTAATTCAACCAAACATATATGAGTCCTTGACCGATTTTGATGTTCTTGACAACTTTCAAAAATATGAAGAGCTAACACTTCTTGCTCTTAGCAAAACCTCCAATGTTGATTTAATTATTTGGCCTGAAGGATCTTTGCCTATTGATTTGAATAATAGACCCGGCCTTTTAAGCAGATTGGGGGGTATTTTAGATAAAGATCAAAAATTGATAGTAGGCTCCAGTGCTATTGAAAATAATCAATTATTTAATCGTTTTTTTGTCATAGACCATCAAGGCAAAATTAATCAACATTATGATAAACAAAAACTCGTTTTATTTGGTGAGTATGTACCTTGGGTTAAACCACTTTTGAGTCGTTTTCTAAACTTAGGTATGAATTATATCCCAGGAGATGACCAATCTCTTATAAACTTACCAAAAAATATTAAGGCAGTACCTATGATTTGTTTTGAGTCCATTTTTTACTATAAGCATATTAATAAAAACATATGTCAATCTAACTTAGTTTTACAAATATCTAATGATTCATGGTTTGGTAAGTGGTACGGACCACAACAGCATTTAGCTAATTCCTTATTAAGAAGCGTTGAGTTTGGTAAAACTTTAGTCAGATCTACACCTTCAGGAATTTCTGCAATCATTGACAAAAAGGGAAATATTATTGAAAGTATTTCAAATGATAAAAAAGATTTTCTTTATTACAATTATCCACTCAATCAATCACCCCCTTTCTGTCCATCAACTCTAAATATTATTATGCTTCTTCTATTTTTAATCTTTGGAGGTAGCTTTCTTTATGTTCGAATCAAAAAATAAATACTTTGGAAGAAAAAAAGGAAAATCTTTTGCCAGATTGGAGCATCTCCAAGATAAATTACTTCTTCCCTCAACTTCTATATTTAAAAATATCAAAACACCTCGAGTATTAGAAATAGGCATTGGCGATGGAGAGAAGATCAGTGAAGATGCCAAAAATAATCCTCAAACTAATTTTATAGGATGTGATATTTTTGCTGATGGTGTCTTGAGAGCTATTAGAAACTCTATTGATAATAAATTAAAAAATTTATTAGTTTTTCATTTAAATATACAAGACATCCTTCCTTTTATCCCAAATAATTATTTTAATGGTATCAGGGTTTTTTTCCCAGACCCTTGGCCTAAAAATAGACATAAAAAAAGAAGAACTTTTAATGCCTTACTGGTAGAGGACCTTTCAAAGAAATTGAAAAAAAAAGGCTTTATTCATTTCGCCACGGACCACTCAGATTATTTTCTTGAAGCACTAATATTAATGAATCAATTTAACTATATAATTAAAGATATAGGCCCAGATTCTTGGAAATATAATGAATTCAATGCTTTAAATACGAAATTTGAAAAAAAAGCCTTAGACAAAAATCATAAACTATTCTATTTTAGCGTTCTTAAAAATTATTAACCAACAAGGAGGAGGTGGGTTGTCCCGCCTTTTTTTTTAACCAGAAAACATAATGCTAAATAACACAGAAATTTTAAAAGTTGCAGAAATTGTCTCTCAAGAGAAAGGCATAGAACAAGACATAGTAATGGAGGCTCTTGAAGAGTCTTTTGAAATAATTGGAAAATCAAAATATGGAATGGATAATAACATTAAAGCCGTTATTGATCGTTTCACTGGAAACATTACCCTCTCACATATTAAAGATGTAGTAGAGACTATAGACCCTGTTCTCCAAGCTAATCAAATTCTTCTAGATCATGCTAAAAAGTATGATGAAAATGTAGAAATCGGAGGCCAAGTACATATCCCTCTTCCTGCAGTAAATTTTGGAAGAGTCACTGCTAATATGGCACGACAAGTAATATACTCCCGTGTGCGTGAAGCAGAAAAACGAAGACAGTTTAATGACTTCAAAGATCGCGTAGGTGAAATCCTTTCTGGAATAGTTAAAAGAATTGAGTTTAATAATATTATTGTTGATCTAGGAAAGGCCGAAGGCTTCCTTCGCAAAGACGAATTAATACCAAGAGAAAATTTTAAGACAGGTGATCGTATTAGAGCTTATTTTTTTGATATCAAAGAAGAATCTAAAGGACATCAAATTTTTCTTTCAAGAACCCATCCTCAATTTATGGCAAAACTTTTTGTCCAAGAAGTTCCAGAAATATACGAAGGTCAAATTGAAATTTTATCAGTTGCAAGAGACCCAGGCAGTAGAGGTAAAATAACTGTTCGAGCCAATGATAAGTCTATAGACCCTGTTGGAGCTTGTGTTGGAATGAGAGGATCTAGGGTTCAAGCAATTGTGAACGAATTGCAAGGTGAAAAAATTGATATTGTGAATTGGTCTGAGCTAAAATCCCTTTTTGTTCAACGCGCCATATCACCTGCTCAAGTAGCTAAAGTTAACGAGTTTGAAGATTCCAATCGTGTAGAAATTGTTTTACCAGAAGATCAATTAAGTATTGCAATAGGTAGAAGAGGTCAAAATGTTAAATTAGCCTCTATTTTAACGGGTTTAGAGATTGATATTTTAACGGAAAAAGAAGATGCGGATAGGCGTCAAGAGGAATTCAAACAAGTAACAGCACTCTTTGCCGAAAAACTAGACTTAGAGGATATGATTGCCCAGTTACTGGCTGTAGAGGGATATAACAGCATTGAAAAAATTGTTAATGCCACAGTCAACGATATTGAAAAAATTGAAGGCTTTGATACTGAACTTGCTACCGAAATTTATGCCCGTGCTTCACAATTTATGGAAAATGAAAAAGCTGAACTAGAAAAACTTATTCAAGAGTCTAGCCTAGATGACTATCTAAAAAATATTAAAGAATTAGATAATAAAATGCTTTCAACACTAATTGATAATAAAATATTCACCCGACAAGACTTAGCAGATTTAGCTACAGATGAACTAGTAGGCAAAGAGGGGATTCTTCAAAAAAGAGTAGAAAAAAATATTGCTGAAAAAATTATTATGGATGCAAGGGAGATATATCTTAATAGTTAAGAATTAATCAATGACAAAAGACAATAAGACTCCTACACCAAGCTCTAAAGCTAAAAGCACGCCTCCTAAAGCAGCAGGTGCTGCGGCGCCTCGAAAAAAATTGACTCTAAATACGACTGCTTTTCAAAAAAAACTATCATCAATATCTGTTAACAATATTTTAGACGAAGAACCAGATTATGAAAAAATGCCGAGCTTAGCCCAAACAAAAAGAAATCGAGAAAAGCAAAAAACAAAATATAAACCTAATTTAACAAGCTCACAAAAAATTGTTAGAGAAGTAGATATTCCTATCAAAATATCAATTCAAGAACTTGCAAGTCGTATGTCAGAAAAAACAGGTGATGTTGTAAAAGCATTAATGAAAAATGGTATCATGGCCACTGCAAACCAATTCATTGATGGAGATACAGCGGAGTTAATTGTAACAGAATTAGGTCACACTCCTAAAAGAGAAACAGCAATTAGTCTCAACGATGAAATTGCAAATTTCCAAAAAACAACAAAATCTAATATACAGCCACGACCACCTATTGTAACTGTGATGGGTCACGTTGATCATGGAAAGACTTCTTTACTAGATTCACTGAGAAACACTAACGTTACAGCACGGGAGTCAGGCGGAATTACTCAGCATATCGGCGCTTATCAAATCAAGCATAAAAACCAACCTATTACTTTTTTAGATACCCCTGGTCATGCAGCATTCTCAAATATTCGTTCCCGTGGTGCAAATTTAACTGATGTAGTAGTCTTAGTTGTTGCTGCAAACGATAGTGTGAAACCTCAAACTATAGAGGCAATTTCCCATGCTAAAACAGCAAAAGTTCCTATTGTTTTAGCCATCAATAAAATTGACCTGCCCGATGTAGACCCCAATGTAGTTAGAAATGATTTGTTAAGCCATGAAGTAGTCGTAGAGAGCTTTAGCGGCGATGTTTTAGAAACAGAAATTTCTGCCATAAAAAAAACAAACTTAGATAAACTTTTAGATAATATCTTATTACAAATAGAAATATTAAATTTGAACGTAGAACACGACAAGTTAGCAGAAGCCATTGTGGTAGAATCTAAAATTGAAACGGGTAAGGGATCTGTTGCGACAGTAATTATCAAGAATGGAACTCTGAATGAGGGAGATCATTTTACATGTGGTTCCTCTTTTGGCAGAGTGAAAGCTTTATTTGATGAATCAGGTAAAAGAGTTAAGACTGCACCCCCTGGAATGCCGGTTGAAGTTTTGGGTTTTGACTCAGTTCCTCAAGCAGGTGAAACAGTTTTTGTCATGCCTAATGAAGAAATAGCCAAAGACATAACTGAAAAGGCAAAGGATCAAAAGAAATTAGAAGACACTTCTGCCATTAAAAAATCTTCTCTAGAAGAAATGATGGCAAATGTTTCTAAAGGCGATGTAAAAAAATTACCTATTATTGTTAAAGCAGATGTTCAAGGCTCCCTTGAAGCTATCGTCTCCTCTCTTGAAAAAGTGGGCAATGATGAAGTAAAAATGAACGTTATTCATAATGCGATCGGAGCCATTAACGAGAGTGATGTGAGTTTAGCTAATTCTGCTCAAGGAGTAGTTATTGGATTTAATATCCGCGCTATCCCCCAAGCCCGAACAATCGCAAAAAGAGATAAAGTTGATATTAGGTATTACTCTATTATCTATGAATTAATTGATGATATGAAAAAAATGCTATCAGGACTTCTTACTCCTGATACCAAAGAGGAAATTATTGGTCACGCAGAAGTCAGAGATACCTTTAATTCATCAAAATTCGGCACTATTGCTGGGTGTTTTGTAACTAATGGATTTGTCTCCAACTCTGCTAAAATCAGATTGGTCAGAGAAGGTAAAATTATTCATGGTGGTGAAGTGGGAACACTAAAACGATTTAAAGATGATGTTAAAGAGGTTCGAGAAAATTACGAATGCGGTATTTCGTTCAAAGATTACTCTGATATTTTAGTCAAAGATGAAATTGAATTTTATATAACTAAGGAAGTTCAAAAAGAATTATAGTGTGGACAATAAGCCAAGTTTTCGAACCAAAAAATTTGAACTCTCCATTAAAAGACTAGTATCCGAATATCTTGTTACTCATAGAGACTATCTGACAAGATTTCCCTCTGCTCGATTTGAAATTACCGAAGTAAAAGTCAGCAAAGATTTAAGGTTTGCAAAGGTTTTTCTTGTTCATAATATAACAGACGAACAATTTAAAGAATTTAATAAGCTTTACTTGAGAGAAATACAAAACTTAATTGCTAGAACGCTTACTAGTAAATATACTCCAAAAGTCTCTTTTATCTTTGACCAATCTTTTCAAGACTCACTAAAAGTACAATCACTTCTAGATAATTTATAATTCTTTATGAAAGAAAAGATTTCAAGTAATGGATGGTTATTAATAGATAAACCAGAAGGTATAGAGTCTTTTGGTGTTATAAGAAAGTTAAAGTTTCGTTATTCTTTTCATAAAATTGGATTTGCAGGAACCCTTGACCCACTTGCCTCGGGCTTGTTATTGATTGGAATCAATAAAGCCACTAAAAAAATTCCAAATGTCCATAATGAAAAAAAAAGCTATATAGTTGAAATTCGTTTTGGAGCAACAACCAATACTTTGGATTCAGAGGGAAGATTTTCAAAGATGAAGCCAATTTCTCATAGCATTAGTGAAAGAACTCATTATTTAAAAAATTTTATAGGCACCTACCAACAAAAAATTCCAAACTTTTCAGCCCATAAATCAAAAGGTAAAAATTTTTATGAACTAGCAAGAAGAAACGAAATAATCGAAGAGCGCTATAAAGAGGTATCTGTTAGCAGTCTCAAAATTTTATATTCTAATAACACCCATATGGGGTTGGAATTAAATTGCCAAACTGGCTTCTATGTAAGAGCTTTTGCTCAAGATCTGGCAATATCTTTAGGAGATATTGGTTACGCGAGCATGATAAAAAGATTGAAAATTGGTGCTTTTACACTAAATCAGGCTATTCCTTATGAGAAAATCCTTGATTTCTCAAGCATAAATGATTTACATAGCCATCTAATTGCCATTTGAACTGGGCGACATCCTGGTCAGATGATGTTTTAATTTGAAAAGGAGTACCGATGTCGGAAATACAAATAAACGATATAGCACGTGCTGATAATGACACTGGCTCGCCAGAGTCCCAAATTTTTTTTCTCACAAAGAAAATTAATCTGTTAACAGAACATATCAAAATACATAAGAAAGATTTTCATTCTCGAAGAGGTCTGCTGATGATGGTTGGTAAAAGAAATAGATTGATGGCGTATTTAAAGAAGAGGAATGCAGGAAAATATACAGAAGTAGCAGACAAACTAAAGCTAAGAAAAAAGTAAAGACTTTTTAATTAGTCTATTAAGTAGAAAAGAGGAAGATGAAAATAGAACATACTTTTACGTTGGGAAACCAACAAATCAAACTAGAAACAAATCGAATTGCAAAACAAGCAGATGCATCTGTTGTAGTAACTTGTGGTGAAACCATGGTTATGGCAAACATTTGTGCTGCCAAAACACAAAAACCTGATATCGATTTTTTTCCATTAACAGTTAATTATCAGGAAAAATATTATGCATCAGGAAAAATTCCTGGTGGATTTTTTAAAAGAGAGGCAAGGCCAACGGAAAGAGAAACTTTAATTTGCCGTTTAATTGATAGACCTATTAGACCCCTTTTTCATAAAAATTTTAAAAACGAAACACAAGTAACTCTCACAGTACTTTCCTATGATGGAATTGTAGACCCAGATATTATTGCGATGTATGCCACGGGAGCTGCGCTTGCAGTATCAGGCTTACCTGTAGCAGGAACACTAGGTGCTGCTAGAGTAGGGCATATAGATGGAAAGTTAGTTGCAAACCCAACCATTGAAGAACTAGAAAATTCAACTCTAGATTTAGTTGTGGCTGGAACAGAAGAGGGTGTTTTGATGGTTGAGTCAGAAGCCAAAGAACTTCCCGAGAGCACTATGCTCGAAGCAGTAATGTTTGGACATGATTTTTATCAAACGTTTATTAAAGAAATTCAGACATTTGCAGGAAAAACTGAAATCAAGAAATTTGAAGTACCAACTCTTCCTGAATTTTATGAAGGACTGCAAAAGGATATTTCTTCTAAAATAGCCGATCCTATTAGAGAGGCTTATGGTCTGACTGATAAGCAAGAAAGAAGCCAAAAGCTCGGCGAAATTAGATCTTCAATCATAGAAAATGTGGAAGATGATCAGGTACTTTCAGCAACAACAATTATTAAAGATATTGAAAAAGATGTTGTTCGTGGAGATATCATTAAAAACAAAAGTCGTATTGATGGACGAAAACTTGATGAGGTAAGAAAAATTACATGTGAATTAGATATTCTTCCTCGTGCTCACGGCTCTAGCTTGTTTACTAGAGGAGAAACCCAAGCTCTTGTTGTAATGACACTTGGTACAGGTGATGATGAGCAAATGATTGACTCCCTAGATCCTATGCATAAACAGCATTTTATGCTTCATTATAACTTCCCTCCCTACTCAGTTGGAGAAGTAGGAAGATCAGGTTTTACAAGTAGAAGAGAAATAGGACACGGTAAGCTTGCATGGAGAGCTGTCAATCCTATGCTCCCTTCAAAAGAAGATTTTCCTTACACGCTCCGATTAGTTTCAGAAATTACTGAATCTAATGGTTCAAGCTCTATGGCTACAGTTTGTGGATCTTCTCTGGCTTTAATGTCAGCAGGTGTGCCTATTAAAAAACATATTGGCGGCATAGCGATGGGTCTTATAAAAGATGGAGACGACTTTGTTGTTTTAAGCGATATTTTGGGTGATGAAGATCATTTAGGAGATATGGATTTTAAAGTAGCAGGTACCATGGATGGTATTACTTCTCTTCAAATGGATATAAAGATTACAAGTATTACGAAGGAAATTATGGAGATAGCATTGAACCAAGCTTCAGGAGGCAGAAAACATATAATTGAAGTAATGTCGGAAGCCTTACCAGAAGCTCGAACAAAATTCTCCAAACATGCCCCTCAAGTAATTTCTATTTCAATTGATAAAGCCAAGATCAAAGATGTTATTGGTTCTGGTGGTAAAGTGATCAGAAATATTGTTGAAGTTTCAGGTGCTAAACTTGAAGTCAATGATGATGGAATTGTCAAAATTGCCTCTAGCAATGAAGAGTCTATTAATACTGCCAAACAAATGGTGGAAGACATCGTAGCAGAGCCAGAAATAGGAAAAATCTATAATGGTAAAGTTGTTAAAATCGTTGAATTTGGTGCTTTTGTTAATTTTATGGGTGCCAGAGATGGCTTACTTCATGTATCTCAAATTTCTCAAAAAAGAGTTGAGAATGTAACTGATGTTTTATCAGAAGGACAAGAAGTTCAAGTAAAAGTTCTCGATGTCGATCGTGCGGGTAAAGTAAAACTCAGCATGAAAGAAGTTTAATTTATATTTTTGTAATAGCACAAATGGTTAAGAAATTTGTGCTATTGCTTTCAGTTTCATATCACAATAGCTAATAATCACATTTATTATTAATTAGGTTATATTCTTATTTCGTGATACTAGATCCAACCTAATAGGTTTTACCAATATTTTTTTCAAATAATCATGCAACAATTTTCTGATCTAGCTATTACACCTTTGGTTTTAAGCGCTCTAAAAAAACTCAATCTTATCAAACCAACCCCTATTCAAAACCTTTCAATACCATTGGCGCTAAATGGTAAAGATTTATTAGGTACTGCTCAAACTGGTACGGGTAAAACCTATGCCTTTGGTATTCCTTTAGTCAATCACCTTACATTGAATAAAGATAGTTGCGCTTTAATTCTTACACCGACTAGAGAGCTGGCTTTGCAGGTTTTAAAAGCACTTAAAGACTTAACCTCAAATAAAAATAATTTAGACTCTGCCTTAATTATAGGAGGTGACTCTATCCAAAAACAATTAAGACAATTAAAAAGAGCAAGATTAGTTGTAGGTACGCCAGGGCGTATGCAAGATCATCTAAGGAGAAAAAGCTTAAAATTAAATAAGTTTGATTTTCTAGTTTTAGATGAAACTGATCGCATGTTAGATATGGGTTTTGTTGATGATATAAAATCAATTATTGAGAAATTACCTACTCATCAAACACTACTATTTTCTGCTACTCTCCCCAAAAAAATAGCTGATATGGCCAAAAAATTTATGGTTGATCCACAAAGAGTCAATGTAGGCAAAGAAAACACTCCTATTATTGATGTTAAGCAAGAAGTTAAAAACGTAAATCAAAAAGAAAAATTTCAGCAACTAAAATTAGAATTACTTGAAAGAAACGGGTCTGTTGTCCTTTTCGTTAAAACAAAAAGAAGTGCTGATAAAATCGCTCTTCAACTTAGAAAAGACAAATTTAATGCAGAAGCTATCCATGGAGACCTCAGGCAAAGTAAAAGAGAAAAAGTCCTCCTCAAATTTAGGAAAAATATGTTTCAAGTACTTGTAGCTACGGATGTAGCTGCGCGAGGCTTAGATATTCCTCATATCGAACATGTCATTAATTATGACATTCCCCAAAATCCTGAAGACTATATTCACCGCATTGGCAGAACTGCAAGGGCAGGTGCTAAAGGAAGAGCTTTAACTTTTTTAACATCTGCTGACACCAAGAATTGGTATCTAATTGAAAAATTAATTAATCCAAATGCAGAACCACCAAAAAAAAAGACAGACTCACGCAGAAAGAAAGTAAAAAAATCTTTTAGAAAGTTTCATAAGATGACTTTTAAATCTGGTAGGAAAAAAACGAAAAAGAACTTAAATGCTAGATAAATCTTGAATGCTCATACCTACTTTGTTGTAGCCATTATCAACGTAGAGAATTTCACCAGTAACACCTTTAGATAGATTGCTCATGAGGTACACAGAGGATTTACCAATATCGTCTAGCGATAATGGTTTTTTAATTGGTGAGTTGTTAATGGTATAATTATAAATCTGCCTTGATTTATTAATTACAGCTCCAGCTAGAGTTCTCATTGGTCCAGCAGAAATAGCATTAACCCTAATTCCTCTATCTCCCATATCTACAGCAAGATATCTTATAGATGTCTCTAATGCTGCTTTTGCAACTCCCATGACATTATAACTTTGCATATATCGAGTTGACCCATAATACGTAAGAGCCAAGATAGATGAACCATTATTCATTTTTGGAGAAAGCAATCTTGTCATCTCAGTAAGGGAGTATGCGGAAATATGCAAAGTTTTTAAAAAGTTCTCTTTTGAAGTATTTAAGTATTTACCTGCTAGTTCATTTTTATCAGAATAGGCAACAGCATGAACAAAAAAATCAATATTACCCTCAATGCCATCACATACATTTTCTAGTGATGAGGTTTCTGAAACATCGCAAGGCATAATTCCTAGGCAATTTATCTTTTGAGAAAGGGGCTCTACTCTTTTTTTAATAGATTCATTTTGGTAGGTAAGATACATACTTGCACCTTCCTCACTCAAACATTTAGCAATACCCCATGCAATAGAATGGTCATTTGCTATTCCAACAATAAGACCTCTTTTGCCCTCTAAAACTTTAGTCATTATAGCGGGTTATATAAATTGAGGCATTTGTACCCCCAAAGCCAAAACTATTAGACAAAATAGAATTAATTTCTAAGTCCTTTTTACTTTCACGAAGAATATTCATCCCCTCGGCTTGATCATCAAGTTTAGAGATATTTGCCGACTCCACCATGAAATTATTTTCCATCATTAATAATGAATAAACTGCTTCCTGAACACCGGTTGCTCCTAGTGAATGACCAGTAAGAGATTTGGTCGAACTAGTAGGGGGGACATTATCACCAAATACTTCTCTAATTCCTTTCAATTCAATCATATCCCCAACGGGTGTGGAAGTTCCGTGGGAGTTAATATAATCTACTGGTCTACCTTCTGTAGCCATTTGCATGCATCTAACCGCACCTTCTCCAGAAGGTTGAACCATATCGTAGCCATCTGATGTTTGTCCAAACCCTTGAATTTCAGCAAGTATGTTAGCCCCTCTAGATTTGGCGCTATCAAGGCTTTCGACTACAAGAACTCCTGCACCACCTCCAATGACAAATCCATCTCGGTCGGAGTCATAAGCTCTTGATGCTTTAGTGGGGTTATCATTATATTTACTTGATAAGGCACCCATCGCATCAAATAAAATAGACATTGTCCAATGAGTTTCTTCTCCACCACCTGCAAAAACTATTTCTTGCTGACCGTGTCTGATAAGATCATATGCGTTGCCAATACAGTGCAAGCTTGTAGAACAGGCTGAACTAATAGAATAATTCACACCTTTAATTTTAAAGGGTGTCGCTAAGGTTGCTGAATTACCAGATGCCATTGTACGAGTTACCATATAAGGGCCAATTTTTTTTACGCCTTTTTCTCTTGCAATATCAAAAGCTTGTTGTAATTGATATGTTGAAGGCCCACCTGAACCCATGACAAGACCAGTGTTAACATTAGAAACCAGACTGTCATCCAGTCCGGAGTGGTGAATTGCTTCTTGCATAGCAATATAATTATAGGCAGCACCCTCTCCCATAAAACGAAGTATCTTTCTATCTACATTTTCTTGAATATTGATAGAAGGCTTACCATGAACATGACTGCGCATACCAAGCTCTTCGTATTCTTGGCAATGACTTATTCCAGATTTAACTTCTTGAAGGCTTAATAAAACTTCTTCTTTATTATTTCCAATACAAGAAACAATTCCATATCCTGTAATAACTACTCTTTTATTATTCATTAAATAATCCTACCTTCAAATCATTTGCATGATAAATAATTTTATCTTTGTGAATTATATGACCATCACCATAACCAATTGAAAAACCTTTTTTGCTTAGAGACTTTTTTAAACTAACCTTATATTGTATTAATTCTTTATCGGGCTTAATTTCTTCTACAAACTTTATTTCTCCAACACCCAAAGCTCTTCCTTTACCTGGATATCCCAACCATCCAAGATAAAAACCTAACATTTGCCACAATGCATCTAAGCCAAGACAACCAGGCATAACTGGATCTCCTAAAAAGTGACATTCAAAAAACCATAACTCAGGCTTGATATCTAATTCAGCAATAATTTGGCCTTTCCCATTTACCCCACCATCTTTATCTACTTGAGTAATTCGATCAAACATCAACATAGGAGGGGCTGGTAATTGCGCATTTCCAGCACCAAAAAGATTTCCTTTTCCACATTCGATAATTTCTTCATAGGAATAGCTGGATTGTGGAGTAAAAGAATTCATTTTAATGCGGGCAATTAATTTTAGATAATTGTAGTTTGTTTATATCTGATGTCAAAAGATCAATCAAACTGATTTCATTTTCTAAACTCAAAGAATTACTTGCAAGAGCAAAAATAATTTTTGTGCATGCTAAGCTAGTAACCATACCTGCAACAGGACCTATCATTGCACTATTTAAACATCGATGGTCTTGATCTGTTTGGGGAAATAAACATTCAAAGCAAGGTAGAGATGAATTTTTTTTATAATTTTGAGAAAAATAAATACCTTCAGAGGAGTTAATAGATATAGAAATAAAAGGTACTTGTTGTTTTTTTGAAAATTTTGAAGATAAAATTTTATTTTGATGACTATCTGTACAATCAAAAATTATATCAAATTTATATTTTAGGTTTTTTTGAAGATAGCTTTGAAATGTTTCGCTATAGCTAAAAATATTTGTTGTATTATTAATTTCTTGAAGTTTTTTTTTAGATACTTCTGATTTCAATTCACCTATATCGTTAAGGTCATAATTAATTTGTCGGTGAAGGTTAGATTCCTCAATAGTATCTGGGTCAATTAGAGATATTTCACCAATACCAGATCTAACCAAGTATTGAGATGCAATCGTACCTAATGCACCTAAGCCTATAATACAAACTTTTCTGTTCGCAAGAATGATCTGCCCCTCTTCATTAATGCCAGGAACCAAGATTTGTCTTCCAAACTGTTCTATTATTTTATCAGTTGGTTCCAGTTGATCCAAATCCACCACTTCCTCTTTTTGAGTCAGATAAGCTCTTAACTACTTCAAATTTTATTCTCTCGTACCTTGCCACTACCATTTGAGCAACCCTCATTTCATGTTCTACTATAAAGGGTTCAGACCCGTGATTAATTAATAAAATTTTTATCTCTCCTCGATAGTCAGCATCAATAGTTCCAGGGCTATTAAGAACACTCACTCTATTTTTAAGAGCTAATCCACTGCGAGGTCTAATTTGAACTTCAAACCCCTCTGGTATTTCAAAATAAAGCCCTGTTCCAATAAGTTTTGTCTCTTTGGGGTTGAGTTTAATATTTCCTTCTGGAAGATATGCTCTTAAGTCTAATCCTGCGCTGGATTTCGTTTCATATGAGGGGATTGAGATATCATTATTTTTAGATTTTATCTTTATTTTTGGATTTTTAGTCATTTTAGATCTCTAATATATGTTTGATTATTTTATTAGCAAAAACAGTTTTTGAGACATTGCCAATTTCATAGTAGTTACCCTGTTTGTCAAGTATGCCGCCATTATTAAAATTATTATTAAATATAAAATCATTTTTCAAAGGATAGTTGAGAACAATAAAATCACATTTTTTATTTTCTAATTTTTTTTTAGCATTATCTAAATAGTTATTAGTTTCATAGGCAAAGCCAACTGTAATTAAAGGTTTTTTTTGAGAGGAACAAATAGATTTTAAGATATCGGGATTATTTATCAATTGAAGTGTTAAACCTTTTTTGCTTTTAATTTTATTTTTACTAAAACTCTTAACATAGAAGTCTGATACAGCGGCATTGAAGATTGCTATATCGACTTTATAATTCTTTTTTGCCTCTTGAAGCATACTTTTAGCATTTGGCGTAAATATATATTTTATTTTCCTTGAGATGATTGGTTTAACTTTAAGGTAGCCATGTAAACAAATAATTTTGTAATTTTTTTTTAGTAATCCCTTTATAAGAGAAATACCTTGTTTTCCTGAAGATTCATTTGATATGTATCTAACAGGATCTATGTATTCCCTTGTTGATCCAATAGTAATTAAAGCTGTTTTCAATTATTTTAACTGATTTAGGATTTCTCCTGGGTTCACTAGACGACCACTTCCATATTCACCACATGCAAGCGAACCATCTTCTGGTCCTATAAAATGATGTCCGTGTTCTTTAAGTAATTTTACATTATTTTGAATTAAAGAATTAGCCCACATTTCTTTATTCATAGCAGGAGCAATATAAATAGGTTTATTAGCAGCTATCATACACGTCAAAGCCAGATCACTACACAACCCCTGAGCAAATTTTGAAATAATATTTGCTGTGGCTGGATATACTACTATATGAGTATTATCTCTTGCTAATTGAATATGACCAATATTTTTTTCCATATCTAGATCAAAGAGTTCGCTGTAAACTTTTTTGTGACTGATAGTTTCTAGTAAAAGGGGTGAGATAAATTCAAATGTATTTTTTGTAGCTATTATTTCAAAATTAATAGATTTTTTTTGAAACTCTCTTATTAAATCTAGCGCCTTATAGCATCCTACGCTACTCGTTATTATTAGTAAAATTTTCATTTTTTCTGCAATATATATATGCTGTTCGCACCTGAAATGAAATCAATTGTTTCAATGTGGGAAAAGCCAATTTTTTCAAGCTCTTTTTGAATTTGATGCGTGTTAGGAAACTCTTTAATACTATCCGCAAGATACTTATAACTGTGTCTATCCTTTGCTACAATGCTCCCGCTAAAAGGAAGAAAATAATCTAAAAAATATTCATATGGTTTTTGAATTAAGGTGGCTTTTGGAATGCCAAATTCCATAAAAAAAAAATACCCATTCTTCTTTACACATCGATAAATTTCTCTAAAACCTTTAATCCTATCCTGGAAATTTCTAACTCCATAAGTGCATGAGACAACTTGAAAAAAGTTTTTTTTATAAGGAAGATTTTCTACATATCCAATTTCATAATTTATTTTTTTTTTCTTATTTTTTTTCATAGAAATTTTGTGCATATGATCAATAGGATCAATGGCATAAAGGTTTTCAGAAAACGGTAAAAGATTAAAAATATCTCCAGTTCCGCTGGCAATATCTAGAATTTTTTGATTATTCCTAAATTTATCAATTATTAAATCTGCATAATATTTTTTCCATAAACGATGGACTCCAAAACTCATAATATCATTCATTAAGTCATATTTTGCCTTGGATACATTTTCAAAAATATCTGTAATATTATATTGATTTGAACTATTTTTATTATCCATGCCAGAACTTCCAGAAGTAGAAACCACAATAAGATATTTAGGTAAGAAAGTTAATGGAAAAAAAATTGTTTCTATAAAAAAATCAAATAAAAGATTAAGAAAAAACCTTAATCTAGATGATTTTAACTCAATTAAAGGAAAAAGAATAATAGAAGTTAAAAGGTTTGCAAAATATATTCTTGTAAAGTTAAACTCTCAGTCATTTCTTATTATTCATTTAGGAATGAGCGGTAGATTAAAATTCTACTTGAAAGAAAATTACCAAAAAGAAAAACATGACCACGTAGTTTTAGAATTTGATAAGTTTTATGTTGTTTTCAATGACCCTCGACGGTTCGGGATGTTTTTCAAATTAAATAACAAAGAATTAAAATCTTTTTTTAATAATTATGGTCAAGATTTATTAGTAGATAAAATAAATATTTCTGAAATATCTAATAAATTTAAAAAAAAATCTGTTTCCATAAAACAGGCTCTATTAGATCAAAGTATTTTTGTAGGCCTAGGCAATATATATGCCAATGAAGCACTATTTCATTGTAGGCTTAGTCCTTTAAGATTGACTAATTCTCTTAATCGCGAGGAAATATTTAAATTAATCAAATCTTGTCGGTATGTTTTAAAATTATCTTTAAAAAATGGGGGATCTTCTATTAACGATTATAAATCCCCAGATGGAACTTTAGGAAGCTTCCAAAATATGTTCGAGGTATATCAAAAATCTGAAGTTATTTTCAAAAAACAATCATTTTCAATCAAGAAAATAATTCAGAGTGGTCGTTCCACTTTTTTTTCACCCACTTTACAAAAATAAAAAAATCTATATAAGTTATTAACGCAATTAAAAGAACAACCTGTTAATAAATTATAATATGCCACAACATAAATCAGCTAAAAAAAGATTACGTCAATCTGAGAGTAGAAATGCTGTAAATAAAAGTGTTAAGTCCAATGTCTCTACTCAGCTTAAAGCAATAGATAAGCTTATAAAAGATAAAAAGGTAGATGAATCAATGGCAAAATTAAAGCAAGTTATGTCTATACTGCATAAGTCTACCAAAAAAAAAATCATGCATCTAAATAAAGCATCACGAACTATTTCTAAACTTCAAAAAGATATTTCTGCAATTTCTAAATAAAAAAATTTTACAAGAAATTTATTTATAAAAATAAATCTTTTTTTTATTCTTAATTTTTTATTTTCATGCTTTAATACCGGATCTTATAGAGGAAGGGCTTAAAAATTGAAAGACGACACTGATCAAGACATTGATATTTCTTGGGATTTAATTAGATCTGAGTTAAAAAAATCACTTGATAAAGACACCTACCAAAATTGGATTAAGCCTATCCATTTTGAAAGTCAAATAGGGGCCTCTTTAACTTTATCTGTTCACACTAGATTTTTAAGAGACTGGATTATCAAGAACTATGCCTCTGTGATAAAAAGATCTTATTTAGACCTGGGTGTTACGGTTGAAAAATTATCGATATTAGTTAAAGAAAACAATAACCGTATCATTCCAGGAACTGAAGTAGTATTTCAAGATAAAGAAGATGAAGACGACCAGTATTACGATGATATCTCTGCACCTTTAGATCCTCAATTCACTTTTGATAACTTTATTGTTGGCAAACCTAATGAGTTAGCTTACGCAGCAGCTCAACGAGTAGCTCAATCTGAAGTTGTAAGCTTTAATCCCCTCTTTCTTTATGGAGGTGTTGGGTTAGGTAAAACTCACCTAATGCATGCAGTTGCATGGAACATAAAAAAAAGAAATCCTAAAAAAAATGTTGTCTATCTAACTGCAGAAAAATTTATGTATCAGTTTATTAAAGCTCTTCGATTTAAAAATATTATGAGCTTCAAAGAGCAGTTTCGTTCTGTTGATGTTTTAATGATTGATGATGTTCAGTTTATTATTGGTAAAGATAATACCCAAGAAGAATTCTTTCACACTTTCAATACTTTAATTGATAAAAAAAGACAAATCATTATTTCAGCTGATAAATCTCCTGCTGACCTCGAAGGTCTTGAGGATCGATTAAAATCTCGTTTAGGCTGGGGTCTTGTTGCAGATATTCATCCTTTGACTTATGAACTTCGTCTAGGCATTATCCAAGCAAAAGCAGAACAAAAATCTATGAAGTTAACAACAGATGTTTTAGAGTTTCTTGCAGATAAAATCACAAATAATGTTCGTGAAATGGAAGGTGCACTCAACCGATTAGCCGTTCATGCTTCTTTGCAAGACTCAGATATAACAGTTGACCTAGTAAAAGATGTTCTAAAAGATCTCTTAAGAACAAATTCTAGGAAAATTACTATTGATGAAATTCAAAAGAAAGTCGTTGAACATTATAATATTAAGCTTTCTGACATGCATTCTCCAAGAAGATCTCGTTCAGTTGCTAGACCTAGGCAAGTAGCAATGTATTTAGCTAAGTCGATTACAACAAGATCTTTGCCTGAAATAGGAAGAAAATTTGGAGGAAGAGACCACACTACAGTTATACATGCTATAAAAACTATTGAAGAAATAATGGTAAATGACCCAAACCTAGCAGAAGATATTGAACTTTTGACTAGAATATTGCAAACTTCCTAGATGGATTTTAGAGTTAGTCGCGAAGCCTTCTTAAGAGTCTTAACTCATGTAAGTTCTATTGTAGATAGTAGATCTACAATACCAATTTTATCAAACATTTATATTAAATGTGAAAATAGTCAGATTGAAATTCGGTCTACTGATATGGATATCTCTATCAGAGAATTTGTATCTGCTGATTCTACAAAAAATGGTGAAGCTACTGTTAATTCTAGAATTCTTACAGATATTATTCGTAAAACAAAAAAAAACTCGATTGTTAAATGTAAATTGGAAGGCAGTCGATTAATCATTAACTCAGATAATTCAGTTTTTGAGTTGAACGCCTTGTCTGCTGATGAATTTCCTAAATTTATAACCTTAGACCCCAGTAATGCTTTTGAACTTTCAATTCAGCAAGTAAAAAGATTATTTAATAAAACTAAGTTTGCTATATCTGCAGAGGAGACCAGATACTACCTAAATGGAATCTATTTTCACACAATAGCTAATGGTACCAATACCACACTTCGATGCGTAGCAACCGATGGACACCGACTAGCAAAAACAGAGTTAGATCTAAGCAATAACATAAATATACCTGGAATAATATTACCTCGAAAATTTATTCTGCAATTAGATCGAATATTGGGAGATTTTGAGGGTAAGGTAAAATTCATATGCTCTGAATCCCAGGTAAGCTTAGAAGCTGATAATTTTATAATCATTAGTAAGCTCATAGATGGAACATTTCCTGATTATGAAAAGGTTATACCTGTTTCAAATGATAAATTATTACAAGTAGAGGCTGAGCCTTTCTTCAATGCTATTGATAGAGTCTCAACAGTCAATCAAGATAAAGCCCCAACCGTAAAACTTCAATTTGAAAATAATAATATTAAAATTATGGCCACTAGCACTGACAGTAATAAAGGAGATGAAGAAGTTGCTGCAAGCTATGCAGCTGAGTCTTTGGAAATACTTTTTAACTCTAAATATATTTTAGATTTACAAGATGTAGTTGAAGGAGAAACAATGATTTTAGAACTTCTTAATCAATCCTCGCCAGTCATCGTCAAAGACCCCAAAGATACATCTAGTTTGTATATTTTGATGCCAATGAGAATTTAAGTGTTCCCACCTCTTCAGGGTATTCACTTACATAATTACCGAAATTTTCAAAATCACCAAGAAACTTTTATATCTAACCATACCCTTTTTAAAGGAAGAAATGCAGTTGGTAAGACTAACATCTTAGAGGCGATTAGCTTTCTTTGTCCTGGCACGGGGTTTAGAAAAGATGCCATTCAACATTTTTCAAATGAAGAACATAAAACAGGAGCTGTAACAATAAATTATAAGTTTATGCATGAAAACTTATCTAACTCTTTAAAAATAGAATTTATTATGAACGAAAATCGATGGTCTAAGCAATATTTTCTAAATGAAAAAAAAATTCAACAACAAGGTTTATTAAAAATATTTCAATTATTTTGGTTTACTGAAATAGATAAGGTTTATTTTATTAAAGATATACAATATCAGAGAAATACAATTAATCGCTTAGTGTGTTATTTTAAGCCAAGTTTATTTCAACTATTAAACAAATTTACTAAACTTAGAAGAGAAAAGAAAAGAATAATTCAATCCACTAGAGAATTATCTTGGCTTCAATCTCTTGACAAACAGCTAATTGAGATCGGCGAAAAAATTATTGATTTTAAAATTAATTTTCTAAATTCTTTTCAGATATTTATCCAAAATGAAAAAAGTGAACTTTTTGATTTTGAAATTAATCCTAGTTTTGGATTATCTCAAAGAGATGATTTCTTAATCAATTTTAAAAAAAACCTTTCAGATGAGAATCAGTGGCCCTTGGATCATAAGCTTCAATCAGAAAATGATCCTCTAAAATCCATCTTTGATATAACTCATAAAGGAAAAAAATTAACACAACTATCATCTGCACAGTCTAAGCTTTTAATTTTAAGCTTTTTACTCCAATGCGCCAAATTTCTTAATGAAAGTAAAATTACAATTTTTTTAATAGATGAAATCTTTGATAACTTTGATATAGTCAATATTCAAAAAGTTATTCAATATTGTGCAGAAAATAAATTTCAAACTTTTTTCTCAACCACTGATAACTTTGCACTCCAAGGAGTAATTAAAAATTTAGAGATTAAAGAAATTATATAATGACAGATCAATATTCAGCATCCTCCATTAAAGTCCTTAAAGGTCTTGAAGCCGTTAGAAAAAGACCTGGTATGTATATTGGTGATACAGATGATGGCACAGGTCTTCACCATATGATTTATGAGGTCCTCGATAACTCAATTGATGAAGCTTTAGGGGGATATTGTGATTCAATTCAATTAATTATTAATAAGGATGGATCAGCCACTATTTCAGATAATGGTAGAGGAGTTCCTGTAGATATGCACAAAACTGAAAAGGTTCCTGCAGCGGAAGTAATTATGACTCAACTCCATGCAGGAGGTAAGTTCGATCAAAATAGTTATAAGATTTCTGGAGGACTCCACGGCGTTGGTGTTTCTGTTGTTAATGCATTATCAGAAAAACTTTCTCTAACCATCCGTCGTGATGGAAAGATTTACAATATGGAATTTAAAGATGGTGCCACATCTAAAAAATTAAAACAAACAGGCACTATGAAAAAAACAGAACGTACGGGAACCATGGTTCAGTTTTGGCCCTCTAAAAAAATTTTTACAAATATAACTTTTGTTTTAAAAACATTAGAAAATAGAGTTCGTCAATTAGCATTCCTAAACTCCAACGTAAGAGTAACTTTAACCGATATGCGATTATCTAAAGTGGAACCTATTGAATTTTATTACCAAGGAGGTTTAACTGCGTACGTTCAATTTCTAAATTCTAGAAAATCTACCTTAAATAAAATTATCCCATTTGATGGGGAAAGTAATGGAATCAAAGTTGAAGGTGCCCTTCAATGGAATGATGGTTATTCAGAAAATATGCTTTGTTTTACAAATAATATACCGCAAGGAGATGGAGGCACACACCTTCAAGGTTTTAGGTCTGCCTTAACTCGCTCATTAGTTAGTTACTCTAGTAGCGTTGCTGTAGCTAAGAAGGGAAATATTAATCTTTCTGGTGATGATGCCAGAGAAGGTATGACATGTGTCTTATCTGTAAAAGTCCCAGACCCAAAGTTTTCTTCTCAAACAAAAGATAAGTTAGTTTCCTCTGAGGTAAGGCCAGTTGTAGAAAAAATTATTGCTGAACAATTAAGTACTTGGTTAGAACAAACTCCTGGTGAAGCTAAAAAAATAGTCTCAAAACTGATAGAGGCTGCAAGCGCTAGAGAGGCCGCCAGAAAAGCAAGAGAATTAACAAGAAGAAAAAATGTTCTAGAATCTTCCTCGCTACCAGGAAAACTTGCGGACTGCCAAGAAAAGGACCCTATAAATTCAGAACTCTTTATAGTCGAGGGTGACTCAGCTGGTGGTTCAGCAAAACAAGGCCGAGATAGAAAAACCCAGGCTATTCTTCCTCTGAGAGGTAAAATCCTTAATGTAATAAAAGCTAATCCTCACAAAATTTTAGAAAATAATGAGATCTCAGCATTGATAACTGCAATAGGTGGCGGATACGGCAATTCACCTAAAGATAAGGAATTTAATCCTAGTGATTTTTTTAACTCTGATGCCATGCGTTATCACAAGATTATAATCATGACAGATGCTGATGTTGATGGAAGTCACATCCGAACCCTTCTTTTGACATTTTTTTATCAATTTATGAGAGATATTATTACATCAGGCCGTTTATATATTGCACAACCTCCATTATACAAAGTCAAAAAAGGTAACTCTGAAAATTATCTTCTAGACGACAAAGAGCTTACAAAATTTCTTCTTACTAACAACAAGGATGATTTAGACTTTAATATCTTTGATAAAAAGAAAAAAATACAACTTAAGGAAGAAGAGCTAAATGAAATCATTGATTTAGCAGCTAGGGCTAATTCTGCATATCAAAATCTTGATCTTACTTATCTTGACTCTAGATTTTTTGATCAGGTTATTAACACAGGATTATTTTTACAAGATTTCATTCCCTCAAAGGTAGATAAATCTCTATTTAAGAACCTCTTAGCTAACCTTAATAATATTTACAAATCTGAAAATATTAAATTTACATTTCAGAGTATGATTAGTAATGAACTAGTCTTTTTACAAGAAAAAGAAGGCTACAATAAAATTATTAAAATCTCTCTTGAAAAATTGCTACATTTACGTGAATTCGTACCTGAGACTAGCCTAACACTCTACAATAAGTTGGGTTTTGCTAAATCTACCGACACTTCTTTTGGTATTTCAAAATTATCATCTAAAGAAAATTTTACTAGCTATGGTCTAGTTGAATTTTTCAATACTCTTTTTGAAATGAGCAAAAAAGGTCAATCAATTAGTCGCTATAAGGGATTAGGTGAAATGAACCCAGAGCAATTATGGGAGACAACCCTAGATCGTTCTAATAGAAAATTACTTCAAGTAAAATTAGAAGATCAAGAATTAGCAGAAAGACAATTAATTATGTTGATGGGTGATGACGTAACTGACCGCAAAAATTTCATTCAAGATAATTCAATTAAAGTAGCAAACTTAGATATCTAAGTTGGAAAACAAAAACAAACTTTTATTTGTTAATTCCTCAGACTTTTTACTTATAAGGATTATAGCCTTTGCGGGGCAAGCAATAACTCTAATAGTATCACAATATTTTTTTGAATTTTCTTTAAAAGTTACCTACTTATCTTGGTTAGTCGCCTTCTGTTTATTATTGAGTGTGGGAATATCCTATTACCTCTTAAAAAAAGGAGACAAAGTTTTATCTGAAAAACAAATTTTTATTTTTTTATGTTTTGATATCTTACAAATTTCTTTATTGATTGCATTAAATGGAGGGTACACTAATCCCTTTATCTTTATTATTTTAGCACCCATCGCTATTGCTGCTTCCTACCTCACAATAGAAAAAATTATGGCTATCTTAA
The DNA here is from genome assembly GCA_902521155.1 of uncultured Alphaproteobacteria bacterium. Taxonomy (GTDB): domain Bacteria; phylum Pseudomonadota; class Alphaproteobacteria; order HIMB59; family HIMB59; genus HIMB59. The sequence goes on along the minus strand of CABYQR010000001.1, from coordinate 218,288 downwards.
GTTTGTCACTTGTATGCTTTGCTTTAATTTTTAATTTTTATTTAGATCTCCCTCTCGAAGTAAGACCTGAAATTAACATTAATTATAGTTTAGGAATAATGATATCATTATTTATAAGTAGTATCTTTTTAGTATTTTATCTCTACTATTTCTCTCTAAATTATAAAAGCACTCAAAATGCCTACGAGCTTTCCAGAGAACAATTACAAAATGAAAGAGAGCTTTTGAAAGTAGGAGGCCTAGCAGCTGCCGCAGTTCATGAATTGGGAACGCCCTTAAACACCATTAATCTTATTGTTGGAGATTTTGATCAAGATGAACAATTAAATAAAAAATATAATGAAGATATTCAAACCCTCAAACTAGAACTAGATCGTTGTAAAGCAATCCTCAAAGACCTATCGACTAATCCTGAGTCTAAAGAATTAACTCAAGAAATTAGTAATATGTCTTTGGATGCATACGCACAATCACTTTGCGCTCAGTTTGATAACAACTACAAGAATATTAAATTAGACTACCGCTCAGATGAGGAATCTAAAAATATTAATATCAAAATTACCCCAGAGCTTAATATAGCAATGAATAATATTATCAAAAATTCAATTAGTTTTGCAAATCATGAAATTCTCATCATAGTAGGCTCTAAAGGCCCAGAATATAGTATTACAATACGCGATGATGGGCCTGGCTTTGATAAAAAGTTTATAGCTAATTTTGGTAAACCATTCTATTCTACTAGGCCCGAAACAGGGGTAAATATGGGTCTTGGCCTATTTATAACAAAACAAATGATCGAAAATCTAAATGGTGAAATTTTAGTACAAAATAACAATGGAGCGGAAGTAACTTTAACATGGCAGAAATAGATACAAACATAGAACAAGAAAAAACCTTATTTATCATAGAAGATGACAAACCTTTTAGGGAGCGTCTAACAACCTCTTTTCAAAGAAAAGATTTTACCGTCACGGCTGCAGCTTCCAAAAAAGAAGCCTTAGATGTTTTAACCAATAATGACTTTAATTATGCAATTGTTGATCTTCGATTAGGGGATGGATCAGGATTAGACGTTATAAAGGTTATTAAAGATAAAAACCCTGAATGTCGTACAGTAATGCTTACCAGTTATGGAAATATTGCAACTGCTGTCTCTTCTGTAAAACTAGGTGCTGATGATTATTTAACTAAGCCTGCTAATATAGATGATATTGAAAAATCTCTTATGTCTGCAACTGCATCTTCACTACCTCCACCACCTGAAAACCCTATGTCAGCTGATAGAATTCGATGGGAACATATCCAAAGAGTATTCACTCAATGTAATCGCAATGTTTCTGAGACTGCAAGAAGACTAAAAATGCATCGTCGTACACTACAAAGAATTCTTAATAAACACGCCCCGAAAGAATAGTATCTCTCCGCAATCTTTGGTAGTCTCATTAGATGTCTGAGTCTCGTTTAATTCTTGTCGATGGCTCTGGGTATATCTTTCGTGCCTATTACGCCCTACCTCCCATGAATAATTCAAAAGGCATTCCTACAAATGCTGTCTATGGTTTTTGTAATATGATGCTACGCTTAATTGAAGAGCACCCCCAGGATAAAATTTTACTAATTCTTGATGCAGGTAAAAATACTTTTCGAAATACTCTGTACCCTGAATACAAAGCTAATAGAGGTGAAGCACCAGAAGATCTTATTCCCCAATTTGGAATTATTAGAGAGGCTATCGAAGCATTTGGTTTAGACGTAATAGAGAAAAAAGATTTTGAGGCAGATGATGTTATTGCAAGCTATGTGAAATACGGAGAAGATAATAAAATTCCTACGACAGTCTTTAGCTCTGATAAAGATTTATTTCAGTTACTATCTCCTAATACACGCATTATGGATCCCATGAAAAATGTAGAGATAGATGAAGCAAAGGTTATGGAAAAATTTGGCGTAGGCTCAGATAGGATCACTGATGTCCAGGCCCTTATTGGAGATAGTGTCGATAATATTCCAGGAGTACCTGGTATTGGACCTAAGACGGCAGCAAAACTTATCAATGAATTTGGTACTTTTGAGGAGCTTTTAGAAAAAAAAGAGCAAATCTCAAATGTTCGTATCAAAAATCTTATTCATGACCATGAAGAGTCAGCCAAAATCAGCCATCAATTAGTGATTTTAAAAAATGATTTGGAGCTACCAATCAAAATTGAAAAGTTAAAAGAGTTTGATGACTCAATAAAGCTAAATGATTTTTTTAAAAAATATGAATTTAAATCACTAATTCGCACCAGTGCAAACGAAACAAAGCCCCATGTCTCCAAATCAAAAATTGAATTTAAATCCATAATTAAGTCTAAGGAGATGATCGAATATCTTAATTCACTTAATTTAGAAAAAACCCTAGCTATTGACCTAGAAACGGACAGCTTAGATGTTAATGAAGCAAATATAATTGGTATTTCATTGTCTAATTCAAATCAAGCTTACTACTTACCTTTTAAATCACCCGATAATGAATTATCTCTAATAGATCAAAATAAAGTCTTAAAAGCACTTAATGAATTATGTATGGATGAGTCTATTCTAAAAATATTTCATAATGCCAAATATGATTGTGTTATTCTAAAGCGTTTTAAAGTTAATACAGTTTCTTTTCAAGACACACTACTCATGTCTTTTTTTGTCAACAATGGTTTAACAAAGCACAACCTAGAGGACTTGTACTATTATTATTTTGGTGAAGAAAAAGAAAAATTTAAGGATGTCATTAAAAATGAGTCAAAAAGAAAATATAAAGATTTTTCTGAAGTCCCATTAGAGTCAGCAACTAATTATGCAGCTCACGATGCGTATGCTACTCACCAGTTATACGAAGCATTGCAAGAGCAAATATCTCAAAACCCAGACAGTTATATTTATTATGATATTGATAAAAAACTCAGTCTTGTCTTACAGGAGGTTGAAAGAAATGGCTGTAAGATTGATTTAAAATTTTTGACTAAATTAGAAAAAGACCTCAATAAAGAAATTGAAAAAATAGAAAGCAAAATATTTAAAATTGCTGGGGAAGAATTCAATATAGGTTCGCCAAAACAGCTAACTGAAATTCTTAAAAAACTCGATGTCAAAGTGACTAAAAAAACTAAAGCTGGAGATTTTCAAACAAATGTTAAAGTTTTAGAACAACTAGAGTCAGAAGGTATAGAAATTGCCTCTCATATCCTAAAATGGCGCCAGTACTCTAAGCTAGTTTCTACTTATACCTCATCTCTGGCGGAACGCGCTGATGCTAATGATAGAGTTCACAGTACCTTCAATATCGCAGCTACTATTACAGGCAGATTGAGCTCTTCAGAGCCTAATTTACAAAATATTCCAATTAGGACCGAAATAGGTAAAAAAATTAGAACGGCATTTATTGCTGAAAAAGATCATGAATTATATAGTTTTGACTACTCTCAAATCGAGCTTCGTGTCCTTTGTGAGGCCTGTGAGGACCCAAATCTATTAAATGCTTTTCAAGAAGATCAAGATATTCATCAAAGTACCGGTCAGTTAGTATTCAATAAAAAAGAAATCAATGATAATGACAGAAGAATGGCCAAAATTATTAACTTTGGAATTATTTATGGTATCAGCCAGTATGGATTAGCAAAACAATTAGGCGTCAGTAATGCTGAAGCAAAGCTTTTCATTGATAACTATTTTCAGAAATTCCCAAACATCAATGATTTCATGAAAGCAACAACTGATAAGGCGAAGAAATTAGGTTACGTAGAAAATCTTTTTGGAAGAAAGTCTCATATTAAAGATATCAATGCTAAAAATTTTATGCTTCGTTCCTTCGCTGAAAGACAAGCGATCAATGCACCCATTCAGGGAACAGCATCAGAGTTAATAAAAATAGCAATGCTAGAAATTCATCAATACTTAAATAAAAATAATTTTAAATCAAAAATGACATCACAGGTTCACGATGAATTATTGTTTGAGATACATAAAGATGAAAAAGATATTATCCCTAAAATTACACAATTAATGGAGGAGTCTCATCAAAGATATAAATCTTTTAAAACTCCTATTAAAGTTGACTTCGGTGGTGGCTTAAATTGGGGCGAAGCTCATTAAATTTAAATGAGTATAAAAAATAAATTTTAAGTATTATTCAGTAAAAATAGTTTCAAACCATACCCATTCCCCATCATGGTCTCTACAAGCTTTGTTTTGATACATGTTGTATTCTGAGAATTTTTGAAAAACTTCAAGATACTCTCTACAAAAATATCCCTCCTCATTAATAAAAGTTGACGATGGGATTACGTAACCTGAGTATTGGCCTGCTTTCCACTCAACTTGATCACCATCTGGAAGAGTTTCTAAGGCCAATACTAAATTAACAGTGGCAGCCTCAAGCTCTTGCTCTGTTAAATTACTGTATACTTGTTCGTCTATAATTTCTTCAGCAGAGCTTATATGGGTGAGAAAAAAAAAAGCTAGCCCTAAAATTAATGGCCAGCTTCCAATATTCGCTTTGATGAATTTATGTCTGAATATCACTTTCATCTACGACTCCATCTTGATTAATATCTAGATTGACAGTTTCCCATTCAAATTCTTGACCAACGCCAGGTTTAACGTTTTCAATGGTTTCAACAACTTCTATTTCAGTTGTTACTATTTCTCGCTCACTTACAATTATTTTTGTCTCTAAATCATTGATTTTAACGTCTAGGTTTTGAATACTAGATTCAAAACTCTTTACTTCTTTGGTAACAATGGAGATCTGCTGGTTTAATTCATCTGTATTGTCAGATAACTCTAGTAGTTGTAAGTTTAAGTTATTCTTCTGCTCTTGAAGAATTGATACTTCATCCTCAGATAATGTCTCATCAATTAATGAACTATTAATTTTAGCTATTTGATTTGTAATAGTATCAAGATTTTCGTTATTTAAATTTAGTTCTCCAATTAAATTAACAACTTCACTTTCAGCCAAACCTAATTGTGTTGATAGATCTGAAATAGTATTTTGATTAGTAACAATTTCTAAATTGGCCTCTTCAATGAAACTATTAAGACTATCAATTTGTTTATTTAGATCATCTATTCCTGTTTCGTAGGGATTACCAAAGTTTGCTTGAAGAGCCCCAACATATGCAGGTAGGCCTTGGGCCTTAGCAATTTCCACATAAGTTTTTACTCGTTGCCCATGATTAGTGAAATCTTTAGCAAACAATTCTTCTTTTACCCAACCACTTTGAACTAAAGAAGTAGATTCACTTTTTTCCAATTTTTTTGATACATTATTTATTTTTTCAATAAATTGGTTATCAGACTTAGCTAATCGATTAGCTAGTTTGTCTTCTTGCTGTTCTATTTTAAAGGCTGCTTTGGCACTATCTCCTTCTACAAGCGTAGCTATCTTTTCTTGATATTTTAGTTGAGCTTGTTGAACTTTTTTTGCATAGCCTTCAAAAGCTTGATCAAATTTTTTATCTGACCATGCTGTAAGTTTTTGAGACTCTTTTATTTCTTTTTGCTTATCTTTTTCTGCTTTTTTTAGTAGTTTTTTAAGCTCCTTATCAACCTTCTTTTGTTGATCTTTATCTTCTTTTTTGGCACCTTTATCTAGTTTCTTAGGTTCTTTTTTTGATGCCTTTTCAGCAGATTTCGTCTCTTTTTTTGATGCCTTTTCAGCAGATTTCGTCTCTTTTTTTGATGCCTTTTCAGCAGATTTCGTCTCTTTTTTTGATGCCTTTTCAGCTTTTTTATCCTCTTTAGCTAAAGCAGATGGAAAAATATCAAATTTAGTAAAACTATTGTTTAATCTATTTAATTCTAAATTGCTACCTATCAAAAAAAAATTAGCAATAATCAGAAATGATACTAGTTTTATCGAAATTATCTTTTTTTTTATTGAATTTATTCCCATTTTAACCTCCTTTTTTATCATACTAACTATGACGAATAAAAATAAAATTTATTCGATATCGAATAAATTTAGTGGTCTCTCGTCTTATACTTTAAGATAAAACTCCTATAAGTAAGAGATATGAGTTTAGTAAAAAAAAAGTTATTAGAGATGGTGCCACAACTTAGAAGATATTCATACGGACTGACCGGAAGTATTGATAAAGGTGATGATCTTCTCCAAGATTCTATAATCAAAATTTTGTCAATGAATAAAGATATAAATCATATTGATAATTTAAATGCTTATTTTTATAAAATCATTTCTAATGATTGGAAAGATAAACTAAAAAAAAGAAAAGTTGAAACATACAATATTGAGGATTTTTCTAATACCTTTTCTACTAATGATATTGATCTTAACGAAGCAATAGACTCAAAAAGAAAACACAAAAAAATACATAAATTGATAAATGAATTATCAGAAAATTTAAAATCAACTTTTCTTTTAGCTACAATTGAAGAAAGATCTTATAAAGAGATCTCTGAAATACTAGATATTCCTATAGGCACAGTTATGAGTAGAATTAATGAATCAAGGAAAAAATTAAAAGCTTTGATAAGTAAGGATGGATTAAATGAAAATTGATGATCTGAAAATTAATTCTTATATTGATGGAGAGTTAAAGGAACAAGAGCTCAAAGAATTTGAAACAATCATGAATGTTGATCCAGAGATTAGAAAAAAAGTTGAAGATTTAAGAAAGATCAATCAAGATGTGAAAGCATTTTATGCGAAAATCATCAAAGATGAAGTCCCTCCTTCAATTAAAAATCTACTTGTTGAAGAGGAGAGTATTTGGAAAAAATTTTCAAAATTAAAAATTGGAATTATCCCAACCATTGGCTCTATCTTAGCTGCTTCTTTAGGATCAGTATTAACTTTCAACACTATGCAATTTGCATCTATAGAAGACAATAGACCTGAGTTTATGTTAGAAGATCAGTCTAAAAATTTAATAGTTCAAGAGATTCAAAAAATTACTGGGGAGTCTGATGATTTTATTATTTTAAGTGGAATTTTTGAAAAGCAAATTACCTATTCCATAAAATCTAAATTCATCAATAACTCAAATGAAAATTGCTTAAATATAGAATTTGATAACCTTAACTATCAAGACTTAACCATCACGGAAGCCGTGATATGCGATCAGGGTGGATTAGAGAAAATTGTAAAATTGAGTTTTATCAAGGGCCCAATACAAGATATTTGAATAAATCACCAAGAGGAATTAGGTCCTTTAAGAAATTCAATTTCCCCTGGTGTTGATTTTCGATTGAGTATTTTATTTCGATGAGGATACCTACCAAATTTTTTAATAACAACCATGTGATCACCCCAAGACTTTTTTATATTTTCATAGTTAGGATTTTCTTTTAAAAAAACTTCGCCCAACTGATGAACATAAATATGATCTTGAAGATCTTCGCTATGTATGAGGGGTAATAGATAAAATAGTCTTTCTGATACATCTAATTCATCTAAATACTGTCGGTCAACACCCTCTGTCACTAATAATCTTGCCTTTGTGTCTTGTGTGTAGGACTTTGGATCTTCCCTATAAAGGTTTCTAGAGAATTGGTCTAAGAGAATAACAAGTGCTAAACTACTCTTAGCCTCATCTTGCCAATAATCATATTCATTCCGAATAGCTTTTTCAACATCATCTAAAAAACGCTCTCTTATTTTCTGATCATATTCCTTGTTTTTAGCCCAGTGATCCTTTGAAGACGACTCTTCAAACCAAAAATTTAATATTTCTTGGTACTTATATGAGGGCACTAGAAGTTATCGTCTGGTTTGTTAAATGCCATCCAACGTTCTAATTCGTGATATCCACCAATTTTTTCTTCGTTAATAATTATTTGAGGAAAAGTTTTTGCAGTAGGAAATATTTCAAAGAATTGGTCACGATTATAATCTTCGTCTAACATCAGTACCTCGGGGTTATGTTTCTCTAAAACAGCTTTGGCTTTAACACAAAAAACACAATTTTCTTTACTGTATATTTTTACTTGCACTTAGAAAGATTCATCAAAAGACAATGAGCGATCAGTTGGACGCTGGTATTCAGAAACTCTTTTCTCAAAGAAATTAGTAACATTTTGAACGTCAAGAGCTCGCATAAAATCAAAAGGGTTTTCTGTATTATAGACACGATCAAATCCAAATAAATCAGCAATACGGTCTGATACAGCTTCAATGTACATACACATCATATCTTTATTCATACCTATTAAATCAACAGGAAGAGCATCAGTTACAAATTCTTTTTCAAATTCCACGGCTTCTCTGACTATTTCTTCAAACTCTGACTGAGACACAAGCTCTGTTATTAAGTCCATAGATTTAATATCGCCATCGGATAACGTTCCATTATTGAACTTCGTGCTCAGAGTTTTAAACATTAAAGCAGAAAAGCTAAAGTGCATTCCTTCGTCTCTGGCGATCCAATCGTTAGAGAGAGCTAAGCCTGGTAGTAATCCTCTTTTTCTAAAATAATAAATTGCACAAAAGGATCCTGCAAAAAATAATCCCTCCACCAATCCAAAAGCTATTAGTCGTGTTAGAAGATTTTGTTTACCATTTAGCCATTTAGCAACCCACTGCGCTTTTTTATTAATACACGGAACGTTTTGAATGGCAGAAAATAATTTATCTTTCTCATCAGGGTCTTCGACATAAGCTTCAATTTGGAGACCATACATTTCAGCATGGATTGACTCATTAAGCATTTGCATAGTAATAAATAGTCGAGACTCAGGAATTAAAATTTCATTGTAAAACCTAGAAGCTAGATTCTCATTTATCATTGCCTCTGAATTTGCAAAGAACGCTAAAACATGTTTGATAAAGTGCCTCTCACCTTCAGTTAGTGTCTTAAGATCTCTCAAATCATCTTGAAGCGAGACTTCCTCAGGTGTCCAAAATGATTGAACGTGTTGTTTATAGCGATCAAATATTTCTTGATGCTGAATTGGAAAAATAGATTTACATCCCTTAGATATCATTTTTTACTCCTTAAAATATATTTATAAAATTTTTTACGCACTACATGTTATACAATCTTCTGGCTCATTAGATTGCGTCTCCTTAACATAAGATTCTTTGGCTTTCTTTTCTGAAGATACAGTAACCTTTACTGCATCGACAGCTGATCGACTTCTAAGATAGTACATTCCAGTTTTTAAGCCTTTTTTCCAAGCATACATATGCATTGAATTCACTTTTCCAAAAGTGGGGGTAGAGAGCCACAAATTCATTGACTGGGTTTGGTCAATAAATGGTGCTCTGTCAGCCGACATATCAATAACTGTTTTTTGGGAAGTTTCCCAAACAGTCTTATAAACATCTTTAAGGTCCTCAGGAAATCCCTCAATATTTTGAACAGAGCCATTCTCTAAAATAATCTGATCACGAAGCTCTTTACTCCAAAGGTCTCTCTTCATTAGCTCTTTAACTAAATGACGATTAACAAGTAAAAATTCCCCAGAAAGAGTTTGCCTTTTATATATATTAGAAGTTTGAACTTGGAAGGTTTCTGTATTTCCTAAAATAATACCGGTGGAAGCAGTTGGCATGCAGGCAGTTGTTAGAGAATTACGAACACCATGTTTTTGAATTTTTTCCATCAAGCCTTTCCAATCCCACATACTAGAAGGTTTTACTCCCCAAAGGTCAAATTGAAACTCTCCCTGAGATAAAGGAGATCCTTTAAAAGTAGAGTAGGCACCTTTATCGGATGCTAACTCCATAGATGCTTCTAGAGCTCCAAAATAAATAGTTTCAAAAATTTGTTTATTAATCATTTGAGCTTGAACAGAGTCGTAGGCAATATTCATTTTGAAATACACATCGGCTAATCCTTGAATGCCCAAGCCAATTGGTCGATGTCGACTGTTAGAATTTTCAGTCTTGTCAGTTGGATAAAAATTAATATCGATAACTTGATCAAGATTTTTAGTTGCCAGTTTGGCAACCTGATACAAGTCTTGGTAATCGTACTTACCCTCTTCGGTTACAAATTTAGGAAGAGCGATAGATGCTAAGTTACAAACAGCCGTTTCGTCTTTTTCAGAATATTCCACGATCTCAGCACACAAATTAGAGGATTTAATAACACCAATATTTTTCTGATTAGATTTGTTATTCACTGCATCTTTGTATAGCATGTAGGGCTGCCCAGTTTCAATTTGAGCTTCAATAATTTTTGACATTAAAGCTCTCGCTTTAATTCTTTTAAGATCAGGAAACTCTTTTTCGTATCTCATGTAGAGTTCAACAAATTCATTGCCATAAGTATCAGAAAGACCCGGGCATTCATGTTCGCTCATCAGTGTCCATTCCCCATCTTCTTCAACACGTTGCATGAATAAATCTGGGATCCAAAGGGCATAGAACAAATCTCTTGCCCTGAATTCTTCAGCACCTGTATTTTTTCTTAGTTCTAAAAAAGATTCGATGTCTGCGTGCCAGGGCTCTAAATAAACAGCAAATGAGCCCTTTCTTTTACCACCACCTTGATCAACGGATCTTGCAGTCTCATTAAAAATTTTCAAGAAAGGGATGAGGCCATTAGATTTACCATTTGTGGATTTAATGCGACTTCCACCACCTCTAATATTATGTGCATGAAGTCCAATGCCCCCAGCAGTTTTTGAAATTAATGCGCAATCTTTGACAGTGTTAAAAATTCCTTCAATCGAGTCATCTTCCATCCCAATTAAAAAACAAGAGGAGAGCTGTTGCATTTTTAATCCACTGTTAAACAAAGTAGGTGTGGCGTGCGTGTAATAACCCTGTGAGAGGCTGTCGTAAGTTTTTTTTACATGATAAAAATCAAATTTATCTCCTGAAACACATAGCGCTACTCTCATCCATAAATCTTGTGGACGTTCTACTGTTTTACCGTTTGATTGAAGGAGGTAAGCTCTAAAGAGAGTGGTTAAAGCGAAATAGTCAAAGTAGTAATCACGATCATAGTCAATGATTTTTTCAATTTCTTCAGCATGAGCATTTACTTTTTGATAATACTCATCACGAAGAAGCCCGTCCTCGTATAGATTTTTTGTTGAAATAATAAAACCTGGAGTTTCTTTATGTAAAGCATTTGCTTTTATTCGTCCAGCTAAGTAGGAGTAATCAGGATGTTCAACTGTTAAGGCAGCAGCTGTTTCTGCTAAATAAGTATCAATTTCATTTGTGGTAATACCATCATATAGGCCTTGGATGGCTTTTTGAGCAATAGTGATAGAGTCAATTTCTAGTCCATTAGATAAAACGGATATTCGATTTGTAATTTTTTCAAGAGAGATGTCTTCTTTTTGACCATCTCTTTTTGTGACAGCCATGGTGGAGACTTTGGCGCCTACTTGCTCTTTAAGTTGGGCAGTCTTATATCTTTGTTTAGCTCTTTGTTCTCGGTAGAGGACATACGCACGAGCAACTTTATGGTGCTCTCCCCTCATGAGGGCTAACTCAACCTGATCTTGAATATCTTCAATATGTATCATATCGCCATTGGCGATACGTCTAGTTAAGGCAGTTGTAATTGTTTCTGTAATAGAAACGACAGAATCATCAATTTTTTGGCTATTTCTAACATCAGTTTGAGCTAAAAAAGCTTTTCTTATAGCGCTAGCTATTTTATCTGATTTAAAAGGTGTAATTGAGCCGTCTCGACGAACCACACTTAAACTTAGTAAATTTATTTCTTCGTTTTGCTTATTTGTGACTGTATTTTTTGTTGAATTATCTAGTAATTCTGCGTTATTTTTTTCCATTCTACCTACCAAGTTACTGTGTATATCTGCAAAAAATACTAGATCTAGTGTCTTTTGCCTAGTGACTATACAATCTATAGACAAAGCTAGTCAAATTATTTTTATTAAATTCTTAAAACCCAATAAATTCAAATAGAATTTTGTGATTCAATTCACAATTTATTTGGAAATATACACAGGTTTCTAATAATTTTTTTTTATATGCGAATATGTTCCTAAAACCTTTAATTCACATTACTTTCGTGGTTCTTTCTCAAAGCCTAGATTCGATTAAACCGATTGAAAAAACCCATCTCCATTTATGTATAACTTTCATATCAAAAAACCATTTTTTAATAGATCTCACAATAAAATGCCTTATTTTCATCTAGTGAAAAAAATTCTAGGTGTAGGAACAGCGCTTGTAGATGTTATTTGTCAAGTAGATGACGACGTAATAAGTAAATTAGAGCTATCAAAAGGCTCAATGACTTTGATAGAAGAGTCTCAGATTCAAAAAATTAGATCTAGCTTTAGTACCCCACTAATGACCTCTGGGGGGTCGGTTTGTAATACAGTTCACGAGCTTAACTTTGGTTCTCATGAAGCAAGCTTTTATGGGAAAGTTAATGATGATGAGTATGGCAATGCCTTTATTAAAGATTTACAAAAAGCAAATATATTATTTCAAGGTATTATGAAAAAAAATGAATTACCCACTGGGTGTTGTAATATTTTAGTATCACCTGATGGTGAAAGAACTATGGCAACTCACATCGGCATAGGTTCACAATTAAATCCAGAAGAAATCAATGAAGAAATTTTAAAAGACATTGATCACATTTATATGGAGTCATATCTTTGGGATCACGACTTAACTAAAAAAACTTTACGAAAATTTGGCGATATGGCTAAAAATAAAAATATAGAAACATCCCTTTCTCTTTCTGACCCTTTTTGTGTAGATAGACATAGAGATGAGCTAAAAGACTTCATTGCTAAAAATGTAGACTTAGTATTTTGTAACTTTGATGAAGCAAAGATGTTTTGTCAATGTGAGACTATGGCAGATGTTGGCTTATTTTTTAAAGCCTTTGGAAAAAAAGTAGTAATGACTTCAGGGGCTGAGGGAGCTTTTTATTTTTTTAATGAAGAGGTAAATCACCAATCTGTTGAGAAAGTAGAAAATGTTTTAGATACAACCGGAGCAGGTGATAATTTTGCGGCAGGTTTTTTAGACTTTTATCTATCAGGAAAGACTATCGATGAGGCTTTGAAAAATGGTAATACGAGAGCAGTTGAGGTTATTCAACAGCTTGGACCCAGAGTTAAAAGATCATGAAGACATTCAATAAAAAATATTTTATTTTTAACAATCTAGCTAAAAGGAGGATTTAATGGATTACAAAGTAAAAGACATATCTCAACACGCATTTGGGAGACAAGAAATAGAAATAGCTGAGACGGAAATGCCAGGATTAATGGCAATTCGCGAGCAATATGGTGAATCAAAACCTTTAGCTGGAGCAAATATTATGGGCTGTTTGCATATGACTATTCAAACAGCTGTTCTAATCGAAACACTCGTAGCACTTGGTGCTAAATGTCGATGGAGCTCGTGTAATATTTATTCAACCCAAGACCATGCCGCTGCTGCGGTTGCACAATCAGGAACTCCAGTTTTTGCTTGGAAGGGAATGGATGAAGAAGAATTTTGGTGGTGCATTGACCAAACAATTGAGGCTGACGGTTGGGTGCCCAATATGATTTTAGATGATGGTGGAGATTTGACTCTTCGTATGCACGAAAAATATCCGGAACTTTTAAAGAATGTAAAAGGACTCTCAGAGGAAACCACGACAGGTGTTCTTCGATTAGAGCAAATGGCATCAAAAGGGTCTCTTCAGGTTCCTGCCATTAATGTAAATGACTCTGTAACGAAAAGTAAGTTTGATAATCTATATGGATGTAAAGAAAGTTTAGTTGATGGTATTCGTAGAGGTACTGATGTAATGATGGCAGGTAAGGTTGCAGTCGTTTGCGGCTTCGGAGATGTAGGCAAAGGAAGCGCTGCAAGTCTTCGAGGGGCTGGTGCCAGAGTTCAAGTAACTGAAGTTGATCCAATTTGTGCCCTACAAGCAGCAATGGAAGGTTACGAAGTTGTAACTATGGATGATGCATGCCAATATGCAGATATTTTTGTTACTGCTACGGGTAACAAAGATATTATTACTCAAGACCATATGAGAAAAATGAAAGATCGCGCAATAGTTTGTAATATTGGACACTTTGATAACGAAATCCAAATTGATGATTTACAAAATTACAAATGGGAAGAAATTAAGCCTCAAGTAGATCAGGTAACCTTTCCAGATGGTAAGAAGCTGATTATTCTTTCAAAAGGAAGATTAGTAAATCTTGGTAACGCAACCGGACACCCAAGTTTTGTTATGAGCGCATCATTTTCTAATCAGGTATTAGCTCAAATAGAGCTGTGGGAAAATTATAAAAATTATGAAAATAAAGTTTATGTTTTACCAAAAAAATTAGATGAAATGGTTGCAATGTTTCATTTAGAAAAAGTTGGTGCTAAGCTGACCCAAATGTCCAAAGATCAAAGTGATTATTTAGGTATTGAAAATCAAGGACCATTCAAGAAAGATACATATAGGTATTAATCATGAGAAAAGATTTTATTTTTACATCTGAGTCTGTTTCTGAAGGCCACCCTGATAAGGTTTCTGATCGTATTTCTGATGCAGTGGTGGATCATTTTATTGCAAAAGATCCTTTCGCAAGAGTAGCTTGTGAAACACTCACTACGACTAACAAAGTAGTTTTATCAGGTGAAATTAGAGGCCCTGTTCAAGAAGATAAAGAAGAGATAATCTCAAAAGTTAGAAATTGTATTAAAGATATAGGTTATGAACAAGAGGGATTTCATTGGCAAACTGCAGATGTTCAATATCTTCTTCATGGACAGTCAGCTGACATAGCTATGGGTGTAGACTCTTCATCTGACAAGGACGAAGGCGCGGGAGATCAAGGAATTATGTTTGGGTATGCTTGTACTGAAACACCAGAATTAATGCCAGCCCCTATTTACTATTCTCATAAAATTTTAGAGCTAATGGCTAAGGGAAGAAAAAATGGTAGCATGAAGGGCTTGGAACCTGACTCAAAAAGTCAAGTTACCCTGAAGTATGTTGATGGCAAACCCAATGCTGTCACATCAGTGGTGATATCTACACAACATGCAGAGGGACTTTCCCCAAGTGATGTAAAAGAAATCGTCAACCCTGCTCTAAAAAATTCTATCCCTGAAGAGTTATTAAAAGATCTAGATGACAAAGAGTATTATGTTAACCCAACGGGTAACTTCGTTATTGGTGGACCAGATGGAGACACAGGCTTAACGGGAAGGAAAATTATTGTCGATACATATGGTGGCGCAGCCCCTCATGGGGGTGGAGCCTTCTCAGGTAAAGACCCTACCAAGGTTGATCGTTCGGCAGCTTACGCATCTCGATACCTAGCTAAAAACATTGTAGCTGCAGGTTTAAGTACTCAGTGCACTATCCAGCTATCCTATGCCATCGGAGTTGCAAAACCTTTGTCTATTTATGTAAATACTCAAGGAACCAATACTATTGATGAGGCAAAAATTGAAGCAGCTATCCCTGAGATAATGAACCTTTCTCCAAAAGGAATAAGAGAAAAACTTCAATTAAATAAGCCTATTTACGAACAGACAGCAGCTTATGGACACTTTGGAAGATCTCATAATAGTAGTACGGGTGCTTTTTCATGGGAAGCGTTAGATCTTGTCTCTGACTTCAAGTCATTGGCATAATTGAATCTTCACTTTTTAGTTCAACGAGAAGAACAACTCTCTGCTATAACGCAGAAGTTGGCACCTACATTGGCCTCCAAACAAATAATCTTTGTTGAAGGAGAGATGGGCTCTGGCAAAACGACATTTACGCGACACTTGATTAAGACACTATCAGATATTAATGAAGTAAATTTTCATTTTCAGGGCAGCCCTACATATCAAAGAGAAAATCACTATCATTTAAAACAAGTAAACTTAGTTCATTTTGATTTTTATCAAGTCGAAAATAACATTAATATTGATTTAGAGGATTATATGATGGATCACTGCCTCATAATAGAATGGCCTCTCAATAGTCTCAAAAAAAGATACTATCAAGAGGCCTTGTTTATTAAGATTGAAATAGAAAAAACAAAAAGAATTATTGATATACAATCTCAAAATACAAAATGGCTTCAACAAATCCAATAAACTTATCTAAGATCAAAAAACAATTAGCTCGAAAAAATATTCGAACAGGTGGAAAACTCATTTTTAACAAAGATGCATCTAATAAAATATTTCAACTTTGTAAAACTGCTAATCAAAAGTTTTTAATGTTATCTTTTCAAAATAACCCCTCTGAGTTTTTAAGATATCTCAGAGCAGATAAAGTTCTCGAGTCCCAAGGATTATTGACACCTAGGATCCTAGAAGAAAATAAATCTCTAAAGTATTTATTAATGGATTACTACCCAACAAATAACTCCTCAAAATATTTTAAAAGAGAAGAAATAAAAACTATTCTTCCTAGGGCACTTCAAAACATCATTCATCTTCAAAAGCCAAGAAAAAAATTTTCAGGTATCCCTGAGAAGACCCATACTAATTTAATGAAAGATGCCTTAAAAGGAATAGAAACATATATTGGATATTTTGATCATAAGATCCAAATAGGATATTATTTGAATCGGCTCATACAGTTATCCCTAAAAAAAAACCTCGAAAAGATTACTAAATATAAGCCAAGGTTAGCGCATGGTGATTTTTTTCTTGAGAACCTCATTTATTATAAAAGAAAAATATTTGTCATCGATCATCAAGACCTTCACTACAATCACCCTTGCCTTGATATTGCCTCACTAATCTTCGATGCACGTCGACAATACTCATCAAAAGTAGAGAATAGATGTATTAAAGAATACGCTAAAAAATGTAATCAACCCCTTAAACAAACTATTTATGATATTCATCTCGTTAGCTTAGCTAGAAATTTGAGAATACTGGGAAATTGGATCAATCTTTATAGAAGTGGCAAACCCCAATATTTAAAAAAATACCGAAAAGCTACATGGACTCAAATTTTCAAGCATGTGGAATATCTCAGATTTTGGGATCTTCGTGAGCTCTTTGAGGAAGTTTACAAAAAAACGAAATAAATGGATGCTCTTATTCTTGCTGCAGGCTTTGGTTCACGGATGGGCAACTTAACTGAAAAAACTCCAAAACCTTTGCTAAGTGTAAATCAGAAACCTTTAATAAAATATGCAATTGAACTTATAGAGGGTTTATCGTTTAATAATATTTTCGTCAATACACACTACCAAGCTCATATTCTTGATAGATTTTTAAAACAAAATCATCCTCATATTAAAATCTCTCATGAGGTAAAGATACTTGGCACTGGAGGAGGAATAAAAAAAATCCAAAATCAAGATATTTTTATTTTAAATACTGATAATCTTTGGCAACCTGAATTTAAATTAGAAATTAAAAATGCTATGAGCTTTTTCCAAAAAAATAATTTAGTTGAGAATCTTTTGTTAATTAATTCAAAAAGTAATTTTCTTGATCTAGATATTTCTAATAACTCCACAATAAATTTCCCACCCATAAAGAAGAATACACAATTCCAAGGTTGTCATTTTCTAAGACACGGCGCTCTAAACTCCTATATAGAAATATTTGATATACCAAAATATTGGAAAGATTGCTCTCAGAGAAATAAACTATACGGATATGAAACATCGACATTTAATCCACATATAGGTACTAAGGAATTATATTTGAAATATCAAAAATAAATCCCATATTAAAACTATGGCTATTGAACAAATTAAAGATGCTGATTTTCAGCAAAGTGTCCTTGAAGATTCAAATAAACAACCAATTTTAGTGGATTTTTGGGCAGAATGGTGCGGTCCTTGTAAAGCTTTGGGTCCTATTTTAGAAAATGTAGCATCCCAGTTAGATGGAAAAGTTGCAGTCAAAAAAATCAATATTGATGAAAATCCTCAAGCACCAGCTAATTTTGGAATAAGAAGTATTCCAACCATTATGTTATTTAAAAATGGATCTGTAGCTGACACAAAAATTGGATTAAGCTCTGAAGAGGATTTAAAAAACTGGGTCAGTAGTCACCTTTAAAGGCTACTCACTATTTTTTTGAAAATGCAAAATATTATCTTTAAACTTTAAGTTTAATTTCTTGGCGATATTGCTTATTTTATCTAGAAAATTTACATTAATAGATATTTTTTTTTGCTCATCTTCAGATATTTGACCAACATAAGTAATTGCATTCCAAAGCCCCAATGAATTCATGGGAGAAAACTTCCTTTTTGATGACAAAGAAATATTGAGAAATGAAAATAAAAAACTCGATACAGATACTTTATATTTTTTCCTAAAACTAGGAATACTATTTGAAATATGGGAGATAAAGGCCCTAGGATCATTATATTGATATGGAGTTATTTTAGGGAAAAATTGATTTAAAATTTTTTTAGTAAAGTCGTTGCCAGAAGAATAAATAAAAAATAATTGACCTTTCTTGTCTAGCATTTTTAATAAGGGTAATAGAACTAAATTTAAAGTCCTTTGGTAGGGTGATCGCAAACGAAATGCTTGAGAGGCAATAACAAAGTCATACAATTTTGGTATGTCCTTCAAATTTTTGGGTATTAGATGATTTAATGATATTTTTTGATCTTTTCGATAAATAGCCATAAAACTTTTTTGTTTAGGTCTTAAAACTGTTGAAGTGCTATCTTCTTTTAATTCCCAATTTTTCTTAATAACTTCACTCATACTCATTAGTTGTTGATTGAAGCTAAAGCTAGAATTTCCAGTTAACTCTTTCTTTAAAAAATTACAGTCATCAAAATTTTGGTTGTAGATATCTTGGTAAGAAACATTCGTAACACAAAAAACTAAATTTTTATGCTCATAAAATCTATATCCTAAGTAGCTTAATAGGGCATTTATATCATCTATACTAATTTCTTTTCCAACAACTATTATGGGATCTTCTGGAAATTTATCATGAACAGCTGATAAGAGGGTTGAAATGATAGTGCCATCTCCTGTGCCTGCATCGAAGATCTTAAAAGCATCTCCTTTTATTTTTGTCTTTTTTAAATAAGTTGCAATTTCAAAAGCAATTTTACTTTTCTCATTTGTTGAGTTTATAAAAGATAAGTATTTATCTCTTGAATCAAAAAAATTTAATTTTTTCTTCCCCACTTATTTCTCCCTACAGTTTTTTTAAACTAGAAACCCATAAAATTCTATATTAGAGTTTTTCTATAATTTGGAGAAAATCTCTATGAATTTTGTCAAAAATCTTGATAAATATATAATTTTATGTGCTGATTGTTGCTTATCTGAAATAGAAATAGGAAGTAAATAAGGATTTCTTATGGAGAAAATCAGTTATTCAAATACTGAAATTGATAGATTTCTAATACCTAAAAAAAATCAATTAAAAAAATGTCTTAAGCCTATCCATGAAGCGCGTGGCATACCTAATGATTATTATATTAGGCAAGAGTGCTTCGAGATGGAGGGTGAACATCTATTTAATAAAGGGTGGTTTGCTATAGGTTTTGTTAAAGATTTTCCCCAACCTGGATCAGTTAAGCCAGTTAATTATTTTAAAAATCCTCTTTTATTAATTCGAAGCACACAAGATAAAAAAATTCGTGTTTTTCAAAATGTTTGTCGTCACCGAGGGATGACACTTATTGAAGAGCCTGCAATTTTAAAAGGCGCAATTCGATGTCCTTACCATTCGTGGTGTTACAAGCAAACAGGAGAAGTCCTAGCCACTCCCCATATCGGTGGGCCAGGTTATAATTACCACTCCAAGATAGATAAAAGTGAATTATCATTAATTGAAGTTCGCTCTCATATCTGGAGAGATATTATTTTCGTCAACCCCAATGGAATGGCGCCACCATTTGAAGAAGTTCACAAACCCTTGTTAGATCGATGGACGGTTTTTGATCAACCCATGTATTCAGATATGAGCGATTCATCTTTCAAACTTGATGTTCATACAAATTGGAAATTAGCTGTAGAGAATTATTTAGAGTCCTATCACCTCCCTTGGATTCATCCAGGTCTTAATAGCTACTCCAAATTGGAAGACCATGAAAATATAGTTGAGTATGGACACTATTCAGGCCAGATTAGTACTAAATATATTCCTCAATACTCAACAGGAAAATATTTTACAGAGTTTCAAAATCTAGGTTCTGAGTGGGATACAAAAGGAGAATATATTGTTTTGTTTCCCAATTTAATATTAGGAGTTCAAAAAGACCATGTTTTTAGTCTTATTATTGAACCTTTAGAAGTTGGCAAAATAAGAGAAAATATTGAAATTTATTACTCTGATCAATCTATGTTATCAGATGAATATCAAGAAACTCGACAAGAAAATGCGAAGCTTTGGAAAACAGTATTCGAGGAGGATATTTTTGTTGTCGAGGGAATGCAAAAAGGTCGATATGCCAAAGGTTTTGACGGAGGTCGCTTTTCTCCTGTAATGGACGAGCCCACTCATGTCTTTCATGATTGGTATGCGAGAAAAATATTAACATTCATTTAAATAGAATTACTCTAAATTTTATTTTAAAAATTCGTGTTTTAAACACTGTTAATCAATAGTTATATGCAATATTTATTGTATAAAATATACCAGCAAATTTTTTTTTATTTCACTTTCAAAAAAATTGAATAAATTAATTGGAATTTAAAATGAGCTTCACTTTATACTCTAATAAAAACACAAGACTTCAGAGAAGCGAACTAGCAGTACCTGGTTCAAATTATAAAATGTTTGAAAAAGCACTAAACTCTGATGCAGATTATATTTTTCTTGATTTGGAGGACGCCGTTTCACCAAATGATAAAGTTCTTGCTAGAGAAAATATTATTAAAGGTCTCAAAGAGTTTGACTGGAAAGGCCATGGTAAAACAGTTTCTATCAGAATTAATGGTTTAGATACTCACTATATGTATAAAGATGTAGTAGATATCATTACTCACTCTGGAAAATATATTGACACAGTTTTAATTCCCAAAGTAGGCGTTAGAGATGACGTCTATATGGTTGATTGTCTACTTTCACAATTAGAAGATGAGTTTAAATTAGAAAAAAAAATTGGATTAGAGTGTTTAATTGAAACTGCTCTTGGAATGGTCAATGTTGAAAAAATTGCACAGTCATCTCAAAGACTTGAAGCATTACATTTTGGGGTAGCGGATTATGCAGCAAGCCTTAGAGCAAGAACTGTTGTTATCGGAGGACTTAATCCTGACTATCCGGGTGATCAATGGCATCATGGACTCTCAAAAATGGTTGCTACTTGTAGAGCTTACGGACTCAGAGCGGTGGATGGACCTTATGGCGACTTTAACGATCCAGACGGATATATAAATGCAGCCAAGAGAGCCGCTGCTATTGGATATGAGGGGAAATGGGCTATTCATCCATCCCAAATAAAATTAGCAAACGATGTTTTCTCTCCTCCCTCTAGCGAAGTTGAGAGGGCAAAAAGAATTATTACCGAATTAGAAAAGGCTGCATCAATGGGAAAGGGAGCAGCTCAAATTGATGGAAGAATGATAGACGCTGCATCTGAGAGAATGGCAAATAATATTGTAAACATAGACAACTTAATTTCAAAAAAAATAGATAAGGATATTTAAATTATGGATATACATGAATATCAAGCAAAACGGCTTTTAAAAGGTTTTAATATTTCCATCCCAAAAGGCAGAGTCGCCTATGGACCTGAGCACGCTGAGTATATAGCCAGAGATATTGGAGGAAATAAATGGGTTGTGAAGGCTCAGATTCATTCTGGAGCAAGAGGCAAAGCTGGAGGTATAATAGTTTGTAGTAGTTTTGAAGAAGTATCAGAAGCCACAAATAAACTGCTAGGAAAAAGTTTAGTTACCCATCAAACTGGACCCAAGGGCAAAGTTGTTCAAAGAGTTTATGTGGAGGAAGCAACAGATATTAAAGAAGAATTTTATCTGGGCTTGGTTTTTGATAGAAGTTCTGAGTGTATTATGGTCGTTGTTTCTTCTGAAGGTGGCATGAGCGTTGAAGAAATTTCAAATAACAAACCTGAGACTATCATCCGAGCAAAGATTGAAGCTTCTGTAGGAATGCAAGAATTTCAAGCAAGGGAAATAGCTTTTGGCTTAGGTCTTGACTCAAAATCTATTAATAGGTGTGCTGAAGCTATTATGGCTTGTTCAAAAGTGTTTAGTAAATATGACGCTACAATGGTTGAAATTAATCCTTTAGTCTTAACTGCAGATGACCATATAGTAGCCCTAGATTGTAAAATGTCTTTTGATGATAATGCACTTTTTAGAATCCCTGAAATATCTGAATTGAGAGACAAATCTCAAGAAGATCCCCAAGAAACTTATGCAGCTGACAGAGATCTTAATTATGTAGGACTTGATGGAAATATTGGGAATATAATTAATGGTGCAGGGCTAGCAATGGCATCAATGGATATGATCAAGTTAGCAGGAGGAGAGCCTGCAAATTTTCTAGATGTTGGAGGTGGCGCCACTCCAGAAAAAATTGTCAAAGCATTTAAGTTAGTATCCAACGATCCGAATGTAAAAGTAATCTTAGTAAATATTTTTGCGGGTATTAATAGATGTGACTGGATTGCAGAGGGAATTATTAAAGCTATTAATGAGGTCAAAGTTGAACAACCACTTGTCGTCAGACTTGCTGGAACCAATGTAGAAAAAGGACAAGAACTTCTAAGATCTAGTGGAATCAAATATGAAGAGGCCTCTTCCCTTCAAGATGCAGCTACCAAAGCAGTATCAATTCTTAATAAAGGGGTAAATTAAATGACAGTTTTAATTGACCAAAACTCCAAAATTATTATTCAAGGATTTACAGGAAAAATTGGTTCTTTCCATGCTCAAGAAATGATTGATTATGGAACTAACGTTGTAGGTGGTGTAACACCTGGTAAGGGTGGAAGCACACACCTAGAAAGACCCGTCTTTAATACTGTAAAAGAAGCAGTAGAGAAGACTGGAGCTGACAGTAGTATTTTATTTGTCCCTCCTCAATTTGCTGCAGACTCTGCCATGGAGGCGGCTGACGCTGGTATAAAAGTCTGTGTTGCTATTACTGATGGCATACCATCCCATGATATGATCAAAGTTAAAAGATATATGAAGAGGTACCCAAAGTCAGAAAAAATGACTTTAGTTGGACCTAATTGTTCTGGAATTATTAGCCCAGGAAAATCATTATTAGGTATTATGCCAGGTCATATATATAAAGACGGAGAAGTTGGCGTAATTGGACGTTCAGGAACATTAGGTTACGAGTCAGCTCAACAAATGAAAAGCTTGGGAATAGGTATTTCTACAAGTGTGGGAATTGGTGGTGACCCAATTAATGGGAGTTCATTTAAAGATATTTTAGAATTATTCGAAAAAGATGATCAAACTAAAGTTGTTTTAATGATTGGTGAAATTGGCGGCCCCCAAGAAGCAGAAGCAGCACAATTTGCAAAAGAGAATATGTCAAAACCAATAGTTTCTTATATTGCAGGTTTGACTGCACCGAAGGGGAGAAAAATGGGTCATGCAGGTGCTATCGTTACAGCTTACGGTGAGGCTGCATCTGAAAAAGTTGAAATACTCCAAGAAGCTGGCGTAACTGTGGCTAAAAACCCCTCTGTTATTGGTGATACTGTCAAAGAAGTTCTCAGTAAAATTTAATTTAAAATTAAATAAAACTTTTTCATTTTTTTTTAGTATAAAAACATATGCCAAATACTATCAACCCAGGTTTAGAGCATGAAACTGATGTCGTTATCATTGGAGCAGGTCCCTGCGGATTATTTCAAGTATTTGAACTAGGTCTCCTAGATATGAAAGCTCACCTCATTGATAATCTGGATAAAATTGGAGGTCAGTGTGCTGAACTCTATCCTGATAAAAATCTCTATGATATTCCCTCTCGCCCAGCAATTACGGGCCAAGGTTTAACGGATGATCTTATTAAACAGGCAGAACCCTTTGCTCCTAGCTACCATCTCAATCAATTAACTTCCAAAATAGATATGCAAGCCGATCACATTATAGTTACAACTAACTTAGACACTACTATCAAATGTAAGTCTTTAGTTATTGCTGCTGGCTCTGGGTGTTTTGTTCCTAGAAAACTACCTACCCCAGGGTTAGAGGAATTTGAAAATAAAAATATTTTTTATTCTGTGAAAAAAAGGTCTGATTTTAAAGGGAAGAAAATTTTAATAGCTGGAGGAGGAGACTCTGCTCTGGACTACGTATTAGGGTTTCATAAGATTGCCTCAGACATTACACTTATTCATCGTCGAAAAGAATTTAAAGGTGTCCAAGACTCAGTAAACAAAGTCATGAATTTAGTTGATCAAAAAGAAGTGAGCTTCAATATGGGGACAATAAAAAAAATGACTGATAACGGCAAGGGTCAAGTGGATATTACATTAGATGATGAGACCTACATAGTAGGAGTCGATGCTGTATTTCCATTTTTTGGACTAAAGATTGAACTGGGTCCTATTGCAGATTGGGGTCTTAATTTAGATAATAATTTAATAGCCGTTAATACAGAAAATTTTGAAACATCAGTTCCTCGAATTTTCGCTGTGGGAGATATCTGTACTTACCCAGGAAAATTAAAACTGATATTAAGTGGTTTTCATGAAGCAGCTCTGGCTGCAAAAAAAATGTTTACTTATTGCTATGATGATAAAAAGTATGTTTTCAGATACACTACCTCTTCCAAAGATCTTCAAGAAAAATTAGGTGTCAAGTAAAGTTAATCTATAAGTCTATTGTGGGTACCGTCACATAAAGGTTTCTCGCTGCTTTGCTTGCAACCACAAAAGTAAACTTTCCCAGACTTTGTAGCAATATAGGGAATAGTTGAAAAACCTGTTGCCTTATGAGAACCATCACAAAAGGGCTGCCTTTGACTTAGCCCACATGCACACCAAAAATATTTTTTACCCTCTTCTACTTCAACAATATAGGAGCCTTTTTTAGCTATAGTTGCTTTTGTATTTTCATTTTCCACACTTAGTAATTCGGCTATATTGTTTATCAGATCACATGAAAAAAATTCTTTTTCTTTTAACAGCGCTAATCTATTTTCAGGCAGATATATTTGCTGCCAAATTAGAAAAAACGACAGTTATCTTAAATGCCCCTTGGGGCTTGACCTGGATAGATTCCAATCAACTACTAATCACCCAAAAATCTGGTGAAATTTTTCTAGTTGATACAAATGGCTTTGCTCAAACTGAAATTAATCATGACATTCCCTCAGTTCAATTTGGCCAAGGAGGATTGCTAGATATTACTAGTGAAGGAAATAAGGTTTGGGTTACATGCTCTATCAAGAAAAAAGGTAAATATACTACTGCTGTTTTCCAGGGAGAGCTTGATGGGAATAATTTAATTAATACAAAATTAATCTATGAGGCTTTACCTTATATGAGTAGCTCTAAGCATTTTGGATCCAGAATAGAAATTATGGGAGACTATTTGTACGTGAGTATCGGCGAGAGAGGAAAAGGCATGATTGCCCAAGATACTTCTAACTCTATAGGATCAATTATAAGGTTACATAAAAATGGAGACATTCCGAAAGACAATCCTTATCAAGATAAGGATGACTGGTTGCCCGAACTTTATCAAATCGGAGTGAGGAACCCTCAAGGCATGAGTTTAGATCCATTAACAAATACTATTTTTATTTCAAATCATGGTCCAAAGGGTGGAGATTTTATTGGACCTGTCATATCAGGATCTAACTATGGTTGGAAAAAAGTAGGATGGGGTGGAACAAATTATTCTGGAACTAAGGTTGGTGATGGTAATGCTTGGGAGCCAGGTTTATTAAAACCAGACTTTATTTGGGTTCCATCCATTGCAGTGGGAGGTATTAAATTTTATCAAGGAGAGGCTTTTCCTGAATGGCAAAATTCTTTATTGGTTGGGTCTTTAAAATTTCAGTATCTTTCGGTTCTTCATAGACAGGATAATCAGTTCGTAAAAGAAGAAATTATATTTCAAGACCATATTGGCAGAGTAAGAGATATGGAGATCAATGATAAAGGGGAAATTTATCTTATTGCTGATGAGTTCGACTCATATTTATATATTCTAAAACCTTAGTTTGATTTTATATTTTATTTTTAACAAGGCTGGCAATGCCTTTACATAGACCTAGATGGTCATCTTCACAAAATATATTGAATGACCAATTTTGTTTGATTGTATTCAAATAAACCTGATTGTTAACGAATGGTCCAGAACAAATCATTGGTCCCTCTGCCCCTATCATTTCTGAACCAATTAATGTTTGATTGGCCAATATTTGAGAGATAACTCTTTCTTGTTCTAAAGTATTTATATCTTGAAAATTAATTTCTAGGTTGGAGCGCTTATAGATAAGTTGAGCTTTCTCTGCATTTTCAAAATTAATCAAGCTAACATCTGAAGCTTCTATGGTTGACCCTTCGACAACATTCTTATTTTGCTTTTGCATTAGATTTTCGTAAATTTTACCAGCAGGAAAGCGGAAGTTTGGAACTAAACTTCCAAAACAATCACAACTAATCATCAAACCTGGTTGTTCTAGAATATCAGTTTTATTAGATCCAAGTGCAAAGAGAGTCACCCATGTCCCTGTAGATAAAATAGTACAGGGCAAGGGTTGATTCAAGGAGGCTGAAACTAAAGCCAAACTTGAGTCATGAGCACCACAATAGACGGGGACATTTTTAGGTAGTCCAGTTTCATGCGCGAGATCTTTTCTTAGAGGACCGAGTATCGTAGCGGCTGATCTTAAAGGTGGATATTTTATATTTGTGTCGATACCATAAGTAAAAAGATCAATAAATTTTTCTTTTCTTATATCCCACAAATCTGAATGGGAGCTAGCATAACTAATTTCACTTGCAGCAATACCAGATAACCAGTAACTCCAAAATTGTGGCCAAAATAAAATTTGATCCACTTTTGCAAAATCATCTGAAAAAAACTTATTTTGCCAATATAGTTGCGCCCCTAAGTTGAGACCCGCGTCCATGCGAGGAGTACCCGTTTGTGAAAAAGAAGGCCGTATCTCGTCGTATTCTTGTTTGATTTGATTTGGGCCTTGGAATTCATAATCAAGAACGGGAAGGGCAAGCTTACCTTTTGACATCAATGCCATACATGCCCCGTGAGTTGAGGTAAATATTGAGTCCACAGAGAAATTTTTTGATAGCTCGCTTAATGACCTGATAATAAAGGCTTTTAGCAACTCAACATCGAAATGTGGGTATAAAGAGTCCTCAAGGATATTATTATTTGATTGAAAAATAGCCAATTCCTTCAACTCAATGGCATCAAAGAGGATTACTTTGGCATGAGTTTTACCAATATCTAACACAGCTATATTATTTCGGGAATTCTTGGTTTTCATTGATTAGATATATTTTGTTTTTGGCGATAATGTTCTGCTTCCCAATTTAAAAGATCTTTAATTTCATTTTCGTTTAAATATTTTAAATCTAGACTATCTGGCATTAAGGATAATAAATCATATGCGCAACGAATTATTTCTAATGTCCCTTTTAAGGCATCATCGCGAATGAGAACGCCATTTTCGGCAAGAATTATACAAGAGTTAAAGGGCAAAGGCGTTTGAGATAGTTTCTTAAGCCTATCTTGCAAGCCCTCATCTTTAGGATTAAGAATTGAAATCTTTGGTCCAAGAAAAACTAAGAAGTCTGGGAGAAGCACTCCTTTCGAAATTTTATCAATCCATGGTTTTTGAAAGGCTATGTTATTGATAAAATTATCTCTACAATATTTATACCCTGTATTTTTTAGATTAACCTCTTCATCAATCTCTTGGTTAATCCCATGTAAGATTTTTCCTTGAAGTTTTTTTAAACGAAATCGAACTTCATGGTTTAATTTTTGAACTTCCTCTAAACTTTGACCACAAACTATAAGACCATGATTTTCTAAAATAAACACATTATCATTTTTAGTTTTTTGCCGTATCAATTCACGGCAAAGTTCAATTCCTGGTTTGATATAGGGTATAAACTTCCAGTTAAGTCCTGATAGCACATTCTCAAACTGAAGTTTAGAATTCTTTTGAACGGCCAAAGCATTTATATTTATGTCATGTGTGTGAAAAACAAATTTAAAATCAAGAACTGCGTGCATGGGAGCCTCAACTGAAGGACGAAGATCCATTGGAGTAATTTCTAAATTGATACAATTTGAAATATCAGTGTCGTTACAACTTTTATTTTCAAGAGCTTCTTTAATTTTAGAAACACTCATTGGAACCATCAATTCATTTGATTGAGCATCGAGTAGCCATTTACCAGATGCTTTAACCCACATAGTATTACCTTGCTTAAGGGAAGTGTTTCCCCCAGCAGCTTGTACCATGCTTGGATCCATGCCTATTTCTTTAGAGTATTTGATAAATAATCTATATTCATCAGTATTTTTATCTACTTCTTTCACAAAATTCTTCCTAAAAGTAAAGGCTTTCTCACAACATCAAACCTAATATAAATTAGCTATATTTGACAATAAAATTATTTCTATGAATTTTTTTATGGAAGCATTATAAGGTTAATTCATGAAAATCTTAGTTGTTGGAGGAGTGGGATACATAGGTTCCCACATGATTAAGAGATTTCAAGATACTGAACACCAAATAGAAATCCTTGATAATTTATCCACCGGCTTTGAAGTAAATGCCCAGAATTATAAGCTCCATGTATGTGACTTGTCTAATAAAGACCAATTACATCAAATTTTAAAAGATAATAATTATGAAAGTATTATGCACTTTGCTTCGTTTATAAATGTTGGAGAGTCTTACATACACCCTAAAAAATATTATGATAATAATGTCATCAACACCCTAAACTTACTTGACTGCATGGTAGATTTAAAAATTTCTAATTTTATTTTTTCATCTACAGCTGCAGTTTATGGTGAGCCTAGTTTAACTCCAATAAAAGAAGATCAAAATATAGCTCCTGTTAACCCTTATGGAAATACTAAAGCTATAGTAGAAAAAATTTTAAAAGATTACGATCTAGCTTATGGACTCAAATATATTTCTTTAAGGTATTTTAATGCTTGTGGAGCTCATATTGATGGAACGATTGGCGAGAGGCATGATCCTGAGACACATCTCATTCCTCTTATTCTACAATCAGCCTCAGGTCGAAGAAAAGACTTCAAGGTATACGGTGATGACTATGACACTAAAGATGGAACTTGTGTTCGTGATTATATTCATGTCATGGACTTAGCTGAAGCACACCTTTTATCATTGGAAAAATTAATTAAAAACCAGAAATCAGATATTTTCAATATTGGGAATAATAAAGGTTTTAGTGTGAAGGAAATAATTAGAATGGCTGAGAAAGTTACACAAAGCAAAATACCTTATGAGATTACCTCCAGAAGAAAAGGAGATCCATCAGAATTGATTGCTGACAATAAAAAAATCTCTGAAAAATTAAACTGGTCTGCAAATTACTCTGATCTCAAGACTATTTTAGAAACTGCTTGGGAATGGGAAAAGCTGCTCTCTAGATCTAATTAGAATTGTTATTTACATGCGTTATTAGCATTCAAATATCATTGAATCCCCTCATTTTTAATTTTAATAGAAGATAATTACTAGTATATTACTCTGGTTATATAACAAAAAATAATACCTAATTATCTCAATTAGGTAATTTAGGAGGACTAAAAATGAGAAAAATCTTAGCTACATTAATTGCTATAGCAAGCTTGGGTTATTCTTCTGCTTTTGCAGGCACGCTGGTCATTAATACCGACTTAACTGACTCAGCTCCTAAGGCCGCATTTGACTGGGCTTTTACAAAGTTCCAAGAAGAGAATCCCGATGTAACCATTGAAGTTAACAACTTTGATCACGAGGGTTACAAACAAGCAATCAGAAATTTTTTAACAACTAATCCACCCGATGTGTTCAATTGGTATGCTGGTAACAGAATGTTGCCTTTCGTAAGAGCAGGACTTGTTGAGGACGTATCCGATATTTGGTCTGATACAGGCTGGGTTGATGGAAATTTAACTGAGGGCATGTCTCATGCAAAAAAACCAATGACCATTGGTGGAAAGCAATGGGGAATTCCTTATACGTATTATCAGTGGGGTGTTTATTATAGAAAAGACTTATTCACCGCTAATGGTATTTCAGTTCCAACTACTTGGGATGAGTTTGTAGCTGCTTGTGCAACATTAAAAGCTGCAGGCATTACTCCAATCACCATTGGATCAAAATATCTTTGGACAACAGCTGGCGTTTTCGATTACCTAAACCTAAGAACTAATGGTTATGAATTCCATATGGCTTTAACTAAAGGGGAAATTCCTTATACCGACCCCAGAGTTCATGCTGTTTTTGATAAATGGGATGAACTAGTAAAACCAGGTTACTTTTTAGAAAATCATGCTGCTCTTGCATGGCAGGAAGCAATTGCCCCTATGGTCAACGGTGAAGCCGCAATGTATGTCATGGGTAACTTTTCAGTTGCTGTTATGAAAGAGGGAGGATTAAGAGACTCTAATCTTGGTTTCTTCCAATTCCCAGAAATAACACCAGGTATTCCAATGGCAGAAGAGGCACCTACTGATACAATGCACATTGCTTCAGGAGCTAAAAATAAGATCGACGCAAAGAGATTTTTGATCTTTTTAAGTAGAGCCGATGTTCAAGAAGAAATGAACAAGACATTAGGACAGCTTCCAGTTAATAGTGGTTCTAAAGTTAATCCAGATCCATTTCTTGAAGCAGGTTTAGATATGCTCAACAATGCATATGCTATGGCTCAATTCTACGATAGAGATGCTCCAGCTGAAATGGCTTCAGAGGGAATGAAGGGATTCCAAGAATACATGGTTAACCCAGATCGAAGAAATAAAATTCTTGAGCGTTTAGAAAAAGTACGTCAAAGAGTATACAAATAACTAATTTAATTTGGGGTGGTCTCGTGCCACCCCATATTTACTTTGCCTAATCCAACCCAACCCATTTATAGAAAATCTTCTTGGTGGAAGCGAAATCAACAGAGATTAACACCTTGGATATTCCTATTCCCAGGTCTGTTATTATTTCTAGTATATGTAATTTGGCCAATTTTTAATTCTTTATATATTTCTCTTTTGCAATGGGATGGGCTATCACCTGCTATTTATGTAGGATTTTCAAATTATATTGAATTATTAGATGATGAATATTTTTATATCTCGTTGGCGAATAATCTAAAGTGGTTAATATTTTTTATGCTAGCTGTTCCTATAGGACTGGGTTTAGCAATTTTTCTAAATCAAACTATTTTTGGTATCAGGTTAATTAAATCGCTTTTCTTTTTTCCATTTGTGATTTCCCAAGTAGTTATCGGAATTATTTTTGCCTGGTTTTACAATCCTCGAGGGGTTATCGGACCTTTTTTAGAAACGATTGGACTCGGTAACTATGCAATTTTAGCAGATGAGAATTTTGCCACTTATGGAATTATTTTTGCGGGTATATATCCACAAATTGCTTACTGTATGATTTTGTATTTAACAGGTCTAAACAATCTCAATATGGATCAAATTGAGGCTGGAAGAATGGATGGAGCTAAAGGACTTTCTTTATTTAAAAATATTATCTTACCTCAATTGAAGCCAGCAACATTCTTAGCAATTGTTGTCACTGTCATTGGATCTTTGAGGAGCTTTGACATGGTTGCCATCATGACCCAAGGAGGACCTTGGGGCTCTACTAACGTATTGGCTTATTATATGTTTGAAACTGCTTTGAGTGAGTATGGATATAGAATGGGATATGGATCTGCTATAGCAGCTGTTTTGTTTACTATCATGATGTTTTATATCTTATTTTTTATTTATCGAATGTATCAAAGCGAGAAAAAAGGGCTTTAAATGTTTCCAATTCCTATCCAAAAAAGACCGCTTATCAACCAGATCTCATATAAAATCCTTATTCCTATCTCTTTGTTTATTTGGCTAATTCCTTTAATTGGCATCATGCTTACTTCCATCAGAGGATTAGGAGATATTACTGCTGGGAATTATTGGGGCATGCCAAGTGAATTTTTATTATTTAGCAATATTAAGGATGTATTTCAAAATACACCGATGCTGTCTTATATTATGAATAGCTTTAAAATTACTATTCCAACTGTGATAGGTGCTGTAGCTGTGAGCTGTATGACAGGCTTTGCTCTAGCTTCATATAAATTTAAAGCAAACCTATTTATATTTTTTACATTTATTGCAGGGAATTTTGTCCCTTTTCAAATTTTAATGATACCCGTTAGAGACTTAACTTACCAAATGGGTCTATATGATACGGTCACAGGTTTAGTTTTATTTCATGTTGCTTTTCAAACAGGCTTTTGCACTTTATTCATGAGAAATTTTATAAAAGCTCTACCCCATGAATTATTTGAAGCAGCAAGAATAGACGGTACTTCAGAGTTTAATATATTTTTTAAGATAGTTCTTCCTCTAACAAGACCTGCCATAGCTGCTTTATCAGTTTTAATTTTTACTTTTATCTGGAATGATTTTTTTTGGGCGACAGTTTTAATTCAAGGACAACATGCGATGCCTATCACAGCAGGTTTAAAATCTCTCAATGGTCAGTGGGTAACAGTATACCATCTTCTATCTGCGGGATCTATCATGGCAGCCATCCCTCCTGTGATTATGTTCTTCTTGATGCAAAAACATTTTATTGCTGGATTAACATTAGGGGCCAGCAAGGGATAAATTGACAAAAATTACTTTTATAGGAGCAGGAAGCACTGTTTTTATGAAAAATATTCTAACCGATATTTTGCTAGAGCCAGATCTATGCTCATCTGAAATTATTTTACAAGATATCGACTCTAAAAGGCTTAAGACATCTCAAGTGGTTGCAAATAAAATTATAAGCTCTCTTCGAGTAAATGCATCTGTTGAAATAACCGAAGATCGCCAAAAAGCCCTTAAAAATAGTGATTTTGTTATTGTTATGATTCAAGTAGGTGGCTATAAACCTTCTACTGTTATTGATTTTAAGATCCCTGCTAAATATGGTCTTCAACAAACAATCGCCGATACATTAGGTATTGGGGGTATCATGCGCGGATTGAGAACGGCCCCTATTTTGATTAAAATTGCCCAGGACATGATGGAGTTATGTCCTCAGGCTGTGATGCTTCAATACGCAAATCCCATGGCAATTAATTGTTTAGCTCTTTCTCACTTTGTGCCTAATCTTCGATATGTTGGACTTTGTCATTCTGTTCAAGGAACAGCAGCTGATCTAGCTAGGGATATAGGTGAAGATATAAATCAAATTGATTATGAGTGTTCTGGTATCAACCATATGGCTTTTTATACTAAGTTCGAAAAGAAATTAGAAAATGGTTTAACAGAAGACCTTTATCCTAAAATTCATGAAGTGGGTGAGTCAGGAGCATTTGGAACTAATTGGGATGGTTGTACTAATTATGTGCGATTTGAAATTTTAAAACGTCTTGGTTATTTTGTTACTGAGTCCTCAGAACATTTTGCAGAGTACACCCCATGGTTTATAAAAAACCATCAAAAAGATTTAGTTAAAAAATTTGATATTCCCATTAATGAATACCTTCGTCGCTGTGAAAAACAAATTGTAGATTGGGAAGATCAAGAAAAAGAGTTATTAAATAATTCCCAATTAGAACATACTAAATCAGTGGAGTTTGCTTCTAGGATAATTTTAAGTATGGTGACTGGTTCAAAAGATTTGATTTATGGCAATGTTCTTAATCAAAATTTTATCCCTAACTTGCCTCACAATAGTTGTGTCGAGGTTCCTTGTATTGTTCAAAAAAATGGGATAATTCCTCAAACAGTAGCCCCCCTCCCTATGCATTTAGCAAATCTCATTCAAACTAATATTAATGTTCAGCAACTTACAGTGGAAGCACTCAAGACTCAAAAAAAAGAAACGATTTATCATGCAGCTATGCTCGACCCTCACACAGCAGCAGAATTAAACTTAGATCAAATTTGGAAAATGGTAGATGAATTAGTTGATGCTCATGGTTCTATGCTGCCGCACTTTAAATAATGATAGATGTATTTATTAAAAGGATAAATAGAGGGGAGGGGAAAGAGCTCATTTTATTCAGTAAAAAAAAGCTGAATTACAAAGTTTTTGAGGGATTACCCCCTGTCTCTGGAAACCAAACTCATCTAAGATTTCATCCAACCCGCTCAGAGTGGGTAGGATATTCCACTACACGTCAAAACAGGACTTTCCTTCCAAATACCATGGAGTGTCCTCTTTGCCCAATGACAAATGATAAAGAACTAAGTGACATTCCAGTTGATCAATATGAAGTAGCTATCTTTACTAATCGATTTAGCTCTCTTCAATTACATGACTCCAAAATACCATCCCTAGAATTAGAGACAAATCAGGCAACAGGTACTTGCGACGTAGTCTCTTACAGCTCCAACCACCAAGACCAGTTTTCTAATTTACCTCAAGAAAGAATTGAATTAATCATTCATGCATTATCTAATCGAACCCATGAATTACTTGAAAACCCTAATATCAAATACATATTACCTTTTGAAAATAAAGGAAAAGAAATAGGGGTAACCTTAGACCATCCTCATGGACAAATTTATAGTTTTGGACATATTCCAGAAATAATCAAGAGGCAATCTATTGCTCAACAAGGCAAGCCTCTTGAAAATTATTTATCTAAGATACCTGAAGAATTAATTCTTAAAAAAAACTCTACTGGCATATGTTTTGTTCCCAGATGGGCGAGGTATCCTTTTGAAATTTGGATTGTTCCCTATCGAAGAGTACCAGATATATATTCATTATCAGATGACGAGAAAAAAGATCTTGCAGAACTAATGCATGATGCTTCCAAAAGATTAGATGGTGTATTTGACACACCAATGCCCTACACCCTTGCTTGGCAACTTTCACCTAGAGGCTATGAGGATTCTCATCATTTTCATCTTTGTTTTCAACCTATCAGAAGATCTAAAACTAAATTAAAATATCTAGCTGGAGTAGAGCAAATTACAGGATTTTTTTTAGTAGATCTTCCACCAGAGAGATCAGCATGTATTTTGCGAGGTGAAGAACAACCTGATGAATAGTCAAACCTTATTTCAAAACTACTTCCAATATTCACCCTCGTCTTCTTCTGATGCGCATGGGCGTGTGAATTTAATTGGGGAACATACTGATTATAATAACGGCTTTGTTCTCCCAACCTTAATTGAACAGAAAATTGAAGTGAGTCTTAAGCTTCGATCAGACTCAAAAATCGTTGGAATTTCTGAAGAATTTGGTGAAAATACTGATGACTTAAACTCAAAAACTGATGGTACGTGGTTAGATTTTGTTAAAGGTTTATCTTATTATATAGGCAAAGAAGGCCATCCTATTACAGGGCTCGATGTGGCCGTCACATCCAATATCCCTTCAGGATCAGGTTTGTCTTCGTCGGCAGCATTAGAAATTTCTTTATTAAGAGCCCTTAGTCAATCAACCGGATTTTTATTAAATTCTAACAAAATGGCACAAATAGGACAGCTTGTGGAGCATCATTTTATTGGAACTCAATGTGGAATAATGGATCAAATGGTCTCTGCTAGATCAGAGTTTGGCCAAGCTTTATATTTGGACTGTGAAAATCTTAAATCAGAAATTATTCCAATCTTTTCAGACCATACTTTTGTTATAATTCATTCTGGAAGTAGACGCAAACTCTCAGAGGGAAAATATAATGAAAGAAAAAAAGAGACAGAAGCGGCAGCAAAAGATCTTGGAATAAGCTCACTGCGTCAAGGGGATATCAATAACTTAAAAGAAATAAAAAATCCCCTTATTCATAGAAGGGCAAGACATATCATTACTGAAAATGAGAGAGTACAAAAAGCAGCTGAATATTTAAAATCAAATAATGCCAAATCTTTTGGTAGCTTAATGAATGAAAGTCACCAATCCATGAATGAAGATTACGAAATTTCTAGTCCTGAACTAAATCATATCGTTAAAACAGCTCAGACTTTTGGAGCATTGGGAGCAAGGCTTACTGGAGCCGGTTTTGGTGGTTGTACTGTAATCTTGACATCAAATGCTGAAAGAGAATTTGTAACAGAAAAAATATTAAGTAATTGTCCTAACTCTTATCTGGTTACAAATATTACTCGAAAGAATAAATCTAACTAAAATGAATAGTGCTCAAGTTTCAACAGTTGTTCAATGTAAAAACATACTGGGTGAGAGTTGTTTCTGGGACCCTAGAGATAAATGTATATGGTGGACAGACATAGAAGGTAAAAAAATCTGGAAGCTTGATCAAGAAAATCAAAGTTTTGAATTTAACTTACCTGATAGAGCAGGCTTTATTCTTCCCAGAAAAAAAGATGGTTTTATTATTGGTTTTCCTAAATATATTGCTATTTCCAATCAAGCCCTGACAACTTTTCAAAAAATATGCGATGTCGAAACTGAAATAAAAGAAACACGCATCAATGATGCAAAAGTAGATCCTTATGGTGGAATAGTATTTGGAACATATAATGAACACCCAGACAGACAAAATAGAAAACCAATAGCTAGTCTCTATAGACTTGCTCCTGATCTCTCCTTAACTCAACTTTTATCTAATATCACTGTTTCTAATGGGATAGCCTTTTCACAAGAAGAAAATATTATGTATTTTGCTGATACACCAACTGCACGTATTCAAAAATTTGAATATTCTCAAGATTTTAAAAAATTACACGAACTAGACTCTAATCTTATCTTCAATGATGTGGGAGTTCCAGATGGAGCTACCATCGATAGCCAAAATAATTACTGGTCTGCCAGGGTGAGAGGCAATTGTATAATTTGTATTGATATGAAAAAAGAAAAGATTTTAAAAAAAATTAACTTACCAACTAACACCCCCACTTGTCTAACATTTGGAGGTCCAGACTCATCGAACTTGTTTGTGACCTCATTAAGAGCAGAGCCCATTAACGATAGTACAGATGGAAATTTATATAAAGTTGAAACAAAAACTAAAGGATCAAAACAATTATTAAGTGAAATTTAATCTTTTAAAAAACTTTTATTTACTAAATTATCTTTATTTAACTTAGACATATCTTTTAAATAATAAGCAATATTTTCAGATGCCTCTAACGACATTCTCTCTCTACATTCTAATGTTAACGCTGCATTGTGAGGGGTAAGCAAAATATTATCCAAATTAAAAAAAGGGTGATTAGAGCTTGGTGGTTCAGTTTCAAAAACATCCATACCAGCACCTTTAATTAATTTAGAGTTCAAAGCTTCGTAGAGAGAATTTTCGTCTACTATTCCTCCCCTAGAAGTATTTACGATAACAGAATTTTTTTTCATTAAATCTAGCTCTGTTTTAGATATGAAGTTTTTTGTTTTATCATTTAGTGGCAGATGAACTGTCACAAAATCAGCTAAGGCGAGACCTTCATTTTTATCAATGGGAATGCAATTATATTTTTTGATTATATTGCTATCCAAAAAAGAATCGAAAACATATACCTTCATATCAAATCCTTGACACCTTTTTGCTACTTCCTTTCCTATTCTGCCAAAACCAACAATTAGTACCTTTTTTTCAAATAATTCAAAAAAGTTAGGCAATTCTGATTTTCTCTCAAAATCACCCTTTTTTACTAAGCTGTCTGATAAAGATAAATTCTTGGTCAAATATATGAAAAATGACATTACGTGCTCAGCTACACTTACAGCATTAGAAGTCGAAGTTATTCCAAGAGCAATTTTATTCCTATTAAGATAATCAATATCAACATTATCATATCCAACCCCGTGTCTTGATATAATTTTTAAATTAGTGCAATGACTAAGAACACTTTTACTCAGTTTGGTAGTTCTTAATAAAATCCCATCTACAAATTTTAACTCATTCTTTAAGATTTGATCATCAAAGTTTGAGACCTCTAACACCTCAAATTCATTATCTTTTAAAAATTCTAAACCTTTTTGATGTACTTTGCCCACAATAGCAACTTTCATTTTATCCATTAGTTAAAAGTTATGTCAAAAAAGTATTAAGTTCAAAAGGTTTTTATTCAAATTATTTTTCAATCGTGTAATATTCTGTATCAGACTACATTTAGGAGGAATAATGAAGACCATCAAACTATCTTGTGCTCATGCACTTTTTAAATATTTAATTGCACAAAAAACTATAATCGATGGTAAGAAGGTTCCTTTATTTCCAGGCGCTTTTGCAATCTATGGTCATGGAAATGTTGCTTGCTTAGGTCAAGCAATGGAAGAATTCCAATCCGATTTGCCAGGCTATCGAGGACACCATGAGCAAAGCATGGCTTTAACAGGAATTGGTTATTCTAGAGCCATGAGACGTAAACAAATTTTTATTGCTACATCCTCTGTAGGCCCTGGAGCTACGAATATGGTAACTGCTGCTGGTGTTGCAATGAGTAATCGTCTTCCCATATTACTTCTTCCTGGTGATACTTTTGCCAGTCGTTTCCCTGATCCTGTCTTACAACAAGTTGAAAATTTTAATTCACCTATTGAAACAGCAAATGATGCATTTAAATCTGTATCGCGTTATTTTGATAGAATAACTAGACCAGAGCAAATTCTTGCCTCCCTTCCTCAAGCCATCCAAGTAATGCTTGATCCCTCAGACTGTGGTCCTGCAACAATAGCGATGTCCCAAGACGTTCAAGGAGAGTCATTTGAATATCCTGAAATTTTCTTTGAAGAAAAAATTCATGAGATCAGACGTATTCATCCTGATCCAAGCCAAGTTGATCAAGCAGTAAAAAAATTAAAAAATTCAAAACAACCAATTATTATTTCTGGAGGTGGTGTTCTTTATTCAGAGGCTGAAAAGGAGCTTTCTCAGTTTGCTAAAAAACACAATATTCCCGTAACCTCCACTGTTATGGGTATTGGATGCATGACCAAAGATGACCCTTATTATATCAGTACAATCGGGGCATTAGGGCAGGGCTCTTCCAATAATCTATCTAAGGATACTGATTTAGCTCTAGCTATAGGAACAAAATTAGCAGATTTTACCACAGGATCTTGGGCAAACTTCGAAAATCCAGATTTTAAATTAATCTCAGTGAACACAGCACGTTTTGATACAACAAAGCATTTAGCAACACCAGTAATTAGTGATGCCAAAGTGGGCCTTCAGCAAATATCAGAAGCTTTAGGTGACTGGAAAGCACCTGACCCTTGGTATCAAAGAGCAATTAAAGAAAGAGATGAGTGGGACGCTTATGTTCAAAAACACAGTGGCCCAACAAATCAAGAGGAGCCCTCTTATGCGCATGCAGTAGGAGCGGTCTATCGAAATGCTGACCCTAGCGATATT
Source organism: uncultured Alphaproteobacteria bacterium (assembly GCA_902521155.1). Lineage (GTDB taxonomy): Bacteria > Pseudomonadota > Alphaproteobacteria > HIMB59 > HIMB59 > HIMB59. The sequence goes on along the minus strand of CABYQR010000001.1, from coordinate 178,928 downwards.
GTAGTTACTGCGGCTGGAGGACTTGTAGGTGAGGTTGTTCAAGTATGGAAACCAAAACAACTCAATACTTTTGAGACTGAGTGGGGATTTAGCTGTATGGGATATGAAATATCAGGTGCTCTGGGAATTAAAATGGCAAAGCCTGATCAAGACGTTGTGGTTTTTGTTGGAGATGGTTCATATCTGTTAAGTAATAGTGATATCTACAGCTCTGTTCTTTATGATCAAAAGTTAATTATTATTGTTTGTGATAATGGGGGACATATGGTCATCAATCGTCTTCAGTTAGCCAAAGGAGGCAAAGAGTACATTTGTAATCTTCGCGCCGCTAGGGCCACAAATCTGCAATTTGTTGATTTTGAAAAACATGCAAGTAGTATGGGTGCGAATGCCGAGACAGTCAGTTCAACTTCAGAGCTAGAAGCAGCTTACAAAAGAGCCAAAGACTCAGATAAGACGTATGTCATTGTTATTAAAACTCATGGCTACGAATGGCTAGAGGGAACAGCCTTTTGGGAGAGCCCTACACTTCAAGATCCGATCACCCAAGATAACAAAAAAGCCCTAGAGGATTTTAAAGGTGGAAAAAATAAACAACGCAAAGGCGTTTAATTTTTGATTTTAAAAAATAAAATAGCTTTAATAACAGGAGCGGAGTCGGGTATTGGAAAAAGTACTGCTAAGATTTTTGTAGATAACGGCTATCAGGTCATAGGCACCTGTCTTAAAAATAACAAAAAGAAAGACACAAGAAATATGGAGTACTATCAAATTGATATTTCTAACTATCTAGAGTGGAAAAAATTATTTTCTCATATAAGCAAAAAGTATAAGAAAATCAACGTTTTAGTTAACAGTGCTGGTGTCAGATTAAGTGGAAATATAGAGACAACCTCTTTAAGTGATTGGAATTACCATATGAATAATAATGTCACCGGAACTTTCCTTGCTTGTAAACATATTTTACCATTACTCAAAAAAAGTAAGCACTCATCAATAATCAATTTAGCTTCAATTAATAGTATCAGAGGTGCAAAGAATATGTTGGCTTATGCCACTTCAAAGAGTGCTATAATTTCTTTTACAGCTTCTCTTGCTGTTGATTTATCTAAGCATAAAATTAGGGTCAATGCAGTTGCTCCTGGAGCAATTGATACTCCTATGCTAGCCTCCTACAAAAAAGATTTAACCTTAAAAGAGTATGAAAAAAGAATGAGAGAAAATCATCCTATTGGTAGGATTGGTAAGCCCACAGAAGTAGCAAATGTAATTTATTTTTTAGCAAGTGAAGCAGCTTCATTCATGACCGGTCTTACTATACCTGTGGATGGGGGAAGAAGTATAAGGTAGTCTATCCTTCAGACCTTAGAATAGTAACATCTGCTTGCCCCATTTTTCTGGAACCTAAAATAATATCTCCTTTATAAAAATCTGGTATTACAGCTTTCTGTTCCCCATAATTTGTAAAAAATAAAAGATCACCTCTTTGTCTGACTCTCAGGTATTCTGGTAAAGATATCGATTTTAGTCCTGCGGCTGTCATTTGGTCTTTCATAATAGCGCTTAAAAGATTTGAGTCAGGCCAGCCACATAAGTAGCTTCCTTTATTTCCACTGGTGATTACTGGCATTCCATCTTTTGAATTTCCTTCAGATACTCCTGAGCTATTCCCGTGCTCTCTCCAAACACTCAAATGACCTTTAATACCTTTCCATTCCACTTCTATAGGTAGCTCTCTTGGCAATGCATCTACTCGAGTGACTTGATAGCCAAGACCTTCCAGACTTAAATTTTTAGGAATTTGAAAATCAGGTGTTTTGATACCCGTTCTAGGACCGGCAAGAATTTTTGCTCCTGATAAAGCAATTTTATTAAAGATTTCACTGCTCAGATGAACAAAAGAGGGAATGATAACTAGTTTATATCCTTTAAAATCAGCCTCTTTTCCCACTACATCTAAGGATCCACCGTTCACCCTAATAGCTTTATAAAAATCAAGCATCAATCGTGTGTAATGAAAATCTTCTGTTTGACCATCTAGTTCTGTCATCCAACAAGCCTCGTAATCATGTAGAAGGGCAATCTCTGATTTTTGAGTTCGGGGAAGTTTTATTTTTTGAATTTCTTGAGCTACCTGTAAAGCTTCGCGACTTCCAACAGCAGGAGTATTATCACGATACATTAGTCCAGCATGCATTTGCTCTTGAGCAAATGGAGCTTGCCTCCACCTAAAATAACTTACAACTTCTGCATCATGAGCAAAAGCCTCCCAAGTCCACATTCTGACAGCGCCAGCTTTAGGGATAGGATTATATTTAGCCCAGTTAACAGGTCCTGGTTGTTGTTCCATTATCCACAATCGACCCATTCCTCGATACAGATCGTGATGGTAAGATTGAAAATCAGGATCCCCCATATTAAAGCAGTCCCTTACTAGTTTTTTATCTTCTCTGGCGATGATTTGCATATTTTGAAGATTGCCTAATGGATAACTATTCCAAGCGGCAATTTCTAAGTCTTTAGAAACTTCACGGTGATCGAATTCTACAAAGTGCCCCATATAATTATGACTCACTGGTCTTTCAGGAGAATACTCATTAATTATTTTGACTTGTTGAGAGTTAAAATTTTTAACCTGGTCAGAACTAAATTTACGGAAATCAAAATTATGAGAAGGGTTTGCCTCAGTTACAGTGAGGTTGGGAAGTTCAATCTCTGAAAAGGATCGGTATTCCATAGACCAAAAAACATTACCCCAAGATTTATTCAGTTCATCAATAGACTTATATTTTTTCTCAAGCCATTTCCTAAATTGAGTTAAGGAAGAAGAACACCAAGAATAAGTTGTCTCGTGGCACCCATATTCATTATCAGTTTGCCAGGCTTGAACAAATTTATTTTGACCATATCTTTTTGCTACTGCTTCAGTTATTCTTTGACTTTCCTTTTGGTAGCCTAAGTGAGAAAAAGAGTAATGACGGCGCGACCCAAAATTTCTAGGCCTACCGTTTTCATCAATTGCTACCATATCTGGCATTTGATCCACAAGCCATTTTGGGGGTGTGGGAGTGGGTGTGCACATGACTATTTTTAACCCATTGCTTCCTAAGATATCCACAGCCTTATCCAACCATTCCCACTCATATTTTCCAGGGTTTGGTTCGATACGAGACCAAGCAAATTCAGCTATTCTGACCCATCGAATGCCATTTTTGTGCATATTCTGTGCGTCAGTTATCCACAGATCTTCAGACCAGTGTTCAGGATAGTAACATACCCCTAATTCAGGACCACTAGACATATTTAGTCAATTGAGATGCCAGAGGAATTAAAAAAATGTTCATGACTTTTTTGCCAATCAAGTTGAATGACCTCATCGACATTTATCTCACTACCCACATCGAGTTTAGCAGTAATTTCATAATCTTTTCCTAGATTGATATAGCAAAGCAAGTGCTCACCTAAATTTTCAATATGCCTAACTGTTCCTTGAAGTTTAGAAGAACCCTTAGAAGCAACACAAAAGTGCTCTGGTCTTATTCCAATTTTTGTAGATTGATTAGGTGCTTGGATATTCATCAAACTTGATTTTTGTTCACCTTCTAAATCGATAATATTCATTTTTGGTGAACCTATGAATTCAGCTACAAATTGATTTTTAGGAGAATTATAGAGTTCAATAGGAGTTCCTACTTGTTCAATAACGCCATTGTTTAAAACTACAATTCGATCAGCCAAAGTCATAGCCTCAACCTGATCATGTGTGACATAAATCATGGTTGCTGTTAATTGACTATGCAATTTTGCTATTTCTATTCTTGTTTGAACACGAAGCGCTGCATCAAGATTTGATAAAGGCTCATCAAATAAAAAAACTTTTGGATCTCTGACGATTGCTCTACCTATGGCAACACGCTGACGTTGTCCTCCTGAGAGCTGTTTTGGAAGTCTCTCAAATAAAGTTTCAATTTGCAAAACCTTTGCTGCTTCTGTTACACGTTCTTGTATTTCATCCTTAGGAGTTTTTGACTGCTTAAGGGCGAAAGCCATATTATCAAACACTGTCATATGAGGGTACAGAGCATAAGATTGGAAGACCATTGCTACTCCTCTTTCAGCAGCAATAATGTTGTTAACTACCTCACCACCAATAGAGATCTCTCCCTCAGTGATCTCTTCCAGACCCGCAATCATTCTAAGTAAAGTAGATTTTCCACATCCAGAAGGACCCACAAAAACCATAAACTCTCCAGAGTTAATATCTAGGTCTACTCCATGAACTACTTCTGTCTTATCGTAGGTTTTTCTTATGCTTTTTAGATTTACATCAGCCATAATAGGTTGAAAACTTTAGCATTTTTTCTTAAAAGATACATCCATGATAGTATCGTGATAAATTTAAAATATCCCTCATTTGCTCATAAATATTTTGAAAATTGATTGAAAGACTCTTTTGGAGTTCTTTTAAATGTTTCAAAATCAACGTGAATTAATCCAAAACGTTTTTCATAGCCGAATGCCCATTCATAATTATCTAATAGAGACCATGCAAAATATCCTTTCACTTGAATTCCTTTTTTAAGACAATCTAAAATTTCTTTCAGGTGCAATTGGAAGTATTCAACTCTATCTTGATCTTCAATCACCTCATTGAATGAGATTTGATCGTTATTGGCCATTCCATTTTCAGTTACATAAATAGGTATATCATCACTATATTCTTGATGAATTCTTTCAATGAAATAACTCAATCCCTTAGGGTAGAGCTCCCATCCCATATCTGTTTTTTTTAGAGAACCTCTTTCACATTCATAATCAATCCCATCATCAGCATTCAAATATTTGATTACTGACCTTGTATAGTAATTTATTCCAATCCAATCTATAGGATGGGAAATAATTTTTAATTGTGAGTTGTAATTTTTAGGTAAATATTTCTCTAAAATATTTAGAGCTAGTTCAGGATAAGAGCCTTTAAAGATAGCATCTGAAAACCATCGATTATAAATATTATCAAATAACTTTGCTGCTTGAATATTTTTAGGATCTTCATTAAATGGTTCTGGATACTCATTATTTAAAACAATTCCTATTTCATTATTTCCATTTGACCTTAATGCTTGTAATGACATCCCATGTGCCAATAAAATATTATGCATGGTTTTTACTGCTGAAGAGAGATTAGTTAAACCTGGAGCATGTTCTCCTAAATAATGACTCAACCAAGATACGCACCATGGCTCGTTGATGGTGGCAATTTTTTGAAATTTATCACTATACTTTTCGGAAATGATATATGAAAAATCAGCAAATCTTTTACAGGTATCTTGATTTTCCCATCCTCCAAGACTAGAGAAGCGAAGGGGTAGATCCCAATGATAGAGTGTGGGAAAAGGTTCTAAATCATTTTTCAATATTTCATCAAGCAACCGACTATAAAAATCCAATCCCTCAGTATTTATCGTATTGTGATCAATAGGCAGAATTCGAGGCCATGAGAATGAGAAACGATAAGCTTTGAAACCTGCCTCTTTTATAAACTTTATATCTTCTTTAAAATAATTGAAGTGATTGCAGGCTTTTTGACCGTCTACTCCTTTGAGTCTTTTTTTGGCAAATTCATCCCAGATAGATTTACCACATCCTCCAAAACTATTCCCCTCTATTTGATAAGATGAAGTAGCAGTACCAAATATAAAATCTGTGGGAAATTTTTTTAGAATAGAGAGATTGTTCAATTATATTTCAGCTTTTTTATAAGAAGATAAAATTTTGACATTAATTATTTTAAGTAGCCTAAATAATCTTTTTGTGAGCTCAACATAGTATCAAGCAAAGCTTCAGCAGATTTAGCATTATCTACAACAGGATCAGCCAAAAGAGCAAAGAGAGCATCTTGTTTTGAATGGTTTAATACTGCCTCTGTGGTTAATTGTATGGTACCCACCTGAGAATTAAGTAGAGCTCCAAAGGGTTTTGGATAGTTTGCCAGACTTTTTCCATGTATCCCATTTTTATTAATGATAGCAGGTACTTCGACGACAATATCATTAGGAAGACAGTCTATAAAATTATCATTTGGAATATTAACAGCATGTTCTAATGCGTTTGCATCACTAACAATATTTTCAATAATAGGAATTATTCTTTCATGAGGTTCAGGGTGACTCATATCAAAAAATTGCCCATAACCATCATTATCATAAAATGACAAACATCTTTTTTTGTAGTTATCATAAAAATCTAAAATACCATCATGATCTGCCACACTATAGGCCCAAGATAAATATTCACCTAAATGACTATCAGTGGTTATCGGCAAATATCCATACTTTTTGAATAATTCAAAAAATACTCCTCGCTCTGCGCCAGCCTTAGAATAAAAACCCTCATGATCATTTACTAATGAAGAATAATAATCTTCAAATTTTTTTTTAATGAGAGGATATCCATCTTCACCAGAATCTTTATATTTTGCATGTAACAAAATGCTTAAATGATTTAAACCCCCTGCTTCAAATTCTATATTATCTAAATTAGTATCCATAAGAGTAGGTAACTGACGATTCATTGAAGAAATTTCGTGGCATAAACCAACAATTTTTAATTTTGGAAAACGAGTAGTTAAAGCATGGCATATACGCTGCATGGGATTTGAATAACTAAATATAAAAGACTCAGGGCATATTTTTTCAATATCCTCACATATATTTATGATTGCAGGAATTTGGCGCATAGCATGAAAAAGACCACCCGGACCTCCGTTTTCACCATAAACCTGTTTAATTCCATATTGCAGAGGAGTCTTCCAATCTTGATCCCAAAGGTCGAACCTATTTCCTACCTCTATAGAGATGAGGCAAAAGTCTGCATTTTGAAGAGCCTCTTTTCTTGAAGTGGTGGCTTCAATTTTAAAGTTCACCCCAAGCTTTTCTTTGAAAGAAAGAGCTATTTCATTCGTATTTTCGAGAGTTTTTGCATTAATGTCATGAAGAACTAAAGTAGAACCCTCAAGAATGGTAGATTTAAAAAAATCTCCCACAATTCCTAGACCAAAGTTCGTACTTCCTGCACCGATAATGACAATTCTTTTACTCATGTTTATACCTCTCTAGCTAACCTTTCACAGAACCAGCTACTAATCCTCTTATAAAATATTTTTGTAAAGAAAAGAAAATAAATAATGGCACACTCATAGAGATAAAAGCACCAGTTGTTAATATCTCCCAATTTTCTCCTCGTGAACCTAGAAGTTCTTTTAATTTAGCTGTTAAAATAATTTCACTAGGATTTTTATCTAGAAAAACTAATCCTACTAACAAATCATTCCATACCCATAAAAATTGTAAAATGAAGATGGAGGCAAAAGCCGGAATAGAGAGAGGAACAACAATTCTTCTAAAAGTATCATAGTGAGTAGCTCCATCAACTTTTGCTGCCTCCATCATTTCTTTAGGTAAAGTTTTTAAAAAATTCCATAACAAGAAAGTTGTAGAAGCAAGACCGAAGCCGGTATGTGCCATCCAAATTCCAGGATAAGATTTAGATGAAACTCCAAAAAGAGCACCGAAATCGTTATATATTGATAAAATAGGTATTAAACACATTTGCAAAGGCACAACTAGAGAGGCAATCACTGTTGCTAATAACAAATCTCGACCAAAAAAATTCATCCAAGTTAGTGCATAAGCAAAAAACGAGCAAATAATTAATGGTATTAATGTAGAAGGAAGTGCTACGGCAAATGTGTTAATGAATGCTTGCCCTAAGCCCTCTTTGAAAAGAACCTCCTTATAATTATCTAGTGTAAAAGAAGGGGGGCTTGTGGCTGAAATAAAAATACGCTTCCCCTTTTTTTTCGTAAATTCACTTTCTGACTTCCAAGAATAATTACCATTTTCATCTACTGTAATTTCACTTTGATCTTTAAAAGTTGCCACATCGCCCACAGAGTAAGCATTTATATCTTTAGAAGTTATTCCAAAACTAGAAATCTTCTTTGGTTTATCTTCACCAAATAAATTATCTTCAATATAATAGTAACCGTTTTCCTCATATTGAGAATCCATACCTAAAGTTCGATGAATTTCATTCACTTCTGTATTAATAAAGGAGGTCCACCATCCACTAATAGCCAAAACATCTTTATCTCTAAGAGAACTAATGAGCAGACCAAAAGAAGGAGCAATCCAAACTATTACAAATAAAAGAAGTAATAATTGAGCAAATAATGATGAAAAAGATAGTTTTTTCATAGCTTTTGTTCTTTTCGGTGTTGATACAAATTCCATCCCAAAATTGGAATAACTCCAATCATAATACAAATAGCTAAAACACTCCCCCTGCCAGAGTCGCCTCCCCCTCTAAACATCCAATCATACATTAGATTTGCTAAGACTTCTGTCTGCCACTGCCCGTTGGTCATGGCATAGATTATATCAAATACCTTTAACACTAAGATTGTAATGATTGTCCAGATTACTAATATAGTTTGTTGAAGGTAGGGGATAATGATTGACCAAAATATTTTCAACTCACTAGCACCGTCAATTCTTGCGGCATCTAGGGTTTCATTGGGTATACTGCGCAGAGCTGCACTAAAAATTACTAATGCTAGTCCTGTTTGTATCCAGACCATTATAGCCATCAAAAATAAATTATTCCATAAAGGTATAGTCAGCCAAGCTTGAGGTTCAAAACCTAAGGCAACTGTAATAGCATTTAATAATCCTATTTGCTCATCACCGGGTCCTCGATAGTCATAAATAAATTTCCAAATAACACCAGCTCCAACAAAAGAGATAGCCATAGGCATAAAAATAATGGATTTGGCAATGGTTCCCCACCAAACCCTATCAGCTAGATTTGCAATTACTAAGCCAAAGAAAGTACTAAGAGTGGGAACTATTAACAACCATCCGAAATTATTTAAGATGCTTCTTCTAAAATCAGGGTCTTTTATTGCCCAAGCATAATTATATATTCCCACAAAGCCCTCACCTCTTTTATCAAAAAAACTAAGTCTGATAGTTTCAAATACAGGAAATATAATAAAAACAAATAAAACAATGAAAGCAGGAGCAATGAAAATTATTGCTCTAATTGAATTTTCATAAGTTAATGTTTTTGATTTTTTAATTTGATAATAATCTAGTAAAAAATTTGATAAGTGAAAAAACATCACAAAAAAAAGGATACCAATAAGAACTGTAAGGGCTAAAGAAAAAATACTCATTGAAATTTTAAAGATACAAGGGCGAATAGTACACTACTCGCCCTTAGAAAAAATTATTTATATGAGAATAAATATTATTGTCCGGCTTCCCAGCTTGCTTGTATTTCGTCTGCAACTTCCTTAGCTGATTTCCCGTTAGTGTAATCAACCATACCAGTCCAGAAAGACCCTGCGCCTACCCAACCAGGCATTAGATCTGAGCCATCAAATCTAAATGTTGTAGCATTCATTAATATTTCATGCAGACCTTTGAAGGTCTCACTTGAGTATTTATTAACATCTACATACTTATGAGGAGTTAAAAAACCACCTTTTTCCATGAATCTTTCATTGGCTTCAGGGTGAAGTAAGAATTTCATGAACTCAGTAGTTATTGGTCTGTCATTAGTAGGAGACATTAAAGTCCCAGCCCCAAGAACAGGTTTACCTAAGTCTTGTGATGCAAAAGGAGGAAAGTAGAAGAAATCATAGTCAACTCCAGCTTCGCTTCCCTCAGGGAAGAATGCAGGAATAAAGCTAGCTTGTCTGTGCATCATACATTCAGCAGGTGAGCTAAATAGACCATTTGGAGAGTCTCTAAAGTCTGTAGTAGCAACAGCTTTTGATCCACCATTTACATAAGAATCATTTAATGCAATTGAACCAAAAAATTCCATTGCGTCAATCACTCTTTGATCATTGAACTTCATTTCATTTGATACCCATTGATCATAGGTGTTTGGTGAATGACTTCTTAACATAATATCTTCCATCCAATCAGTTGCTGGCCAACCAGTAGCTCCACCAGAACCTAAACCAATACAAAATGGAGTATTTCCATCACCAACCATTTGATCAGCTAGTGCTAATAAGTCTTCCATAGTCGTAGGTATTTCATAGCCATTGTCTTCAAAGTTATCCGGTGAATACCAAACTAAACTTTTTACATTTACTCTATAAAAAACACCATAGAATTTATTAAATCCAGCCGGGTCTTTATAAGTTGTAAGATCTACCCAAGATTGACCTGCAGCATAATTGTCAAGAACCATTTGCTTAACATCATCACCTAATGGTGATAAACAACCTGTGGCTGCGATATTAGCTGCTAATCCTGGTTGAGGGAATACAGCTATGTCAGCTGGACTTCCTGCTTGACAGTCAATATTAATAATTGATTCAAACTCATCAGAACCTCCATACTCGACTGTTGCTCCTGTTGCAGCTTCAAAAATTGATATGACGTCTCTAAAGTCATCATCTTGTGGTGCAAGCCAAGGACCAAAGATTGTTAATTTCTCTCCCGATAGGTCAGGCCCTGTATATGCGTGGGAACCAGCATTAACAAAGTTTGAAGTAAACAAAGAAAATGCCAAAATCCCAATAAGTGTTTTTATTAATTTCATAAAATTCCTCCTTATTAAAAGTACATTAATTTTACCAAAACGTTTTGGTTGTAAAAGACATTTCAGTCTAATATGCTATGCTTATTGTGAATATCATAAAATTAGCCAAGAAACTCAACCTTTCTACAACAACTGTATCTAGAGCATTGGGTGGCTATTCTGATGTTAGCGAGCAAACTAGAAGTAGGGTTATAGACTTTGCTGACAGATATAATTACCGACCAAATCCTCATGCTAGCAACCTAGCTTCAAACAAAAATAAAGCAGTAGGTTTTGTAATCCCACTTTATGGATTAAATAATAATACCCTTAATCAAATATCATATTTTAAGTTTGTAGCAGGTATGTCGAAACAAATTAACGAAGAAAATATTTTATTTAATATGCTCTTTGCTAAAAGTGCCAAAGAAGAAAAAGAGTCATATGAAAAATTAGTTGAGATTAACAAAGTACAAAATATCATAATCCATAATGTTAGAATAAAAGATCCAAGAGTTGAATATTTAAATAAAAAAAAAATAAATTTTGTTGCATGGGGTAGGTCAAAAAAAATCAATTACTCTTGGGTTGATTTGGATAACGAATTATCCTCTGAAATGATTGTAGATTATCTTATTTCTAAAGATCATAAAAAGATTGCTTTTATAAATGTCGAAGAAAAATATAACTTTGCATTTTTAAGAAAAAAAGGTTTTAAAAAAGCTTTAAGAAAAAACTCTATACCTTATGACCCCTCTATTTATAGAACTACAAGCTTAGAGGATCCATCTTTTACAAAAAATATAACTATGGAGCTTCTTGAAAAAAATCCTGATCTTGATTCGATAATTTGTTCCACAGAATATGCGAGTGTTGGAGCTATAGAGGCCTGTGTTGAGTTAGGAATTAATATTGGAAAAGATATATCTTTAATTACTTATGACGGACCAGTTGTAGAGTCTTTGACAAATCCTAAAATAACAGCTGTTGCACACCCACTGGAAGAGTTAGGTAAGAAGGCTATTGAGATTCTTATGAATCAACATAAAAATACTGACAATATTTCTTATCTTGCAGTACCACATATCATTGAGCGGGGTTCAGTGAGATCCCTTATTAAATCTAATTAGATTTATATTTCTAAATTCATACCTATATAATAAGTAGTGACCCAATCTATCCTTCAGCAAACAATCAGTCTTTTAAAGCCTTTTTTATGGCCTAAAAATAATAATTCTCTTACAAATAGAGTTTTATTGGCTATTTTATGTCTTTTACTAGCAAAGGCAGCAAGCCTTGGGACCCCGCCTATACTAGGTTACGCAGTTGACTCTCTTACTGAAGTTTCAGAGGGAATAAATCTATATATGTTTGTGCCTTTAGCGTTAATAGTCTCATATGGATTTGTTAGAATTTCCTCAATTGTTTTTGGAGAACTAAGAAATGCAATTTTTTCTAAGGTCACTCAAAGAGCAATTTCTCAATTAACTCTTAATACATTTAAACATCTTCATTCACTATCACTTCAATTTCATTTGGGTAGACAAACTGGTGCTCTTAGTAAATTTATTGATAGGGGATCAAAAGGAATTAATTTTTTGCTTACTTATGTCTTATTTAATGTCATTCCCACTATTATTGAAATTTTTTTTGTAGCAGGAATTTTAGCTATCATTTATGGACTTAAATATGCACTAGTTACCCTTGTTACGATTGGAATATATGTAGCTATTACTTTTATAATTACACAATGGCGATTGAAATTTAGAAGACAAATGAATGACGCAGATAATGCAGTTAGTACAAAACTTGTTGATAGTTTATTAAATTTTGAAACAGTAAAATATTTTAATAATGAAGAACATGAATTTAACAGATTAAATGAATCTCTAACAAAGTATGAATCTGCCTCTATAACTAATCAATACACTCTAAGTTATTTAAATATTGCTCAAACAGTTGTGATTATGGCAGGTATCATAATTATGTTAATGATTTCAGCTTATGATATTAAGGCAGGTGCTATCAGCATTGGTGGTTTTGTTGTCATTAATGCCTATATGTTACAACTCTATCAACCCTTGAATTTTTTTGGAACAGTCTACCGTGAGATAAGACAATCTCTTATTGATATGGAAAATCTTTTTACACTTTTAAAAGAAAAACCTAATATTAATGATAGCGATCAATCTATAAAACTTAGCGAAGATGCCTCCATTGAATTTAGAGATGTTAGTTTCGATTATGATCCCAAAAGAACTATTATAAAAAATATTAGCTTTAATGTCCCTAATGGAAAAAAAGTAGCTTTGGTAGGGCCTACTGGAGCTGGAAAGTCTACTATTAGTAGGCTTTTATTTCGATTTTATGACCCAAAAGAAGGAGATATTTTTATCAACAATCAAAATATTAAAGATATTTCACAACAGTCCTTGAGAAAACTAATTGGAGTAGTGCCACAAGACACTGTCTTGTTTAATGACACAATTTTTTACAATATCTCTTATGGGGATCCAACTGCTTCAAGTGATCAAGTTTATGAAGCAGCTAAGAGTGCAGATATTCATGAGTTTGTAATAGGCCTTCCTGATGGTTACGAAACCTTAGTTGGTGAGAGAGGTCTCAAACTTAGTGGAGGAGAAAAACAAAGAGTTGCAATTGCTAGGGCCATATTAAAAAATCCAGCTATTTATTTTTTTGATGAAGCAACTTCTGCTCTAGATAGTTCTACCGAAAAAGAAATTCAAAAAAACCTTCAAAAAATTTCACAAAATAAAACAACATTAGTTATTGCTCACCGTCTTTCTACAGCAGCTGATGCAGATGAAATTTTAGTTCTTCAAGAAGGAAAAATTATTGAAAGAGGAAATCATGAAAATCTTTTGCAAATTAAAGGCAAATATGCTGAGATGTGGGATAAACAAAAAAGTATAATTAATATTGTAAATGAAGAAAAAATATAATATTTCACTTCCTCTTTTAATAGTAACGGTGATATTTATTAATTTATTTGGGGCTTTCTATTATTATAACTTTGTTACAGGTCAAATAGAACAAGCTCGCCTTCTTTACGAAAATGCCTATGGAAATGAGTCTAATTTTAATTCAATTTTTTGGCTGTGTCAGAAGATCTTTACAGGTGGACACTAACTTTCTATAAAATTAATTCATGAGCGCAGTAGAACAAAAATTTCATTGGAAATGCAAGCATACTTGGAGACAAAGTGCCCACAATACCAAATGGTGTTTGATTGGTTGTTCAATAGGAGATTTAGGAACAATTCTTTTTTTTCAAATCACCCAAATACCTTGGTCAACAATGGCCATTATGACATTGGCTATAATAAATGGTCTTTTAACCAGTATAGCTTTAGAAACAATTATTTTATTAAGACAAAAAATGAATTTATCACAAGCTATTAAAACTGCGCTAGGTATGAGCTTCATCTCAATGATAGCCATGGAGTCAGCCATGAATATCACCGATGTTGTCTTAACAGGTGGAGCAATGTTGACATGGTGGGTTGTACCAATAATGCTATTTGTGGGGTTTGTTTTTCCTTGGCCTTATAACTACTGGAGGTTGAAAAAGTATAATATAGCTTGTCACTAGCACTAGCAATTACCTTTACATGCTTATAAAAAAAAATGAACTTAATTTTAAATTAATTTTTTTAATATTATTTTTATTCAGCTCAAAGTGCTTTGCTGATATCCAAGCAATAATTATTGACGGAGACACAATAAAGATTGGTGAAGAAAGAATACGCTTTAGTGGCATAGACGCACCAGAAATCAATCAAACTTGCATATCAGAAGGTGTTGAAGTTTTTTGTGGTAAAACTTCCAAAAGTCTTTTGGTAGATAAAACTTCTCTCGAGCAAGTTAAATGTATCTCAGAAGGAAAAGACCAATATAATAGGACATTAGCAGAATGCTTTGTAAATGGCGAGTCTCTTAGCAGATATTTGGTAAGACAAGGGTATGCTTTTGCTTATAGAAAGTACTCTAAAAAATTTATTAAAGATGAAGATTATGCAAAAGAAAAAAAAATGGGTATGTGGAATATGAAATTTCTCTTTCCTTGGGATTATAGAAGAAAAAATTAGTTTTATGTCACAAAAAAAAATTGCAGTCGTTGGGGCAGGTATCGTTGGGTTAAGCACATCCTATTACCTACAATCCTCTGGGCATCAAGTAACTCTTTATGATCAAAATAATCCAGGCTCAGGAACTTCTCGTGGTCATGCTAGTGTAATAGCTGATTATGGAATCCCCGCTCTCAATCAACCTGATGTTTGGAAAAATTTATTTCGATATTTATTTTATAAAGACTCTCCTTTAGCTATTAGTTGGACTTATATTCCATCATTGCTTCCTTGGGCTACTCAATTTTTAAAAAACTGTAATGTCACTTCTATGAATTTTACCGCTAAAACAATGGCAGGTCTTTTGAAGGACGCTCTTCCAACATACCAGTCCTTACTCTCTGAAATAAATGCTAACGAGCTTATTACACATAAGGGCACTTTATATGTTTGGATGAAACAAAAGGAACAACCTTCAAATGCTCAAATTAAAGTAAGGCAACTTAACAATGTTGAACAAATTAATATCTCCAAACACGAAATACACGATTTAGAACCAAATTTGAGTGATAAAATAAAAGGAGGTTGGTATTTTCCAAAAGCTTGTCATACCTTGAATCCTGATAAGATTTTGAAGAAGCTTTTTAATAAATTTATTGAAAAAAATGGATTATTTATCCAAGAAAGAGTCTCATCAGTGAATAATGAAGATAAAAAATTTAACATTAATAGCCAAAATTATGATGATTTAGTTATTTGCTGTGGTGCTTTTTCTAAAGAATTAGTCAAAGAAATAGAGGGAAAAACAATACCTCTTGAGACTGAAAGGGGCTATCACGTTGAGTATTTAGGAATGCAAGAATACCTTTCACGTCCAACATGTTTGGTAGAATCAGGTATGTATCTTACGCCCTTAGAATACGGCATCAGAGCAGCTGGGACAGTAGAGTTAGCGGGCAACACAGATCAAATTAATCAATCTCGAATAAATTTTATAAATAATAATGCTAGAAAATTAATTCCTAAACTTCAAGATTACCAAAATACTTGGTTGGGTTACAGACCTACACTTCCGGACTGTCTTCCTGTAATAAGTAAATCCTCAAAGTTTGATAATCTCTATTACGCATTTGGTCATAATCACCTAGGTTGGACATTAGGACCAATTACAGGAAAAATTGTTACTGGACTAATTAATAATGATAAATTTGACAATAAAGCACTAGAAATAAATAGGTTTATAAAATGATGTTAAGAATGTTTTTATTTCTTATGATTATTTTATTTAATTTAAAGGCTTTTGGTTCAGATCTTGATTATCAAAAAAATTATTGTGTAGGTTATTTCGAGGAACTTTACTGGTCCCTTGATCCCATTGAAGAAGAGAAGAGAAGAGATTTAATAAAAGATTTTTTCAATAAAAATCTTCCAGGTTCTTCTCAGCTAGATTTTGATTTATTCTATGACTCTAAAAAAAAACAATTTATTACAGATATAGAAAATAATGATGTTAGCAAATATGCAAAAGTAAATTATCCAAATTTTGAAGTTATTATTTTGGATGCCTATATTAATTTATTTAAGCAAGGTAAAAACTATTGCCCGGCATTCTGGGATAATTGTGAGGAAGAATCTATTAAGGCCTTCTTTGATGCTGCCAGAGATTACAGCAACATATGGAAAGGTGAAGAAAATGTAATTTCTTTTTTAGATAAAAATTTTATCAATCATCAATGCTCGACTTTTATGAGAACGTCAATAAATCAAAAAGAATTTATATTTGACCTGAATATTTTGATCAAACAATTAACAAAATAACTTAATCTAAACTTGTGATTACTTTAAAAATAGCGTGAAAAAATATATTTTTTCTTAATAAAAATCAGACTCGAAACCTCAAATTATTTTTTGAAAGATCTTTAATATTAGATACTCCCATTAAAATCATATCTCTTTCAATTTCTTTCTTTAAATTACTTAATGCGATTTCTACACCTTTTTGGCCACCAGCAGCTAGCGCGTATAAATACATCCTACCTCCTGAGCATGCTTTTGCTCCTAAGGAGAGGGCTTTCAGGATATGAGTGCCTCGTTTAATCCCTCCTTCACATATAACATCTATTTTATCGCCCACCGCATTAACAATTTCTTCAAGTTGATCAAAAGGTGATCTAGATCCATCTAATTGTCTACCGCCATGATTAGATATCATGATAGCTGATGCCCCTACATCTACTGCCTTCTTAGCATCTTCCACAGACATAATACCTTTGATTGCCAGAGGTCTTCCCCATTTTTTATTTATATCTTCAACTTTTTTCCAAGATAGTGATCTATCTAACATTTTTGTAAAATAGTCCCCTACGCTAGTCATAAGGTTTGTTCCTTCAGTAACGTGCTTATTCAAATTGCTCAACTCCCACTTTGGTTTAGTAAAATAGTTAAACGCCCATGCAGGATGAGTAGCAAAACTCATAATACTTTTTAAAGATAAATTTAAAGGGATAGTAAATCCTGTATATAAATCTCTTTCTCTGTTACCCCCGACAGAAGAGTCAACGGTTATGGCCATTGTGTCAAAATTGTGTTCTTTGCATTGATCAATTAAGTAGTTATTGAGTCCTTCGTCTTTGTGGACATAGAGTTGAAATAATTTTGGCGTTGAAATTAATTTAGAAATTTCTTGAATACTGGCTGTGCCTAAAGAGGAAACCCCAAACATAGTCCCAAATTTTTCTGCTGCTAAACCTACTCCTATTTCTCCGTCAGGGTGAAATAATCTTTGCAAAGCAGTGGGGGCACAATAAATTGGCATATCTATTTTCTGGCCCATTATAGTTGTAGACATATCAATGTCTTTAACTCCTGTTAAAACATTGGGAACTAAGTCACAATTTTCATAAGCTTCAGTATTTCTTTTGTAAGTTACTTCATCATCAGCAGCACCATCAATGTAATGAAAAACAGGAGAGGGAAGTCTTTTTTTTGCTAGATTGCGAAAATCCTCAAAGTTATGACAATTTTTGATGCTGTTAAACATGATGTTATTGTAAACAATTATTTAGAATGACTAAATAATTCTTTCCTATACAGGTTTTTCTCCCAAAGCTGATAAAGAGACTTTAGAGATTTGTTTTGATATTTTGAGATTGTAATTGTCTGTAGTTTATTTTTTTTGTTTATATTAAATAAATTTGTTGCTCCTAGTGTTGTGCCTATTTCTTTTTTGTTTTTAAGAACAAGCTGTTTCTCTCTCAGAGAAGAGAGTATTTTCATAATAGTAATATTTTTTGTAATTGGGCCATCTAGAATTATAGTATTAGAAGATTTGATTGTGTTTAAACAAAAGTTAATTACGAAAGCAATATATAAACAAATTAAATAATAAATTTGACCTCTATTAAGTTTTTTAAACAAATTTATATTAATTTTTTTATTTGCAAATGCACCTCCTGAAGCGTAGCTAGGATAAATTAAGTAATCATTATAGTCGAAATTTTTAAGAGCTTTTGTATTTATCGTAATTTTGAATTTTTTTATTAAGTAGTCATATTCTCTGCCTCCCATAAATCTTATAGTGGGAACAGGTTTTCCAAAAACGTCAATATTAGCTAACATATCTAGATTTGGGTTTAGATGTGTCAAAGAAGCTTTTTGATTGAATATGATGTACCAAGTTCCTGTTGTCACCAAAGTAAAATTTCTGATATCTGAATTTTTAAAATATAAATAAGAGGCATTACTATCATGAACACCATTTGCAATTTGTAAGTTTGAATTAGCAATTTTTTTTTGACCTATAACTTCCCATGCTTTTTTCATAGGGGGAAATTTATTTTCTAATTTAAGTTTCTTTACAAAAGAGGAGAGTTTATTTTTTCTAAAATCCCACAAATGAGTGTGGCAACCCAAATAAGAAATTTCAGAAGAAAAAATACCTGATAATTTCCATACAATATATTGAGGATAGCTTAGGATATATTTTGTATTTCTTATAAGTTTCGGATTTTTTTTATACAGATAGAAAAGTTGTTGGCCAATATTTAATCCATTTTCAAGAAATGGAGTGAAACTCTCACTAAATTTAGGAGCAATTTCTTTATATTTATCAACGAATTTATCAAATTTATATTCGTAATCAGTGCAAGCCAGAAGCTCTTGATTATCATGTCCAATAAGAGCAATTGAGGTCCCATGGGCTGTACAGACAAATTTATCTAAAACATATTTTTTTCCAATTAATTCTATTTGTTTATAGGCCCACTCATAAATTAAATTGGAATCAAGAATTCTTATACCAAGCCTAGTGACATTCTTTTGTTTGGTTCTAAAAGAATGAACAGTTTGATTGGTAAGACTATTAACAAAAGTTAATTTAACGTTAGTCTTTCCAATATCGAGGACAATATTTAGTTTCTTAGAAGCAGACATCATCTGGTAAATGATGTTATATTACCTCCATCAATATTGATAATATTTCCTGTTGATTTTTTTGATTTAGAGCTAGCAAAGAAGTAAATACCTTCAGCTATATCTTCGGGCAATATACTCACTTTTAATAGGCTTCTATTTTTATAAAAGTCTTCCACATTTTTTACACTTATTTTATTACTAGCAGCTCTTTGTTTTTTCCATTCCCCTTGCCATATTCTTGATCCTTGAATGACAGCATCAGGATTTACTACATTTGATCGTATTTTATGAGCCGACCCTTCTAGAGCAATTGATCTTGAAAGATGAAGTAAAGAACTTTTGGCTACACTATATGCTGAAGCTCCTTTTGAAGCATTTAAACTATTTTTACTTGCAATAAAAATAATTGAGCCACCATTATTTTGTTCAATCATTTTTTGATAAACTTCTCTACTTATTAAAAAGCTTCCTTTAGCTAGAATATCCATATTTTTATCCCAAAGTTTGGAAGATGTATTTTCAAATAATGCAGCAGATGAAAAACCTGCATTTGCAACTAGAATATCTATTCCTCCAAAAGTATTAACGCTTTTAGAGACTGCTTCTTTTACATCACTTTCATTGGTTACATCCATCAATATGGAGTGGACGACATCTTTACCATAATCTTGACTGAATTCATCATGCTTTGCTTTAAGTGCTTTTTTATCAATATCAGTTAAAATAACACAGCAACCTTCACTAAGAAATTTTCTAGCAGTAGCCGATCCTATCCCTCCAGCAGCACCAGTAATAAGAGCAACTTTTCCAGCTAATTCCTTTTCTTTTGGCATTCTCCTCAATTTGGCTTCTTCTAGCTCCCAATATTCAATTCTAAATGCTTCCTTTTCACTAAGACCTGTGTATTTATCGACACCTTCTGCGCCTTTCATGACATTCATAGCATTACAAAAAAACTCACTAGAGACACGGGCTGTTGATTTATTTTTAGCAAAAGACATCATTCCATATTCTGGTATTAAAATAATCACAGGGTATGGATCACGAAGTGCGGGCGATCCCTTGCTTTTGTTTCTGTTATAATATTTTGTATAATCAACTTTATATTTATCTAAATGACTTTGAATAACACTATCAATTTTATTTTCATTTTTAGTTAGATCGCTTAATGAGGGAAGAACCATAGGCAATCTTTTTGTCCTAAGGAAATGATCTGGGCACGAAGTACCAATAGCTGCTACCTTTTTTAAATTCTCTGAATTAACAAATTCTAGAGCAATATCTGATTTATCTAAATGAAGAATTTTGGAGTTTTCTTTGGATAGACTTCCTCGAATTGTAGTTATTAATTTTAACTCAAAATCAGAATTTGATTTATTCTTATAAATAGGTTTTCCAAAAGAGTATTTTTTAATTTTATTATTTAAATAGGTTTGAGCTTTCTTAATTAGCTCTATTGAGTTTGAATAACATTCCTTGTTTGTATTTGCCCATGTAAATAATCCGTGGTGGCCGAGAACAATTCCAATAATATTTTTATTTTTATGAATTAAACTCTCCATTTTTAATCCAAGGTCAAATCCAGGTCTTTGCCAATCTAACCATCCCATACTATCCCCATAAACTTTTTTAATTATATCTCTCCCATTCTTCATTGTTGCTAGCGCAATAATTGAATCAGGGTGGGTATGATCTACTTCTGGATAAGGAACATAGGCGTGAAGGGGAGTATCAATACTAGCAGCTCTAGGATTATTGTTAAAAGTACACATAGGATAGTAGCCAACCATCTCATCCTCATAATTAAATCCCCGATAAATATTTTTTAGACTATTAAATTTATCCATATAGAGACTAGCAAAACCATCTTTTTTAATAGAACCCAAATCTCCACCCGAGCCTTTTACATAAAGAATAGTTTCATTCTTTTTTGTTATTGGGTCTTTCATAGAAATCTTAGAGGAAGTATTCCCTCCTCCAAAGTTAGTAACTTTTAAATCACTTCCCAATAAATTAGACCTTAAGATAAGCTGATCAATTTTAGATAATTTGTTATAACTATTATTCCAGTTGTTTATTACGTTTTTTTGAAATCTCATGACGATATTTTTAATTGAAAAAAATTAACTTTTAATCAGATAATATAAAACAATGTTTTTTCATAAAATCCATAAAAAAATTTAATTTTAATAAAAAAAAATTCTAAATTAATTGATTTAAGTTTGAATAGGGTGGATAATTATCTCTCAAAACATTTAGGAGGAAAATATGAAAAAATTATTTTTAGTAATAATGTCATCAATCCTGTTTGCTTTTACAGCTAATGCTGCCGACATGAGAATTGCATTAGTGGTTAAAGGCTTAGGTATTGGTTTCTTTGAAGCCGCTGCAGAAGGTGGTGAAGAGGCAGCTAAAGAGATTGGTGGAGTTGAAGTAATTTACACTGGTCCAGCTACAACTACTGCTGAAGCACAAATCGAAGTTATTAACTCTCTGATTGCTCAAAAAGTTGATGCTATAGCTATCTCTGCCAATGATAGAGATGCTCTTGCTTCAATTGGTAAAAAAGCTATGGACAGAGGTATCACAGTTATATCTTGGGACTCTGGCATCGCTGAAGAAGGAAGAGTTATGAACTTAGACCCTTCCAACACTGCTCTTATTGGTTCATCAAATATTAAGTGGATGAAAAACTCAATGGGTGATGAAGGTGAGTTTGCTATTCTTAGCGCTACTAGCCAAGCAACAAATCAAAATGCTTGGATAGAAGAGATGAAAAAAGAATTTGCTAAGCCAGAATACTCAAAGATGAAATGGGTAGACACTGTTTATGGTGATGATCTTTTTGACAAGAGTTACCAAGAAGCATTGGGTCTTTTCAAGAAACATCCTAACTTAAAAGGCATTATAGCCCCAACTTCTGTTGGTATCGTTGCTGCTGCCAAAGCAGTCGAAGACCAAGGTTTAGTTGGTAAGGTTTTTGTAACGGGATTAGGACTTCCAAGTGAAATGAAAGCTCATGTTAAAAATGGCTCTGCAGTTCAGTTTGGAATTTGGAACCCAATTGATCTAGGTTATTCTGCTGTATATTTATCACATCAAATCGCGACTGGTGCTTATTCTGGCCAAGAGGGTGAATGTATCCCAACAGGTAGAATGGGTGAGATTTGTATCGGTGCGGGTAATAACGCAGCGATGGCGGATCCTTTTATCTTTGATGCATCAAACATAGATAAATTCGCAGAAATCTTTTAATTAAATAAATACTTATACACACGATCACCTAGTGGTCGTGTGTTTTCAAATGAAACTTGAGCTTAAAAATATTTCTAAAAATTTCCATGGAGTAAAAGCACTCCAAGACGTTGATTTTCAACTTAAAGAAAATAGTATTCATGCCCTCCTGGGAGAAAATGGTGCGGGTAAATCAACATTAGTCAAAATTCTTTGCGGTGTCTATCAACCAGATAGTGGTTCTATTCTTTTAAATAATAAGCAGCAGTCCATATCTGATCCAAGTATTTCTCTATCTTTAGGTATTTCTGCAATTCATCAAGAGTCAGTAATGTTTGATGAATTAACTGTCACAGAGAATGTTTTTATCGGTAATCATCTTACTAAATCGAATGGTTTAGTTGACTGGAGTTCAATGCAGGACAAGACTCATCAATTACTCAAAGAACTTGAAGCTAATATTGAACCAAATGAAAAGATTAAAGATCTTAGTATTGCGCAACGTCATATCGTGCAAATATCTCGATCGCTTATTCACGATGCTGATATTGTGATTATGGACGAACCCACAGCCTCTCTTTCACAAAAAGAAATTAATGAACTTTATGCAATTATTCGAAATCTTAAAAATCAAAATAAATCTATTGTATTTATTTCTCATAAATTAGATGAGGTAATGGAAGTATGTGATGAGTTTACTGTTTTGCGAGATGGTGAATTAATTAAATCTGATTTGATTTCTAATACCAACAAAGACCAATTAATTACACACATGGCTGGTCGTGAGGTAAATCAAATTTTTCCTAAAAATAATGTCACAATAGAAAATGAAATTTTTGAAGTTTGTAACTTATTTAAAAAAACACAGTTTAAAAATATTAATTTTAACTTAAGAAAAAAAGAAATTTTGGGTTTTTATGGTTTAGTTGGATCAGGCCGAACAGAAATTATGAAATCTATTTTTGGTATCACTAAACTTGATGAAGGAGAGATATTGTTTAATGATCAAAAAATTTCAATTACAAAACCTAGTGACGCCATTGATCAAGGTATAGTTTATCTTTCAGAAGAAAGACAACAGTTGGGAATGACAGGTTTAATGTCTGTTAAAGACAATATTAATATGGCCATAATGGACAGAAATTCCAACTTTTATGTAATGAATACTCTCAAAGAAATCAAAAATGCCTCCGCTATGCAGGAAAAATTAAATATTAAAGTTTCTTATTGGAGTCAATTAACTCAAAGTCTTTCAGGGGGCAATCAGCAAAAAACTGTTATAGCTAAGTGGCTCTCAACAAAGCCTAAAGTACTAATACTTGATGAACCCACTAAAGGCATAGATGTAAGATCAAAGTCTGCAGTTCACGAATTTATGGGAGAACTGGTTGAAGAGGGAATGTCTATAATGATGATCTCTTCTGAACTACCCGAGATATTAGGAATGTGCGATAGAGTAGTGGTAATGTACAAAGGCCTTATAAGAGATATTTTAGATGTCAAAAAAGCTTCTTCTGAACAAATAGTTAAGTTAGCAAGTGGTGAGTCATGAAGAAGATTTTAATTAACAGAGATTTTATTCTATTTTCAATTATTTTGATTGGATTAATTGGTGTGGGATTTGCTAATCCTCTTTTTATAACGCCTAAAAGTATATCTGATGTTTTAACTGATACTTCAATTCTAATTATTCTTGCTTTAAGTCAAATGATTGTAATTTTAATCCGTGCAATTGACTTATCAGTTGCCTCTAACCTTGCACTTTCAGGAATGCTTATATCATTACTTTCCACAGTTCATCCAGAATTACCTGTTTACTATTTTATAGCCCTTTCCTGTTTGATAGGGACATTTTTAGGTGTCTTAAACGGAATCTCTATTGCTATTTTAAAGGTACCTTTCATTGTTACTACTCTAGGTACTCTAAGCATTTATAGAGGCTTAATTTATTTCGTTAGTGACGGCAAACAAGTCTACTCAAATGAATTTTCTGAAGATTTTCTTGCCCTAATACATGTAAAATTTTTATCTTTATCTTTTCTATTTTGGTTAGCTGTTGCAGTTTTCATAGTTATATACATTCTGCTTAATCACACTCGCTTTGGAAGAAATCTTTACTCTCTGGGAGGTAACCCAGATGCCGCGAAATATATAGGTATTAATGAGAATAAATACATTATTATGGCCTATTCACTCTCAGGTTTTTTTGCTGGGCTTTGCGGATATTTATGGGTCGCTCGTTACTCTGTTGCTTCTACACAAATTGCAATTGGGTTTGAACTTACAGTAATCTCTGCATGTGTTGTTGGAGGAATTAGTGTTATGGGTGGTGTGGGAACAGTTCTAGGATGTGTTTTAGGCGCTTTGCTCATTGGTCTCATTCGAAATGCTTTGCCTGCAGTAGATATTTCTCAGTTTTGGCAATTAGCCATCTCAGGTGCAATCATCCTACTAGCAATAATCATCAATACAAAAACTGAACAACGAAAAGAAAAAACAATTATGGTTGAAAATTAATGAGCATGATACCTGATAAGCCCCCATTTAAGTTATTAGATATATTATATAAAAAAGAATTCATTCTGTTTGTTGTTTTAATTACAATTCTAATAATAAACTCTAACCTCACTCCTTATTTTTTAGACTTATATAATCTTATCGACAGTACTTTTCTCTTCAGTGAAAAAGCTATTATTGCTTTGACAATGACCTTTGTAATAATTGCAAGGCAAATTGATTTATCTGTAGCTTCTATAATTGCAGTTTCTTCGGTTGTCTTAGGGTATACGACTAGTCTAGGTTATGACACTTGGTTGGTAATATCATTAACTTTACTCAGCGGTGCTTTGTGTGGAGCTTTTAATGGAGCTATCATTACTAAGTTTGCAATTCCTTCAATCATTGTAACCATTGGAACAATGTCCCTTTTTAGAGGACTAGCATATTCCTTCCTAGAGGACTCTTATTATAATAAGTTTCCCAAAATTGTTAGTAATTTAGGTAGCGGATATCTTTTTGGATACATTCCTTATGCTTTTCTAACATTCATTCTACTAGCATTAGTATTTGCATTTATTCTGCATAAGACCACTGTGGGAAAAAAAATATTTTCTATTGGCAATAACCCTGATGCTGCCCAATACACAGGTATCGCGGTAGACAAATATACCTTTGTTTTGTTTACACTTAATGGGCTATTTTCTGCTATTGCCGCCATTTTTCTATCTGGAAGGCTTTCAAGTGTGAGGCCTAATATTGCGTTTGGATGGGAATTAGAAATAATTACCATGGTTGTATTGGGTGGCGTATACATATACGGAGGATCAGGTTCTATCTTAGGAGTTGTTATATCAATATTTATCTTAGGGATGTTATCATTTGGATTGGGTTTGCTAAATGTTCCTGGTGTGGGTATCATAATCTTCACCGGATTACTTTTAATTTTAAGTATTGGTTTTCCATCTTTTGTGAGAACCTTAAGGAGAAAAAATGAGTGAAGCTCTAGGTAAGAAAGTTTGGGCATTTCCTGATGCCTTTTTACCAGCTAAAGGCCACCCCTATAAAACATCGAGCCACGGTGATCAATTTGGGCATGAGTCACTTTGCATTATTAATTACGATCAAAATACTGCAAATATAATTTTAGACTTTTTATATGAAGATCAAGACCCTATAGAAAATTATACTTTTAATATGCAGGGTAAAAGAAGTATCCATCTTAGAATAGATGATATTGAGGTTAATGGTCAAAAATTACCAAGAGAAAAACCGTATTCAATTGTTTTAAAAAGCAATATTAATGTTGTTGCACAGTTATCAAGACTTGACACAACATCAGAGCATAATGCATTTATGACCGCTATGGGATGGGGGAAGTGATGTTTAAAGCTGTAAAAAAAGAAGTTATCGATCAACATAATCAATCTCATAAATCTGATCTAGACTTTGACTTTGAATATTTAGAAAAAAAATTACAACAATCACAAATAGATATTCATAAAATAAAAGAACAAGTTAAAAAATTTCAAGTGGCTGTCCCCACTTGGGGAGTAGGAACGGGGGGCACTCGATTTGCTCGGTTTCCTGGGATTGGAGAGCCACAAAATATTTATGAAAAGATTGAAGATTGTGCCGTTATTAATGATTTAATTGGATTTACTCAAAAGGTTTCACCTCATTTTCCGTGGGATAATGTTGAGGATTTCTCTGAGTTAAAAAACTTTTCTGATAATTATGGTATTGGCTTCGACGTTGTCAATTCTAATACTTTTCAAGATCCTGACGATAGCTCAGAAAGTTTCAAATATGGGAGTTTAACTAATGCTAGCTCTGCTGCTAGAGACAAAGCCATTGAAGTAAATCAAAAAGCCATTGATAATGGAAAAATCCTTGGATCTAAAGGGTTAACAGTTTGGATTGGCGATGGCGGTAATTTTCCTGGGCAAATAAGTTTTTCACGCTCACTCGAGAGATACATAGACTCCATGAAAAAAATCTATTCTCATCTTCCAAAAGATTGGACTGTTCTTTTAGAGCACAAACCCTACGAGCCAGCTTTTTACTCTACTGTTATAAGTGATTGGGGCACAAGTTATATTTGTGCCAAAGAACTTGGTGATCAGGCCATGTGCTTAGTTGATTTAGGCCATCATCTCCCCAATACCAATATTGAAATGATTGTATCTAGATTAATTGATTTAAAAAAACTAGGGGGATTCCATTTTAATGATAGTAAATTTGGAGATGATGATTTAGATGCAGGGTCCATAAATCCATATGAATTATTTTTAATTTTTAATGAGCTAACAGCCGCATCTCAAAATAATAAAATCTCAAATATTTCATATATGATTGATCAATCACATAATGTGACTGATCCTATTGAAAGTTTGATTTTAAGTGCAAATGAAATAGTTAATTCATATGCAAAGTCTTTACTTGTTAATTATTCTCTATTGGAAAAATCTCAAGATGGAAATGATGCTATTCAATCCATGCAAATTTTAAAAACAGCTTTTAATATTGACGTAAGTCCAATAGTTGCAATGGCTCGATTTGAAAACGGTAATTCAATAAATCCAATTAATACTTATCGTACACTTGATTATAAGAATGATAAATCACTTAAAAGGAAAAATAAAAGCGGTTCTTCTTCAGGAATTGTTTAACAGTAAATTAGTCTATTTAAGATATTCAGAGATAGTTTTTTCTACACCCTGTTCATAAATCATTTTTAACCACTTGGAAAAATAAACTTTTAATTTTTCATCTTTAGAACTATCTCCATAAATTTCTATTTGCTCTAGCCATTTAAGAGGATTTTCTCTAGATTTTTTAGCACAAGTATTTAATTTTTCCCAATTGGGATCATTGGGTTCAATGGTAGAACCATCTTCACGAGTTCCTTCACACATCCTCGCCCACAAAGCTTCCGCTAGGGAGAGTCCATTAATTGATATGCTATTTTTAATTCCATCTTTTATAGAGGGTACTAGAAAACCCGCATGTCGCGATGAACCATCAAAAGCCACTCGTCTAATAGTATCTTGAATGGATGGGTTGGAAAATCTAGCAGCTATAAGTTCGTAGTATTCTAGTGGAGTATAGCCGGGAACAGGATTTATATGGGGAATAATTTCCTCTTTTTCTATTTTTTCTAATAGATTCACAATTGTTTTATTCTTCATAGCATCCCTAACAGTTTCAATATTTAAAAGTTCAGCAGCATTAGCAAGAATTTGGTGACCTCCATTAAGGATACGAATTTTTTGATCCTCATAACCATGAACGTTATCTGAAAATTGAACCCCAACTTTATCCCAAGGGGGTCTTCCTTTGCAAAACTTATCTTCTATTACCCATTGTCGAAAATTTTCATGAGAAACAGGGACAAGATCTTCAATACCTAATTTTTTAACAATATTTATTTCAACTTCTCCTGTACGAGGAACAATACAATCAACCATGGCATTTGGAAAAGTACAATTTTCATTAATCCATTCTGATAAATTTTGATTTTGCTCCTTAGCTATTCCAGTAACAGCTTGTTTAAGTTTATTTCCATTTTGAATTAAGTTATCGCAGCTCAAGCCAGTAAATGGCCCAACATCATTTTCCTTTCTATTTTTCAATGCTGAAACCATTACTCCAAAAACTGTTTTTGGAATATCAGGATTATTAATATCATGAATTATATCTGGATGCTTAAGATCAAACCCACCATTTTCATCTAAAAAATATCCACCTTCAGTAACAGTCAATGAAACAATCTTAATTTTGGAGTCTGACATAGCATTGATTAATTTATGATTACCTTTTTCAACTGGAATATAGTCAATCATTGGTCCAACAATTTCACATGACTGATTTCCCTCAGGATCTAGCTCTATTAATGTTGTAAGAAAATCTTGATGTTGAAGACTCTCTCTCATATTTACATCATATTCTGTAATTCCAGAACCTAAGATCGCCCAATCTTTTGCTAAATTTTTTTGCATAAGTCGGTGCAAATACCAAGAAAGATGTGCTCTATGGAAATTTCCAACTCCAATATGCACAATGCCAGCACTTAGATTTGATCTAATATAATTGGGTTTTAAAACCCCAATTTGAATAAATTCAAGACTGCTCTGGTTTAAAGGTAGTAGTTGCTTGTTCATGGATCCAGAATTCAATTTAACTTTCTAACATAATATCTGTAGCTTTATCTGCTATTGCCATTGCAGGAGCATTTGTGTTAGCTGCTACAATATTTGGCATCATAGAAACGTCAAAAACTCTCAAATTATCAATGCCTTTAACTTGAAGTTTTGAGTTTAAAACAGCCATATCATCACTATCCTTGCCCATCTTACAGGTTCCCACAGGGTGCCAATTAGTTTTAACCATTTTTTTACAATAATTCGTTAGAGATTCATCATCATCGATATTTTTACCAGGAAGTATTTCCTCTAAAATTATATCTGATAATGGTTTTGTATTAATAACTTTTCTAGCAAGTTTAAGACTTGAAATAAATGTAACTGTATCATCTTCATTGCTTAAAAAGTTAGGGTTAATGTTCGGTAGGTCTAAAGGATCTGAAGATTTTAAAGTGATCTCTCCTCTAGATTTTGGATTCATAATACATGGTGTTAGGGTAACACCATGATCTGGTTTAATTCCTTTTGTGTCTCTGTCTGTATACATAATTTGAACACAATATAATTTTACTTTTGGATCATTTTGATTTTTTAAATCATCTGGATTTAAAAATGAACAGCAATCAACTCCATTTGATGTAACAGGTCCTGATTTAAATAAAAGATATTGGATACCATTTCTTATCATTCTCAGACCCTTGTTTTGTTTGAAATAACCATATCCTTTTTTTGCTCTTGAGATAAAAGGAACCTCATGATGGTCTTGAAGGTTTTTTCCAACACCATCTAATTTTTCTTTGATCTCTATTCCAAACTTTTTAAGTTGGGCTTCTTCGCCAATACCCGAATGCATTAATATTTTTGGAGACACTAAAGATCCAGCAGTAAGAATTATTTCCTTTCCGTAATATTTATCTACTTTCTTATTGGATACGACCTCTACCCCAACTGCTTTTTTCTTTTCTATAATTATTTTTGTAACAACAGTATTCAATTTAATTTGTAAATTTTTATCTTTTAATAAAGGTTTTAGAAGAGTGGATACGGTATCACTTCTTTTCCCATCACCAATGGTGTATTGCATTAAACCAACACCATATTGTTCACCATCATTGAAATCTCTGTTATAGGGCAATCCTAAATTCTGCATTGACTTAATATATAAATCTGAACCCTTGGCTACATATCCTGGATCAGAAACTTTGATAAAGCCCTCAGTTCCATGAAAATTTCCTGATAATCTTTGGTTGTCCTCTAATTTTTTATAACTACTCAATAAGGATTGCCAACTCCATCTTTCATCACCAGTTTCATCTACCCATTTTTGATAATCAGATGGTTTGCCTCTCATATAAACCATTCCGTTTACAGAAGATCCTCCACCAAGAATTTTTGCTTGTGCAATATCATGTTGACGATTATTAAGTTGAGGCTGAGCTATAGACTTATAAAATTTCAAATAAGGACTTCCATCTAACATTGGTATCCATCCAGCAGGCATAGATAACAAAGGATTACTATTCTTCCCTCCTTCTTCTAGAAGAAGAACAGAATGTCCATTTTTAACTAATTTTGCTGCAGTGACAGTGCCTGACGTTCCACCACCAATAATTATGAAATCAAAACTTTTCATT
Organism: uncultured Alphaproteobacteria bacterium; assembly: GCA_902521155.1. Taxonomy (GTDB): domain Bacteria; phylum Pseudomonadota; class Alphaproteobacteria; order HIMB59; family HIMB59; genus HIMB59. The sequence continues at coordinate 148,319 of CABYQR010000001.1, read as the reverse complement.
TATTAATTTAAATATTAATAAAGAAAATTAAGGACGTAGTCCATTTTTAATAAATTTTAGTGCTTCGGCTGCTAAATCTTCACTATTACTCCACAAGTTTCTCCAAACCGCCAAGGTATTTGAAAGAACAGGATCAACGACCTCAGATGAAAAAGATTCAAAAGTAATTATCCCTGAGTAATTAATTTCTTTTAAGCTTTTGAAAGTTTCCTCAAAATTAATATGACCACTGCCAAGATATCCTCTATGATTTTCTCCAAAATGAAACATTCCTAACTTATCTTTTCCAATTTTTTTTATCGGTTCTGAATAGTTATTTTCTTCAATGTTCATATGATAAGTGTCAAGATGAACTTTAACATTAGTATCACCTAGATCATTGATATAATCCATTGCTTCCTCAGCAGTATTCATAATATTAGTTTCATACCTATTTACTACTTCCAGACTTAATGTAACATTATTTTGTTCTGCTTTTTTAGCTAGATCTCTAATTACAGATAATGAATTTTCATAACCTAGCTTTGTTTTAGGAGCATCATTTTTTTGGAGTGCAGAATGGATGACTCCACATAGATTTGAAGATCCAACATCTATCGTCTTTTCAAGTGCTTTAAATAAAAGCTCTCTTCCTAACTTAACTCTATCTTGATCTTCAGAAGCAATATCTGTTTTATAACTTAAACCTAGAGATACGGTTGGCTCTATATTAAATTTTTCATATGCTTTAGATACAAAACGTGTGTCCAAGGCATCAGGATTTAGAAGCGGTAATTCCATAACGTCGTAGCCAATTTTAGCTACTTGTGACAAACATTTTTCAATACTTGGATTTTCTATATCTCCAATAAATGTTAATGCATGTACACCAATTTTATTCATAGTTGAATTTGTATTTTTACATCCTCAGGTAAGTTTTTAGCAGCTCTTTCAAAAGCTTTAATACTATCATCAAAAGCAACTGTATCTGTAATCATGGGTTTAACGTCAATCTTATTACTCGATAATAAATTTATTGCTCTTTCATATTGATGAGCATACCTAAAGACTGTTTTTATTTCGATTTCTTTAGTAAGTAATGTGGCAAAATCCATTGGTACTGAATTCATAGGATTTCCTACAATAACCACTCTTCCTGCAGGACAAATAGAGTCAAATATTACATCGTATGCTTTAGTTGAACCCGATGCTTCAAATATTATGTTAGCTCCCCAATTATTTGTATTTTTTTTTATGACATCTATAGGGTTTTCTTTATTTAGATCTATAGGTATTAAATTTCTATAATTTTCACACATTCTTAATTTTTCACTGGCAATATCAGCTATAAAAACTTTAGAACAACCTCCAGCAAGGGCAGTTAAAGCTATAACTAATCCAATTGGCCCACAACCCATAACTAATGCAGTTTCTCCTGGAATAATTTTTGCTTTTTCAGCAGCTTGTAGTCCAACGGCAAGTGGTTCTATCATAGCTCCCTCCGCATAGGAAACATTGTCAGGCAATTTAAAAACAAAGTTTGATGGAAAAACCACTTCTGGTGTTAAACATCCATGATCAGGGGGTGTTGCCCAAAAAGTAAGTTTAGGATCAAGATTGTATATACCTTTCATATATTCTTTTGAATTAACATCTGGAACACCGGGCTCAATGCAAACTCTATCTCCAATTTTAAGATTAGATACGTTGTCACCAACTTCTATTATGGTTCCAGATCCTTCATGTCCCAAAACCATAGGCTTATTGACAATGAAAGGTCCAATTTTTCCGTGAGTGTAATAATGAACATCACTTCCACAAATGCCAACTGTATGCATTTTAATTTTAACATCGTTAGAATGAACCTCTTTAGGCAAATCAATATCTCTCAAAGATAATTGCAATTTTTTTTCTAAAACAAGTGCTCTCATATCGTTAAATAAGCTAATATATGTAATAAATTACAATATATGTAATTAATTACAATTATTTATTGTAAACAATTTTTTTTTATGAGAAAATCAAACTAAGTAACGATAGGGAGGTAATAATTATGCTTAGGAAAATCTTACTTACATTTTCACTATTTCTGCTACCAATGAATAGCTTATTAGCTGTAGATTGGGGAAAAGAACTTGGTGATCACAGTGGTGTTGACTTAAAGGTTCAGTCTATTATGGACCCTTACATTGATGCCGTTAAAGAAATATCGCCACAATTCGAATCTGCAACAGGTGCTTCAGTAACAGTTGAAGGTTTTGGATATGATGGGCTTCACGAAAAGCAAATAGTTGCTTGTTCTCAAAATGATGGATCTTACGATGTTTTATTCATTGACGGGATTTGGATTGGAGAGTTTGTTGAGGCAGACTGTATCGAACCAGTTGAAGATATTTGGACCGCAGAAGGTACAGATAAATCTGTTATTGCATGGGATGACTACATCCCTTCATTTGCTGGACAAGCAATTTGGGATGACAAAAAAATGTGTCTACCTTTTGGTGGATACTGGCACATGCTTCACTATAGAACTGACTTATTTGAAGCAGAAGGCTTGCAACCCCCAAAAACATTTGATGATGTTATGGCTGCTGCAAAATTATTCAAAGATAATCCTAAATACCCAGAGTTAGAGGGTGGTTATGCTATGAATATGGCTCGTGGTAGTGCTGCTGGACAACAATACTATGAGTGGATTTATTCTGCTGGTGCTCAACCATGGGAAAGTAATTATCCTGGTTCACCAGATGCATATGCTGATCAAAGAGGATTATATAATTCTCCAGAGTCAGTAGCATTTATTGAATGGATGCAAGAAATGGTAAATTATATGCCTCCAGGAGTTGAACAATATGCTTGGGATGAAAGAGCAAAAGCATTTACTCAAGGAAAAGTCGCAATGATCAATAACTGGTCTGTAAGAACACCACTTTTTAATGATCCTGAAATTAGTAAGGTTAAGGGAAAATTTGATGTAGCGCTATTTCCTCATGCTGAAGGAGCTGAGTCAGTTCCACCAGTTGGAGGTTGGATTGCTTGTGTAAATAAACACTCTAAAAACCAAGAGGCTGCTTGGGATTACCTGAAATGGTTTGCAAGCCCTGAAATTCACAGAGAGTGGGTTTTGATGGGAGCTCCTCCTAGCAGACATTCAGCGATGAATGATCCTCAAATTAATGCTGAGCAACCTTGGACTCCAGTTCTATATGAGTCAAGCTTAAGAGCGTGGCAAGAGCTTCGTCCAAGACATGCTTTAACTTTTGAGCTAATTGAAACTCTAGGAATAGAGGTTAATAAGGCTCTTACAGGTGAATCATCAGCTCAAGATGCGATGGATACTGCTAATAAAAAGATTGATAGACTCCTTAAATCCGAAGGATACATTGATTAATAACAACCCTTGCTTGGGCTTTTAATAAAGCCCAAGCATTTAAACAAAAAAGTACCTATAATACCCTTCAATGATAAGTGAAAAAATTCAAAAACTTTTATTTATTTTACCTACTTGCCTTTTCCTACTTGTAATATCCATTTTTCCTTTTTTATATTCTGTCTACCTTAGTTTATTTCAAGCCAAATTAACAAAAATGCATAAGAAATTTTTTATTGGATGGGAAAACTATTATGTTCTTTTATTTGAAGATGATGTTTTTCCAACTGCTATTAAAAATACATTTGTGATTGCATTTAGCTCCATCACGATTGAAATCATTTTAGGTTTTATTATGGCCAAAATTTTTTTTGAGATACGTCATCTCAAATTTTCTAATACCTTAAGAACAATAACAATTATGCCTATTATGCTAACACCTCTTTGCGTTGGATTGGTTTTTTTATATATTTTAAATCCAACACTTGGTATTTTTAGTTATATCCTGGACACTGTTTTTGGTATTGAACCTTTTGCTTATTTAGGTGAGTCTTTGCCGGCTAAGATCTCTGTAATAGCTATCAACTCATGGCAATGGACGCCTTTCATGATGATACTTCTACTTGCTGGATTAATGACTGTTCCAAATGAACAATATGAGGCTGCAAAAATAGATGGAGCCAACTGGTTTCACGTAATGACAAAAATTGAAATACCTTCTATTTTAAGTTTTGTTTTATTAGGAGTAGTTTTAAGGCTAATCGAGTGTATTCGTTTATTCGACATTATCTATATAACAACAAGGGGTGGACCAGGAATATCTACGGAAGTGATGGCATTCTTCACTTACAGAACTGAATTTAGAAGCTTTCAAGTAGGCTCAGGGTCGGCATCAGCAGTAATCATTCTTATTATTAGTTTAATAGTGACAACAATTGCAGTCACGCTTTTACGAAGGGTAGAAAAAAATGAAGGCCTCAGTTAGAAAGAACTTTATTTTACTTATTCTTGCTACTTTAATTACTTTTGTATTTTTAGCTCCCAATCTTTGGATGTTATTTGGATCTTTTAAGAGTCAAAACGCAATGTTTGCTTTGCCTCCTGTATGGATACCAGACTTCACATATATTAAAAATTTTACCATTATGTTATCTGAGAGTTACATGTACCTGATAAACTCAATTATAGTCACAATATGCTCAACAATCGTCTCTCTTATTTTCTCTCTACCCACTGCATTTGGCCTAACTTTTTTTAAATTTAAAGGTAGATACTTTTTAGCTGATTGGATTTTAAGTACTAGAATGCTACCCCCAGTTGCTGCCGCAGTACCATTATTTATTCTATTTAAATATTTAAATTTATTAGACTCTTTGTTTGCCTTAATAATAGTTTACACAGCATTTAATATTCCATTCGCTGTATGGGTTTCAGCATCATTTTTTAAAAAAATTCCCATTGATTTAATTGAGGCATCTAGAATTGAAGGAGCTTCTTGGTTTCATATATTTTTAAAAATTGCCATTCCTCTATCAAAAGGTGGCATAGCAACTGTAGCAATATTTGTTTTCATATTTAGTTGGAATGAATTGCTGATTGCATTATTTTTTACAGTATCAGAGTCTAGGACATTCCCTATTTTCATTTCAGCACAAGTTAGTCAAGCACAAATAATATGGGGTAATGTTGCTGCAGCAACTGTCATTCAGAGTATCCCCCCTATATTATTGACAATATTCCTGCAGAAAAATATAGTCTCGGGACTCACTCTGGGTGCTGTAAAAAATTAAGTGAATAAATCAGAAAAAAATTTAAAACAATATACGAATAGAATTGCGTGGATGTATTGGAAACAAAAAATTTCACAAAAGGAAATTGCCAAAAAATTTAATATCAACACAGTTCAAGTTCATCGTATTCTTAACGATGCTGAAAAAAGAGGTTCGGTAAAAGTTTTTGTAGAGGGTTCCTTCGATATCTGTAGACAATACGAAGAGTCTCTTCAAAAGAAATACAATCTTAAACATATCGAAGTTGTTCCAACTGAAAGTACAGTAAAAAAAGAAACTACCGCTGATACTCTAGATCCTGATCCATTATCTATTGCTTACGCAGGGGCAAATACTCTTCTTAATAAAATAAATTCAGAAAAGTGTAGAAATTTTGGTTGGTCTACTGGCTCCACAAATGCAAGGATCGCAAATATATTACCTGAAATCAGAGAAACCGTAAGTTTTGTTGATACCACTGGATCCTTAAGGAGTGATCTGTCTTTCAACCCACTTTTAGGGTTAAATACCCTTTCAAAAAAAACTAAAGGAAAATGTTATCACTTGGGGGCTCCTTATTTTTTTCCATCTTTAAAAGAAAAAAATAAATTTTTTAATTTGCAATTTGTAAAAGATATTCTCAAAAAAGAAGAGGAATGTGACTATATCTTACTAGGCATAGGATCGATGAAAGGTGGTACCAGTTTATATAATAGAGTTAAAAATCATTCTTATTTAGTTGATAAAGAAATCTTTAATAAAATAAAAAAAGATGGAGCTATAGCAGAGTCCAGTGGTAATTTCTTTGATATAAAAGGAAAACATTCAGTTTATGATGAAATTGTGAGCAAAGACTTTAGACTTATTAAAAAAAAGAAAACTATAGCTATAGCCGGAGGTATTCATAAAGCCTCAGCTATAAAAGCTATTTTATTGAATGGATGTCTTTATGGTCTTATAACTGATGAAGAAGCTGCGAAACATATTTTAAATGACTAGCAAAACCAACTTAATGAACTTATTATTTTTTAAATTTAGAGGTTTAAATGTTTTTAGATAAATTCAAATTAGACGGTAAAATTGCCCATATCACTGGAGGTGCAAAAGGAATAGGCCTGTCCATTGCTCATGCGCTTGGAGAAGCTGGGGCAAAATTAGTTTTAACCGATAGGGAAAACACAAATGTTGGAGTAGCAGAGTTAAAAAAAGCTAATTATGATGTTTCATTCTATGAGGGAGACTTACTTGATAAATCTGTTCCGCAAAAAGTCATTGATTACACTATAGAAAAACACGGCAGGGTAGATATTCTTGTAAATAACGCTGGTGTTGCCCAGCATGGTAATACTGATGAATTTAACGATGACATGCTTGATAAAATTATGGATATTAATGTGGATGTAGTTTTTCGTATGTGTCGCTCTGCTATTCCTGCTATGAAAAAACAAGGAGAGGGTGTCATTTTAAATATTGGATCAATGTCTGGAATAGTCTCTAATATACCCCAACCCCAAGTGGCCTATAATGCATCAAAAGCAGCTGTGCATATGATGACAAAAAGTTTAGCAAGTGATTACGCCAATCAACATATTAGAGTTAATGCAATTGCCCCCGGTTATGTTAAAACAGATATTACAAACTTACCAAAAAAATACGAGCATTGGTATCCTACTTGGCATAAGCAAACTCCTATGAATAGAATGGCAGAGCCTCATGAGATTGCATCAGCCGCACTCTTTTTATGTAGTCCTGCATCCAGTTATGTCACTGGTGAAGTCTTAGTGGTTGATGGCGGCTACACTACAAGATAGTTCTTTTAATAATACTCTTAAAGTTTATTTAATTACTATATTAGCTTTCTTCATCAATTTTAATTTGAAGTTTTACATCAGTTGGTCTATGTTCGGCAGCTCTTTCAAACGCCTCAACGCTTTCTTCAAATTTAAATGTATGGGTGATCATAGGTTTGACGTCAATTTTACCACTACCTAACAATCTTATAGAAGGCTCATACTGATGAGAATATCTATGAACTGTTTGATATTCTAAACCTTTAGCAAATAAAATTGCCCAGTTCATTGGAACTGGCTCTGCATTATTACCTATTAGCACAACATGTGCACCTGGGGAACAACAAGTAAAAATAGACTCATAAGCTTTAACTGCTCCACTACATTCAAAGAAACGATCAACTCCCCAACCACCAGTTTCATCCATAATTTTTTCTGATAAATTTTCTTGGGTTAAGTTAACAGGAATTAAATCTGGATAATGATCACACATTTTTAATTTATCACCAAGCACATCAGCTATATAAACTTTCGAACATCCGCCTGCTAAAGCTGCTAATCCTGTTACTAGGCCAATAGGACCACATCCCATTACCAAACCAATTTGACCAGGTTTTATTTTTGCTTTTGTAACACCTTGCATTCCAACTGCGAGAGGTTCTACCATCGCCCCTTCAGCATAAGATAGACTATCCGGTATTTTAAAAACCATGTCTCCAGGAAAAACTACCTCAGGCGCAAGACATCCATGGATGGGAGGTGTAGCCCAAAATTTAACCTTTTGATCATAATTATACATACCTAGTTTATATTCTTTTGATTTTTTGCTCACAACTTGTGGCTCAATACAAACTCTATCGCCCACTTTTAAAACTTTTTCATTATCACCAACTTCAATAACAGTACCAGATCCCTCATGTCCTAAAACCATAGGTGCATCTACATTCCATTGTCCAATTTTTCCGTGCTCATAATAATGAATATCTGATCCACAGATACCAACTGTGTGCATTTTAATTTTTACATCGTCCGGACCTACTTCTGTAGGTAAATCAATATCACGTAATTTTAATTCTAGTTGTTTTTCTAATACTAATGCTTTCATATCATTATATCCTTTCCTTTTTAACCTTTCCAAATAACATAAATTATCCAGACTATACCTATTCCCATTGCAAAATTTATAGAAATAAAGCTTTCCATAAATCTCATCCAGAATAACTGTAATGCAATGTAACTTATCACCCCAATAAATAATCTATCAAACCAATTAGTATTAAGAGGGATAAAACCTTTCTTTTTCATTTTAACCTTTCACAGCTCCAAAAGTTAAACCCGCCACAATATGTTTTTGAACTGCGAATAAAAATAACAAGGCAGGAATCATAGATACTAAAGCAACCGCAGCCATCGTTCCCCAGTTAGTACCAGTGGTTGTTACAAATTCTGATAACCCAGTAGGTATCGTTCTTGCATAAACACTTGTTAAAGTTGATGCTAGTAAATACTCATTCCAAGCAAATAGAAAACTCAACAAAGATGTAACAGCTATACCAGGGGCAGCTAGAGGGATAATTAATTTCCTAAATATCGTAAATAAATTGGCACCATCAACTACCATTGCCTCATCTAATTCTTTGGGAATCCCATCAATAATTCCTTTTAAAAGCCATATGGCAAAAGGTAAATTAAAAACACAATACAATAAAATCAGTCCAATTTTTGTATCGAACAAAGTAAAATCACCAAATTTAAAGACAGTCGAGAATAATAAAAATAAAGGTAATAAAAAAGCAGCAGGAGGGGCCATGCGATTAGTCATGGTCCAAAAAAATATACTCTCAGATCCAGCTAACTTAAATCTTGAGAGAGCATAGGTAGCCATTAAAGCAAGAACCGTTACTAAAGCAGCATTTGAAGTAGCAACTATTATAGAGTTAAAAAGATAATCAGAGTAAACCCCATCGAGGAAAGGTTTTGTAAAATTTTTCCAATGAACCTTTTCTAAAAAAGTTGGGCTTAAATCTGGTTTACCAAATAATTCCACCGGTGTCCTAGTAGAAACCAAAATCATCCAATAAATAGGAAAAAGAGTGATAATAGTTAAAATACTCCATAAAAAGGTAGTACCGAATTTAGTAAATAAATTTCTAGTCTTCACTTTTCCCCCTTGAAACCATAACGCTGTATAAAATCCAGCAAATAACAATCGTAATATATAAATATAAAATCGACATCGCTGAGCCTAATCCATAGTATCTTTTCTCAAATACCTCTTTCCAAATATGTATGCCAGTAAATCTTGTTGCGTAACCAGGTCCTCCTCCTGTGAGCATCCAAACCTCATCAACTATTTTTAAAGAGTCCATTAATCTAATGAATATAACAACAATTAAAACTGGAACCATCATCGGTATAGTAATGTATAAAAATATTTGAAAATTGTTAGCACCATCTATTTTAGCTGACTCATAGGGATCTTGGGGCAATGCACTCAAGCCCGCTAATAACGTCAAAGTAACAAAGGGCGTCCAATGCCAGATATCCATTATGACAATCATCCAAAAAGCTTGTTCGGCATTCATCCCGTAATTTAGGGTATAGCCAAAGTAATCTTTTAAAAGATGGGGAAGCGGTCCTAAACCTTGAACTGTAAATAACTTAAAAATTGATCCTACTACAATGGGGGCAATAACTAGGGGTAAAGTATGAACCCCTCTAAAGAATTTCTTTAAAGGGAAGGAGCTCAATAAAGAGAGGGCTAATAAAAAGCCAAGACTTAATTCCAGAGTTAAAGTTACAACTGAGAATTTTATAGAGCGCCATATGGATTCTAAAAAAACACCATCAAAAATTAGTCTCCTATAATTAAAACCAAAACCTTCGAATTGCATTGAGGGGTCAACTGCGAGGGGATTCCATTTAAAAAACCCAACATAAAGAACATAAAAAAAAGGAACTAAACCAACTATTATTAATATGAAAATAGTTGGAGAAAGAAGCAACCAACCTTTTTTATTATTTGAAAACATCAGTAAAATAAGGGAGGCGTAAAAGCCTCCCTTAGTAAAGTATTTAATTAGTCTTGGTAGCCAAGATCAGCCATAACTTGATCAAGAGCTTGACATGCACCATCTAGAGCTTCTTCTGGAGTCATTTCCCCAGCTAAAGCACTATAGATGAATGGATCGATAGCACCTCTACCCGCTCCGTGGAATGGGAATGGAGGAGCACCAGCATATAAGAAGCCAGTATCTCTCATTAGAGAGAAGTATCCATCAGCTTGCTCGTCAACAGCCATAACCTTAGGGTCAGCATATGTATCTTTGTGTGTGATACGTCCGCCAGCAATAGCCCAATCAGCTTGGTGATCGTTCATAGCAACAAATTGTAACCAAAGCATAGTTGCTTCAATATTTTTTGATGAGTGAGGAATACCATAAGCACCTCCATCAAAATATCCAATATATCCGTTACCTGATGCAGCTTGAGTCATAACACCTGGTGCAGTAGGAGGAAGCATAACACCAACTTTTCCTACAACAGCTGATTTTTCAGCGTCTGTTGCAATCCATGCAGCGTTTTCTCCATAAACCCAACCTTGTGCAGCTCTTCCAGCAGCAAAAGATGATCCAACTTCACTCCAAGTACTTTGAAGTGCTTCAGGTGGAGCAAAAGGTAATAGTTGTGTCCAGAAGTTTAGAGCAGCTTTTGCTCGTCCACCGTTTAGCTGTCCGCCATTTTCAACACATGATTGATATGAGTCCATATTTACACCCCAGTTATATAAACCAAAAGATGGTGCGATTGACTCTAAGAATTCATATGTAGATGCTGGGTGACCAGTGTGTCCTTGAACAGTTGTTCCCCAACATTCCATACCTTGTTCAGCACAAAAGTGTGTGAAGAATTCTGCATTGTCTCTCCATTGATCAAAAGAAGTAGCAGGAGTAAGTCCATAACCATACTGTGCTCTAAACTGAGCTTTTGCATCTGCTCTTCCAAAAAGATCTTTTCTGTAAAGGTATACTTTAATGAAAGCTTCCATAGGAACACCAAATACATCACCTGATCCATCTTTAAAGTAATCGATGAATGTCGTGAAGTCATCAAGACTTACACCAGGGGCTTGAAGATCAGGATTGCTTGCGAGACCTTCTGTAATATTAACTAAGAAGTCTCTGTTTAAGTAATCGTATACAATATCTTGCTCAATATAAACGAAGTCATAGATACCTGAGTTAGCTTCCATATCTTTGATAGCTTTGTCATACATTTGATCCCATGAAGTATTTTCAAGTCTAACTTTAATACCTGTTAATGCTTCAAATTCTTTTGCCAAAACATCACCAGCAAATTGTCCTGGGGGTGTATTTTCAGCAATACCTTGTAATGTAGTACCCGCATAAGGAGCACCAGCATTTTTCCACCATTCAGCGTGACCGCCGGCCATAGCTGAAAAGGAAAATAGAGTTGCCACGAAGGCAAATAGTAGTTTTCTCATATAAATTTCCTCCTAATAAGAAATTTGTTTATCTATGAAATAAATTTCACAGTGTTAAACAAATTTCATTATATAACAAATAGGGATAATGTAAATAAATATACTTTTTATTGACTGTTAAAGCTGTTTTGAAGTTTCTTCATCTGTTATTAAACCTTTAAATAAGCCACTTTTTAACACAGATTTTAATTGAGGAATTTTGTCACTACCACCGGCAATTAATACTGTTGTAGATTTTTTAAAGGAGTCAACATTCGCACTAGATATCTTTTTTGTTTCTCTAATCTTTATAAGTCCACCATCTTTGTCAAAAAAATTACCAGCGACCTCACCCAAGGCCCCAGCTTTTTTTAATTTATCAATTGATGTAGCGCTAAAAATATTTGATCTGACTATTTGAGAAGTTTCAAATAAACCACCAACTCCTAGTATCTTAACTTTTGTATTTTCTGCTTTCTCCATTATTTCTTTAATAAATGAAATATTTTCAACAATTTCTTTTTGTTCTATTGACACAAGCATCAATGGAATTCCAACATTATAGCATTCACCATTTGTTTTATATGAGATTTGATTTATGCCTGTTTCAGTTTGTATGGAGTTATGAGAAGTTAAAGATCCATTCAATGTAATGAAGTCAATTTTTTGGTTTATTTTAGGTAACCATTTAGCAATGGAATTTATTGTGCTTCCCGTTCCTATCCCGAATTCGGAAATATTATTTTCATTAATTTGATTCATTATAAATCTAGCTCCTGCAGCTCCTAACATTTCTACAGGGTCACTATACTGATCTTCGTTGGGTATGACTTCGCAAATCTTTAATTGGTATTTATCTTTCAACGCATTCTCTAATTTAAATGTTTGATCAAAACCACCCTCAACAAAAGTTTTAACAAAACCATTTTTTTCTGCATAAGCTATAAGTCTGTGGACACGCATTTTGCTGATACCAATTTTTCTTGCTATTTCATTTTGATTCAAGCGAGCAACGTAGTAAAGCCAAGCAGATTTTTTGGACAGAAATACTTCATCTATGAGTTTAGGATCTTGAACTTTCATTTAATTAATTATTTATATAAGATATATTTATACAATGAAATATATTTCTAGATTGAAATATATTTCAAAATTATATAAGCTGATTATCCTTTTGGAGGAAATTAATGTTTTTAGATAAATTTAATTTAGATAATAAAGTCGCTCTTATAACTGGAGGGTCTAGGGGAATAGGCTTATCCATCGCTCATGCTCTTGGTGAAGCTGGGGCAAAATTAGTTTTAACTAGTAGGTCTGACTCTCATGGAGCAACTGAAGAGTTAAAAAAAGCTAATTACGATGTTTCTTTTTATGAGGGGGATTTAATTGATCGCTCAGTACCTCAAAAAATCGTTGATTTCACTTTAGAAAAACACGATCGAATTGATATTCTTGTAAATAATTCAGGCGTGGCTCAGCATGGGGACACAGAAAAATTTAACGACGATTTACTTGATAAAATTATGGATCTCAATGTAGATGCAGTTTTTCGTATGTGTCGCTCTGCTATTCCTGCTATGAAAAAACAAGGAGAGGGTGTCATTTTAAATATTGGTTCTATTTCGGGCTTAGTCTCCAACATTCCTCAACCTCAAACAGCCTATAATGCTTCAAAAGCTGCAGTTCATATGATGACAAAAAGTTTAGCAAGTGATTACGCCAATCAAAATATTAGAGTTAATGCAATTGCCCCCGGTTATGTGAGAACAGAGATGACAAATTTACCTAAAGAAAATGAGCATTGGTATCCCACTTGGAATGAGCTAACACCCATGAAAAGAATGGGAGAACCTCATGAGATTGCTTCTGCAGCTCTTTTTTTGTGTAGTCCTGCATCCAGTTATGTCACCGGAGAGGTCTTAGTTGTCGATGGTGGATATACTTCCAGATAATAAATAGAAAAATCAGATGCCCTTGTTTGAGGACATCTGATATTAAAATTATTTTATTACTTAAAAGCTTCTTGATTTGAGCTATTAAAGATATGGCAGTGTGAAGCTGAAAAACCAACTTTAACAGTATCGCCAACTTTAATATCTGAGTCACCTTTAGTTTCGACAACCAAAGGCTCACCTTCTTTTTCAAGATAAATAAATGTTCCAGATCCTAATTTTTCTACAACAAAAACTTTACTCTCCCAACTCCCATCACTTTCCTTGTTGACTGTGAGGTGCTCAGGTCTAATACCTAGTTTAACCGCATCACCTTCACTAGCAGATGCTAACGTTTTTGGTATACTTATTGTTGAAGACCCCATTAAATCTACTTCTGTTTTGTCACTACTTTTACTAGTTATTTTAGTAGAAATAAAATTCATTTTAGGCGACCCAATAAAACCTCCAACAAATAAATTATTTGGATTGTTATATAAGTCTAATGGAGATCCTTTTTGTGAAACGATACCACTATTAAGAACAACTATATCATCAGCCATGGTCATAGCTTCTGTTTGATCATGTGTTACATAAATCATAGTGGCATTTAGCTTGTCATGAAGTTTTGCAAGCTCAACACGCATTTGTACACGAAGCGCAGCATCCAAATTAGATAAAGGCTCATCAAATAAGAACACCTTAGGTTTTCGAGTGATAGCTCTTCCAATCGCAACCCTTTGTCTTTGACCACCGGATAGTTGTTTTGGCTTTCGAAGAAGATAATCTTCTATTTGAAGAATTTTTGCTGCCTCTTGAACACGTTCTTCAATTTCTTCTTTAGATCTTTTTTCTAATTTTAAACCAAATGCCATGTTGTCAAAAACTGTCATGTGGGGGTACAAGGCATATGATTGGAAAACCATTGCAATGTTTCTTTCCTTAGGTGGAAGATCATTTACCACCTTCCCATCAATAGAAATTGTTCCTGAATTAATATCTTCTAGTCCTGCAATCATTCTGAGCATGGTTGATTTACCACAGCCAGATGGTCCTACTAATACTGTGAATGATTGACTTTTTATGTCAAGAGAGACGTCGTTGATAACTTGGACATCCCCATAGTACTTGTTAACGTTATTTACTTTTATGTCAGCCACTTCATCCTCCTTTGAGCGATCTTTCAAGTGTTTGAAACTTAATTATTAATCAATAACTTATATCAATTTAAAAAAAAAATCTATATTTGCAAAAATTGTTAAAAAAATTTTATAAACAGAATTTTATTCATTTAAAGAATTACCTCACTAGGATAATTAAAATTTATGTTAAAATGAATAATGGGATGGTGGACAGGAAAAGAGGAAGAAGCTCTAGAAGAAATCAGTTTGCCCTATTATAAGTGCTCTGATTGTGGTGATTATAAAGAGGTTTCTAAGAAATATATAAATAAATTAAATGATGATTTGGTTACAATTTGTTATGACTGTGGAAAAAAAAGATATATCGAGTCTTTAATGGTAGTTTCATCGATTGAGTCTTTTGACGATCTTTAAAATTTGAAAAGCCTGATTATTGAATAAGTTAAACATTACATACCATCCTGATTATGATATTCCTGTCCCAACTAACCACCGTTTTGTTGGATCTAAATTCTCTGATCTCTTCGATTACTTACAGAAACAATCTTATTTTTCCCATTGCGAAATTACCCAACCTCAAAAAGCTAATGAAGTAAGACTTCAGCGATCCCAATCGTCTTCTTATATTAAGAAAGTTAAAGAAGATAATCTTAGTAAAGAAGATATACGAAAAATAAATTTACCTTGGTCAAACCGCTTAAAAGAAAGGTCTTTTCTAGCTATTGAGGGTACTTTGAATGCTGCAAAGCAAGCCTTGCAAACGGGTATAGCATGCCATGTTGGAGGAGGGACCCACCATGCTCACTACAGTCATGGCTATGGTTTTTGTGTTTTCAATGATTTGGCTTATACGGCTATTAATTTAATTGAAGAGGGCTATGTAAAATCTATTTTAATTTTAGATCTAGATGTTCACCAAGGTGACGGCACAATTGATATTTGTCAAAATTATCCCTCGATTTATACTTGTTCAATTCATAGCGAAAGTAATTTCCCTTTTGAAAAAAAACAGGGATGGATGGATGTAGCAATCCCAGCTGGATCAGGTGATGATTTTTATTTTTCACAGCTTCAAAAAACACTTGAAAATATTAAACATCGTATCTCTCCTGATATTGTATTATATGATGCAGGAGTTGATGTATTTTCAGAAGATGGGTTGGGAAACTTAGAAGTAACAAGAGAAGGAATTATAAAAAGAGATGAGATCGTTCTTAAACATTTTAATACTAGAAATATACCTGTGGCCACAGTTATAGGAGGAGGGTACAGTAGTGATACTGAAGAGCTAGCTTCACGTCATGCAATAATTTTTAATGTAGCTGCTAGAATTTATAAAATTTTATAAGTAGGGCTTTAGGGGAGCGCTGCCCCCCGGTATCCTGAGCCTAAAATTATAAATACATTCTCTTACTTTGAATGCGAGGTTTATTGTAACCTGCAAAAACAATCTTTTGGGTATTTAAAGAAGAGAAACGAAAGCTTTCAGATGCTTTTGATTCTTTAAGTATATTAAGTTTAATTTTACTCATAATAATTCTCCTTATTTTAAAAATAATTACTTATCTTGATGAATGTCGGATTATGGGTGGTGTTCAGGTATGCTATTTTAGCAAACCTTTGATTATCAGAGATTATTTAGCTTTAGAACTACTGATATTTATACCTTTTTTAGATAGCAGAATAGTTCTTCGAAAACTGCGATTATGATTAACTTGGGTATTTTTTTTGCTATTATCTCGTCCTTAATAATATGACTGCATTTAAAAAAATTGTTGTAATTGGTGCTGGAACAATGGGCTCTGGTATAGCTGCCCATCTAGCCAATTCTGAGCGCCAAGTGATCCTTCTCGATCTAAAAGGAAAAGAAAATCCAAATCAAATTTCAGAAAAAGCTATCGATTTGATTAAAAAATCTGATCCACCTCTTCTAGTGGAAAGATCTCGTCTTGGATTCATTAAACCAGGAAATCTAACAGATGATTTTGACGAAATTAAAGATGCTGATTGGATTATCGAGGCAGTAGTTGAAAGAATAGATATAAAACACACTCTTTATAACCAAATTGATAAAGTCAGAAGCCCACACTCTATTGTTTCCTCTAATACTTCCACAATTCCTTTATCTATTTTAACTCAAGAGATGTCTAACTCTATGAAATCTGATTTTTGTATTACTCACTTTTTTAACCCCGTTCGATTTATGAGATTACTAGAGATTGTTGAAACACCATTAATGAATATAGAAAAAATATCTAGCCTTCGAGACTTTTGTAAAAATGAATTAGGAAAAGGAATCGTCAATTGTAATGACACACCAGGTTTTATTGGAAATAGAATTGGAGTCTATGCAATTCAAGTTGCAATGTATGAGGCTTTGGATAGAGGACTCAACGTAGAGATAGCCGATGCCCTGTTTGGTCGACCTTTAGGTATTCCTAAAACTGGAGTATTTGGTTTGTATGATCTTATCGGTATTGATTTGATGAAGGATGTTTTAGCATCCTTTAAAAAAGAGCTTCAAGAAAATGATCCTTTTATGGAAGTCGTCAAACCCCATATTATTGTAGAGAAGCTCTTGGAAAAGGGCTTTACAGGGAATAAAGGACCAGGGGGTTTTTATGAAACCAAGACAATTGATGACAATGAAATAGTCAAAGCTCTCAATACCTCTGACATGAGTTATTATGATTTTGATAAAGTGGATTTAGACATTGCTCGTCGCGTAGAAAAAGAAGGCATTAAAGCTCTTTTAAATGATGAGAGTGAATATGGTCTTTATGCTTTTGCTGTTCTATCTAAAATTATTAATTATAGCGCTTTTTGTATCCCAGAAGTATCCTCTAAAATTACAGATATAGATGATGCTTTAAGAATGGGTTTTAATTGGAACGAAGGTCCTTTTGAGTTACTTGTCGAATATGGTCTAGATAATTATATCCATCGTCTGCAAAATGAAGGAATAGAAGTACCAGAGTTACTTGTGACTATGACTCGTTTGAAACAAGAACCTTACGACTCTACCTCCTCTCGTGCTTATAATCATGAAGCAGGAATGAAATTTATTAATAGAGGAGAGGGCGTTCGAAGATTAGGTGATCATAAAAAATATGCCAATCCAGTTTTTCGTAATCACGCCTCAACTGTTTGGCAATTTACTGATGATATCCGAAAACAAAAATTATTAGTTTGTGAATTTCATACTAAAGCAAACGCTCTTAATGGAGATGCAATGAAGGTCTTAGAAGAAGCGATCGATAGACTAGAGGCTGATGATTACCAGGGTCTTGTTGTTTATAATGAAGCTATGAATTTTTCCGCAGGGGCTGATTTAAATACAATGATAGGTTTAGCAGATAAAAAAGATTGGAATGGCATTGATAAATATCTTTCTCACTTTCAAAAGGTTTGTCGAAAAATGAAATATACATCGAAGCCTACAGTGAGTGCTGTAGGAGGTTTAGCAATTGGTGGTGGATTTGAAGTTGCCTGTCAAACCTCTCGTATGATTGCTCATATGAATAGTACATTAGGCTTAGTAGAAACAGGAGTAGGATTAGTACCAGGTGGTGGTGGATGTAAGGAGTTACTATGGCGATGGGTTCAAGACCCAGAGTTTAATAATGATCACGACAAAGCAGCACTCAATGTTTTTGATATTATTGGATATGGATTAATGGCTCACTCACCTCTACAAGCAAAAAAACATAAATTTTTTCAATCCCATGATGTAGTCGTGTTAAATCGAGACAACTTATTAGTTGAAGCATTTGAGCAAGTTGCAAAATTGAAAGATAATTATGTTGCTCCCTCTAAGCCACAATTTTGCCTTAGTGGCCCAGAAGTAAAAGATAAAATGCATCAAGTTCTTCTCGAATTAGAGAAAAAAAGCATTATTTTTGGGTATGACGTAGATATTGGACTTCATTTAGCTGATGTTTTAAGTGGTGGAGATACAAACAAAGCTAAGACTTTATCAGAAAGCGATCTTTATAATTTAGAGCGACAGTCTTTGATAAATTTAATACAATCAAATAAAACACGTGATAGGATCCATGCGATGCTATTAAATGGAAGAAGATTAAAAAACTAATGAGCCACTTTGAACAAGGAATGCAAAAAAATGATGCAAACTTTGTTCCTTTAACTCCCTTAAGTTTTCTTGACCGCATCAAAGACGTATACCCTGATTACGAGGCCCTTATCTATCAGGACCGAAAGTATACATGGAGACAGGTTTATGATCGATGCACTAGATTTGCCAGTGCCCTAACAAAAATTGGAATAGGACAAGGAGATGTTGTTTCAATAATGGCAGCTAACACTCCAGAATTATTTGAGACTCATTATTCAGTTCCAATGACAGGAGGTGTAATTAATACTATTAACACCCGACTAGATACCCGAACTGTTGCATATATACTCGAACACAGTGACTGCAAAGTATTTATAGTAGATCGACAATTTCAAAAGGTAGCTAGCGAAGCCCTCTCTCAAGTTGATCGTGAAATTGTCGTCATTGATATAGATGATAGACATGCGGGATTGGGAGATGTTCCTGCAATAGGAAAACATGAATATGAAAACTTCTTATTAACTGGAGATGAAAATTTTGAGTGGCTAAGACCAAAAGATGAGTGGCAAGCTATTTCACTTAGTTATACTTCAGGAACCACAGGCAATCCCAAGGGAGTTGTTTACCACCATCGAGGATCTTATTTAATGTCCATGGGTAGTGTGAGTGCTTGGAATATGCCTAATCGTTTAACTTATCTCTATACTGTGCCCATGTTTCACTGCAATGGCTGGGGTTATCCTTGGACATTGGCCATGCTTCATGCAAGGGTAGTTTTTATAAGAAACATAGTTGTTAAGGATATTTTCAATCTGATTGACCAATATGATGTAACTCATTTTGGAGGTGCTCCCATTGTTTTAAATATGATCGCCAATACACCTAAAGAGGATCAAAAAGTGTTGAAAAATAAGATTTATGTAATGACTGCTGGTGCTCCACCACCGTCTTCTATACTTCAAAAAATGGAGTCCTTGGGTTTCGAGGTAATGCACGTTTATGGACTTACAGAAACTTATGGACACGTAACACATTGTGCTTGGAACGAGAAATGGAATGATTTACCGGAGGAACAGAGATCTGAAAGAAAATCTTTTCAAGGCGTTCGCTATCCTCATACGGAGGTAGTCACAGTTTTGAATCCAGACACTATGCAACCCGTACCATCAGATGGGGAGACTATGGGAGAAATTATGATTAGAGGAAATACAGTCATGAAAGGTTATTATAAAAATGAAGAATCTACTCAAGCAGCTATGAAAGAAGGATGGTTTCACTCAGGTGATCTTGCTGTTATTCACCCCAATGGTTATATTCAAGTTAAAGATCGATCAAAAGATATTATTATTAGTGGAGGAGAAAATATATCTTCTGTCGAAATTGAAAATATAATTATTAAGCATCCAGCTGTATCATTAGCAGCAGTTGTAGCTCGACCAGATGAGAAATGGGGAGAGACGCCGTGTGCCTTTATTGAATTAATTGATGGTCAACAGGTATCAGAAGATGAACTAAAAACTTTCTGTCGAAAACACTTAGCTGGATTTAAAATGCCAAAGACTTTTGTTTTCCAAGATCTACCAAAAACCTCTACAGGAAAAATTCAAAAGTTTGAGCTCCGTGAAGTCGTCAAAACTCTTTAACTAAATTTTATCTCTTTTCTCTTTGTCAGGCACGTTGACTATTTTCATATTTTTTAATCTCTTAAAACAGTTATAGCAGACCATATTACGATGAGTGGCAATTAAATTTTGAACTTTTTTAGGTGCGGTGCGAACTTCAGACTCAATATATACAATATCCATAGTCGAAAGATCAACTTCACAATATTTACATACCTCAGCCATTAGCTAATATTTTAGGTTTTTCTTAATTTTGTTCCAATATTGAAAGAAGCGTTTTGCTGGATGAAGATAATTATCTGTTGATAAAAAATAGTCGTCCAAAATATCAACTTTGTAACTTTTTCCGAAATTATGAAAGAGGTTTTGATAAAGAGGTCGAAATGAGGATTTGGTTGTAATTGAAGAAATTGGAGTTTCTTGATGAATTTGATTGAATACTTCCAAAGTGTTGCCTTGAAAAATTTTAGCACCTGCTTTTTTAGCTAAAAAATAACGATATTCATGAACTTTTTGACTAATTTCATATCCTTCGTTTAATTCACCATCGATTATATAAACAGGCTGACCCTCTTCACCGTCAGGAACTCGCATAAATTCATCATATAAATAGATCAGTTTCATAAATTTGGAAATAGCCTCTGGGCGATCTCTTCATAACTTCCATTAATTTCTTCATTTTGATTGGGTTCAATATTAATAGTTCTATCACAGTATTTTTGAACATTTTCTAAATTGAAAATATAAGGCTTTCCAGCAAAGGTACTGGCGATCCACTGCCATGAAAAATTATTACTGGCAATATCGCCATCTAGAAGATGCGTTAAAAAAAACTTAGCTCCAGCTTGCCATTTAACTCTACGAAAATGAACCACGTAGGAAGCCAAATACATCCTGGCATGATTGTGAAGATATCCAGTTTCTTTTAAATTTTTAATGAAAACATTGATGACTTGAGTGGAAGTTTGACCAGATTCTATATCCTCAGGAAGCTTATCTTGATATTCTGAAGTTTGAAAACCTGTTTTATAACCTTCAACATCAGTCCAAATTTGATCTGGGTGATGATAAGCATAGCTTCTCCAAAAATCACGCCATGCTAACTCTTGAATGAATTTCTCACTTTCCTCAAAACTAAATTTATCCCGAGTCATTTCTAATAATTCCTTATTAGTAATTACTCCATGTTTAATTAAAGGGGAAAGCTTTGAAACTTGTCCGTTAAGATAGTTTCTTGTTTTCGAGTATTTGAGGGGATTAAATTTTTGAAATTTTTCTAAAGACTCTTGCCTAGTGGCCCAAGATGACTGAGAGGTACCATTAGGAAATAAATCTTGAAAGCTTAGAATTCTCACAAGGCTTTATACAGAAGAGCAGATCAAATAGATTGACTTTCAAGATCGAAATTGATGACTGTGCCTGGAGGTAGTTGGGCTATTTTGGATATATCCTCGCCAGAAAGAATTGCAATTTTTGGGTAACCCCCAGTGCATGGAATATCTCTCATTAGAACAATAGGTTTACCATTACTTGGAACCTGAATACTACCTGGAAGGATACCTTCTGATAAAATATCGTGTGATAGATGGCTTAATAATGAGGGCCCCTCTAGTCGAAGACCCATTCGGTCGCTTTGAGAACTGATTTTAAAAGGTTGAGAAATAAAGGTTTTAATAACTTCATCAGAAAAATATGAAATTTGAGGACCAGGATAGACTTTAAAATGGGTTTGATTTAAATTTTGAAGTCCTTCACTTGATTGAACTTCCCAGGAGCTAACATCTTTTTTAATTTGGAAAGTATCTCCAATTTGCAAAGGGCGATTGATACTTCCAATTTGAGCTTTTGTGTCCGTCGAATAACTTTGCAAGCAAGGTTTTAAGCCTAGTCCATTTTCGATGGCAATATAACCATAAACAGAGCTAATAGTATTATGAATGGTGAGTTCATCGCCTTCAAATAAATTAATACTAGTATAAGGTTGGTGTTCTATTTGAGTATTATTTCTTTTTTGGACAAAGATTTTGCAAAAACCACCAACACTAACTTTTATTGCCCCTTCTTGAACTTTAAGAGAGGGTCCTACATAAGCAAACTCTAAAAATTGATTTTGATGATCAGAAATAACTTTAGCTAATTCTTTCAAAACTCTTTGATCCATGGCGCCACTAGAAGAGATACCTAGGTGCTGTAAATGGAAACGACCAAAATCTTGTATTGTTAAGTAGGTTCCTGTTCGAGTAATAGAAAAAGAATTCATTGGGAAAATTCCTTTATAATTTCATCAAAAAGAAAATTTTTATTTTGTATCTTTTCAAATTCACTTTGAGTGACTTTACTGAACTCCACCTCATCTCCAGGAAGGAATAATGAAGTTCTAGAGTGGTCTAAACTAAAGATATCAAATGGTACTTGAGCTATGATATTCCATCCCCCAGGAGATACCTTAGGATAGATGCAGGTATGTTCTTTAGCTATACCTACAGACCTTGCTGGTATTCTAACCCTTGGTGAAGAAAGCCTTGGAGTGATAAGTTTAGATGATATCTCTCCTAGATAAGGAAATCCTGGCATAAAGCCAATATAGTAATTGTAGTAAATTTTTTTTGTATGAAGATTAACAATTTCTTGAATACTTAAATCATGAAATTTTTGAACCCTCTCCAAGTCCAGAGCATATTGGGGTTCGTAACATGTGGGTATATTCCAACGTTTATAAGGTCTTTTGATATCAAGAGGCCTAAAATCCTTCATCATAATTTCTAAAGTTTGAATTGATTTTTGTTTATCTTCGGTATTTTTGAAATGTAAGACTATTTTATTATAAGAGGGTATGGTGTTAAGAGCAGGTAGCTTTAAATCTTTAAGATAGATGATTGTAGCATTGATTTCTTGAGAGATATCTTTAGAGCTTTCTATGCCAAAATCTATTATCAGACCTCGATCCCCATAATGATTTATCTCTTTAAAATACATAAGATTATTTTAATCTAATATCAATGTCTGTGAATAAAATTAATTTAAATTCTGACTTAGGGGAGCAAGATAGAGAATTCTTCGAAGATATTGATCAATTTTTAATACCTCAAATTAACTCTGCTAATGTTAGTTGCCTTTTTCATGGAGGGCATAAAGATGTTGTGTTAGATGTATTAAAGTCTTGTAAGCAAAAAAATGTTTCTATCGGAGCCCATGCATCTTTTTTAGATAAGAAAAATTTTGGAAGAGCTATTGTTTCTTGGGATAGACTTCTTATTCATCAATTACTGAAAGATCAAATAAATTTTATGAAAGATATGACTAAAGAATGTGATATATCCACTACACATTTCAAACCTCATGGTGCATTGAATTATCTAGCAAGTCGTGATGAAGATTTAGCTTTTGAAATAGTAAAATTTTTAAAAAAAAATCACCCTGAACTTATTATGCTAGCACCAGCATTAAGTAAATTGGCTAAAGTTAGTGAAATTGAAGGCATGACCACGGCCTTAGAAGTTTATGCTGATAGAACATATGAGGATGATGCTACTCTTACACCAAGAAATATCGAGGGATCATTAATAACCGATCCTGAGAAATCAGTAAATCACATTCAAAATATAATTCACAAAGGGAGTATAATTAGTCGCTCAGGATTATTGCTTCCCACAAAAATTCACTCAATCTGTCTTCATAGCGACACCCCAAATAGTGTTGAAATTTCAAAACACATTTCCATACTTCTCAATTCAATGAATATAAGTCAAAACAAATTAACCGATCTATTTTAATTATTAATGAATCAATTTCTTTTTCATAGAATACCTATTTTTAATAAAATTAAGAAAAAAAATATTAAGCAATATAAACCTCAAGCATGAGATACATTTTTTTATTAATCCTATCTTTTTTCCTATGTGCCACTTCAAGTTCATTGGCTAATCAAAAAGAATTGGAATTACTGAACCAGGGTGGAAAGATTATATTTATTAGACATGCTTATGCACCGGGAGTGGGAGACCCATTAAATTTTTCTCTCGAAGACTGTAAGACTCAGAGAAATCTTAATCAACAAGGTATAGAACAATCCATTTTGTTAGGAGAGATATTTCAAGAAAATAATATATCTTTTGATAAGGTTTTTTCGAGTCAATGGTGTCGTTGCAAAGATACTGCTCTATACGCCTTCGGAGACTATCAAGAATTAAAATTACTAAACTCTACATTTTCTAATAAATATCAAAAAAATCATTCAAGACAAATGAAAGATCTACAAAAATTAATTTTTAACTTAAAAGAAGATCATGGAAATATTATTTTTATAACACACTACGTCATTATTGGAGGAATTTTAGACTATTACCCCAGTTCCGGAGAAATGGTAATAACTGATAAAAGTTTGAAAGTGTTGGGTAGTATAGAAACTATTTACTAAAAAAAGACTCTTTCAACAAGCCAATAAAATCCAATTAATCCTATGAGTGCAGATAAAGGAAATTGAATAAATTTTTTATACCAAGTTCTTTTTGAGGGTATAAACATTAAAAAAAACATTACAATTATTATTCCTATTTGAGCTAATTCAACACCAATATTGAATGATATCAGGCTAAGAATTAACTGACCTGAATCTAAACCAATATCTCCTAAAACAAACGCAAACCCTAGACCATGTATAAGACCAAAAACAAATATTATAAAGTATCTAGTGAGGGAATTATATTTGTTGAATTTTAATTTTTTTGAAAAAATATTTTCAAAAGCTACATAGCTAATTGATAAAGCAATAAGAGGCTCAACAATTGAAGCAGGAATAAATATAAGATTAAAAGTTGCAAGAACTAAGGTGAAAGAATGAGCAAATGTAAACATCGTAACTTGCATTAGAAGTGGCTTTAGCTTAATAGAGTAGAAGAACAGACCCAATATAAAGAGTATATGGTCTAGTCCTTTTGGAACTATATGTTCAACTCCCACAAAAAGATACTCAAGTGCTGTTTCCCAAAAAGATGAACTAGTATTATTAGATAAAACAGGAGAGGTTTCTCCAGGTTGAAGGAATTCTGCAAATATGACTTTATTTTTTGTAAAATCTTCAAATTGTCTAACAACAACTGAGCCAAGGGACCCGTCAAAAAAAATAACAAAATCTTTATCAATTTTTGTTTGAACTTTTAAAATAGTATCTCTCGTAAATTCTAAGTTAGGCTCAACTTCAACATCCACCTCAATTAAATTCAAATCCAATAACTGACTATTAGATTGAATATTTATTTTTTTAGAGAAAGAATTCCACTCTTTAGATATATATTCCTCCAATTCTACATCTGATAGTTCCCTAAAATAGTTATATTGGGCGGCTTCAGGTGCATCATTGGTATCCTCATACTTAGAAGCATTAATATCAGCTAAGACAACCTCAGAGTTAATATTGAAAAATAGAGTGGCAATATCATCGATGATGAAAAAATCTACAACAGCAGGCTTTATTTCATGGGATTTTACGTTGAAACATATAAAAAATAACAGTGTTAAAAAAATTTTTTTCATCATGAATATGTTTATCAAAATCCGTAAAAATTTACTTGTCTTTTTTTGCTATCTTTTTACTTCTGGGTCTATCCTTAACGCTCATGAGTTTTGGATTGAGCCTTTAAAATATATAAATGAAAATAATCAAATCGAAGCACATCTAAAAGTAGGTCAAAATTTTGAAGGTATGACTTTGATGTATAATACATCAGATTTTACTAAATTTAATATTTTATCAGGAAGTAAGAATAAAAAAATAAAAGTAAAAGGTGTATTAGGTGATGTTCCAGCCTTAAACTTGAAATCATCAATAGATAATCTTGTAATTATCTATCATGAAACAAATGATAAGTTTGTTGATTATAAAAAATTTTCTAAATTTGAAGATTTTGTTTTGGAAAAAAGTCACAGAGAATTAATTGATCAACATTTTGAATTAAATTATCCCTCAGAAAATTTTGTAGAGAGTTACCGTCGTTATGCTAAATCCTTAATAGTAATCAAAGGCACTTCTGGCCGAGATAAAAAAACAGGTCTCTTATTTGAATTTGTTTTAAAAAATAATCCATACGAATTAAAGGATAATAAAATATCAGCCCATCTTTATTATAAAAAAAAACCTCTCAAAAATCAAAAAGTCACAATCTTTAGTAAAAAAAACCAAGAAGAAGCTAAAATAATCACCCTCGTTACTGATAAAGAGGGATCTTTAGAATTCATAGCTGAAAAAGGAAGGGATTATTTATTGGACTCAGTAATAATTACCCCAAAAAAAGGTGATCCTAAAAAAAAGGAACCCATCTGGCATAGTGTTTGGGCTTCTACAACATTTACTATTCCTGAAAAGTAATCTTTAATTTCTAACAAATGGTATAAAGTACCAATACAATGATTTTTTTAGTAAAAGTTTTATTAGCCGCCTTAGTCATTGCTTTTGCTAGTTGGCTCTCTGGAAAAAAACCAGAGCTATCTGGCTTCATTATAGCCCTACCTATTGCCAGTATTATTGCGATAGCTTTTTCTTATTTGGAGCACAAAAATACAGAAAACACAGTTATTTTTGCTAAAAGCATTCTTGTGGGGGTTCCGGTATCCTATATATTTTTTCTCCCCTTTTTTTTCGCAAAAAATTTTAACATGAATTTCTGGTTAATTTATGGATTAGGCATCATTCTATTGTTAATCGGTTATTTTGTTCATAAATATATAACTAGCTTGATTTAATGTTTGAACTTTTTGCAGATAGCACCCCTAATGCTAGAAAAGTTTCCATTATGCTTGAGGAAATAAATGAGGATTATAAGGTAAGTCTCATTGATATAGACAAAGGGGAGCAGTTTAGTGAAGATTTTAAAAAAATTTCACCTTTTTCTAAAATTCCAGTTTTAAAAAATTTAAAAACTGGTGAATCTTATTTTGAGTCTGGTGCCATCCTTATTTACTTAGCAAATTACTCCGGAGACTTTTATGGAGAAAATAAAGACTTAACCAATCAATGGCTTATGATACAGATGGCGTACGTTGGACCTATGATTGGCCAACATCATCAATTTCATCATTACCATCCTGGTAAAAGTTCTTTTGGGGAAGAGCGTTATTTTCAAATAGCTAAAACAATATACGAAAGATTAGATAATCATTTATCCCATAATGAATATTTAGCTAAAACATATTCTATTGCAGACATCGCTACTTTCCCTTGGATAGCAAGACATCCAATTCATGATATTGGTTTAAAAAATTACTCTTATTTAACTCGTTGGTATAATCTAATTAAAATTAGACCTGCTGTTTTAAAAGGGTATGATCTATTCAAAAAAGATGAATTCCCACCTTTAGTTTAACAATGAAAGTTTATTATAATGGATCATGCAATATCTGTAATGCAGAGATTAGTCATTATAAAAAAAATAATGGCCATATAAATTTTATTGATATTTCTGAAAGTGTGGACGAACATATTAAACATCTCAGTAAAAAACAATTATTTCGAAGAATGCATGTTTACCATGAAGGAAAAATATTATCGGGAGCAGAGTCATTTCTTGTTTTATGGTCAAAGATGCCTAAATGGCGCATTCTCTCAATTATATTGAGTTGGCCTATTTTGAAACAATTATGGCAAATAGCCTATGAATTTCTTGCAATTTTATTATATCTAAAAAATAAGTCTAAAATCTAATTTTTAAAATATGTTAAATTTTTTAATTTTTTTGAAAAGTTAATTTGATTTATTCATTTTCAATACTTCGCCTATAAAATATAGAGAACCCCCGAAGTAAACAGAAGTTTGAGAAGTAGAAAATTTATTTATAAATAAAAAAGATTCTTTTAGAGATTTAACATAAGTGAGTGAAAGATTTCGAGGCAAATCTTTTTTTGTAATGGAGTTTTCCTCATTCATTTTTACTACAATTATTTTATGAAATTTTTTAGAAAGATTAGACAACATGGATCTATATTTTTTATTATTTAAAAAGGAACATATTAATATCTTCTTATTAGAATTAAGAGACCCCATAAGCACTTTCATACCATCAATGTTATGAAAACCATCTAAGTAAATATTTTTAAATTTTAATATTTTTCTAGGAATAGATCCTTTATGTATTAACTGTAATCTTCCAGGCCATTGACATTTTTCAAGAGCTTTTTCTGTAGTAACAATATCAAAACTATCTTTTAAAATATTTTTTGCTAAATGAATAGCAAGACCCGCATTAAATTTCTGGTGCTTTCCAAGCAAACTTAATTTAGATAAATTGATTTTAACCTGTTTAGAAAAATAAGTATCTGACCTAATAGTCCATTCACGATTAAAGATTTGTGCCTCTAAGTTTCTCTTATTAAGCTGATCTTTAATAAAATTCATTACTTTGGGTTTTTGCTTATTAATAATATTTATACTTTTTGAATTTAAAACTCCAAGTTTTTCATATGCGATTTGTGATAGGGAGTTTCCCAAATAATCTTGATGATCGATTGAAATTGGGGTAATTGCAGCGAATTTCTTTTTTTTAATAACATTTGTCGCGTCAAACCTTCCACCTAAACCCACTTCTAATATCAAAAAATCAGCTTGATGATCCTGAAATGCTTTAAAAGCTGCTGCTGTCGTTATTTCAAAGAAAGTAATTAATCTACCATTATTTATTTCTTCACAAAATTTTAAATACTTTATTAGTTTTTTATTGGAGATATTTTTTGAATTTAATTGGATTCTTTCATTAAAATTTACTAAGTGCGGTGTTGTATATAGATGTGTTGAGTATCCGTGTTCATTTAAAATTGATTTTAAGATTGCAGCAGTAGATCCCTTACCATTTGTCCCCGCAATATGAATTATTGTAGGTAGCTTTCTCTCATCAAAACCTATTTCTTTTAAAAGTTTTTTAATTCTTCCTAGAGATAAATCTGAAAATTTTGGATGAAGGCTAAGTAGTCTTTTAAAAATAGGATCTTTCAAAGAAATTATTTTTTTACAAAAGATACGACACGAGAGAGTGTGTCTCTTAATTCTTTTCTGTGAACCACCATATCAATCATTCCATGATCTAGTAGGTACTCTGCTGTTTGAAAATCTTCAGGTAATTGTTCATTAATTGTTTTTTCAATTACTCTTTTACCTGCAAAACCAATCATACTTCCTTTTTCAGCTATAATAATATCACCAAGCATGGCGAAAGATGCGCTAACCCCTCCAGTGGTTGGGTGAGTTAAGAGACTAATAAAAGGAATTTTTTCTTTGTCTAAAAGGTTTACTGCAGCTACGGTTTTTGGCAGTTGCATTAAACTAATTAATCCTTCTTGCATTCTAGCCCCTCCAGAGGAAGATATAGAAATGAAAGGACATTGAAGTTCAACTGCTTTTTGACAGCCTATTTTGAATGCTTCACCTACATATTGCCCCATTGACCCTCCCATAAAACTAAAATCTAGAAGAAATATACATACTAATTGGCCACCCATTTTACCTGTGGCCACTATGGCAGCATCTTTTTGATTTGTTTTTTTTTGAGCCTCTTTAATACGGTCTGTATATTTTTTTAGGTCTTTAAACTCTAAAGGATCAGAGTTTTCTATGGGAATTTCAATAAAATCATATTTTTGTTCATCGAATAATTGTCTAAATCGGCTATCAATATCAACGTACATATGCTGATCACAATGACTGCAAACATAGAAGTTTTTTTCAAGTTCTGATCTATAAAGCATTAAATTACACTTTGAGCATGTAGTCCAAAGATCTGATGGAGTTTCTTTTTTACCAACAAGGGAGCTTAATTTTGGTTTTACAAAATCAGTTAGCCAATTCATTTTAAATTTTAACCTGTTTAATAAATTTATTTAAAGAAGATAAATACTTTTTAAAGTTCATATTTTTTTCAAAATATTTTTTAATTAATGCCGATCCTATTATAATACCATCAGCCTTAGTTTTATTACTTATAGCTAATGCATCTTTTCGAGATTTAATTCCAAAACCTACAAGCACAGGAGTTTTAGTTTGTTTTTTTAAAAGAGAAACATTTTTATTTATTTCAGAATAATCAAGTTTATTAGAGCCCGTTATACCAGTTGCTGAAATATAATATACAAACCCTTTGGCATCTTTTAATAATTTTTCTGATCTTTTTTTATTAGTCATTGGGGATATTAATTTAATCAGATGAATATTATTTTTATCTAAAATTTTTTTTATTGAAGCCTCTTCTTCAAATGGAAGGTCAACTATTATTATTCCATCAACAAAACTTTTAATTTCATTAGTAAATTTTTTTACTCCAAATTTTTGAATAGTATTTAAATAACACATAATAACAAAAGCTGTATTACCACTTCCTTTTTTAAGAGACTTAATTAGATTTAAGGAATGTTTTGTTGATAGCTTTGATTTTAAAGCAATCTTGCTAGACTCTTGGATGATAGGGCCGTCGGCCATGGGGTCAGAAAATGGGAGGCCAAATTCAATGATATTTGGTTTATGTGATAACATTTCCTGAAAAATTTTTTTACTCTGTGATAAACTTGGAAAGCCACAAGTCATAAATAAAGACAGTATTTTTTTTTTAGGTAGATTATCTAGTTTATTCATCAGCATCAAAACCTATGGCCTTTGCTGCCGTAAATAAATCCTTATCACCTCTACCACATAAATTTAAGATAATAGTCTTTCCTTTTTGTTTATTTTTAAATGCCTTTATAAGATAAGCTAGAGCATGAGAGGGTTCCAAAGCTGGAATTATACCTTCTAGTTTTGAACATAGTTGAAAAGCACTTAATGCCTCTTTATCTGTAACACCATAATATTTTGCTCTTTTGATATCTTTTAAATAGGAATGCTCTGGCCCAACTCCAGGATAGTCTAATCCAGCTGAAATAGAGTGTGCTTCTTTAATTTGGCCATCATTATCTTGCAAAACATAACTGTAGCTACCATGAAGAATACCAGGAGTACCTGATGTCATAGTGGCAGCTGTTTGGTCGGTTTTTGGTCCTTTTCCTGCTGCTTCAACCCCAATAATATTAACCTTTTTATCATTTAAAAAAGGATAAAATAAACCCATTGCGTTAGAACCACCTCCAACACATGCTATTAAATAGTCGGGTAATTTTTTCTCTACCTTTAAGAATTGCTCTCTAGCTTCTCTTCCAATGACAGATTGAAAATCTCTTACCATTTTAGGGTAGGGATGAGGTCCAGCCGTAGAACCAATTATATAAAAAGTATCTCTAACATTTTTAATCCAATCACGAAGTGCTTCATTCATAGCATCTTTAAGTGATTTACTCCCAGACTCTACAGGAATAATATTTGCACCAAGCAATTTCATTCTAAATACATTTGGCTTTTGTCTTTCAATATCTTTGGATCCCATGTAAATATGACAGGGTAGTCCAAATAAAGCACAGACTGTAGCAGTAGCAACTCCATGTTGACCTGCTCCTGTTTCAGCGATAATTCGAGTTTTACCCATTTTCTTTGCAAGCAGAATTTGACCAAGACAATTATTAATTTTATGAGCACCTGTGTGGTTTAACTCATCTCTTTTAAAATAGACTTTAGGTCCATTGATATATGCAGATAAATTTTTTGCATAATGTAAAGAGGAGGGACGACCTACATAATTTTTAAAAAGATCAGACAGCTCTTTTTGAAATTTTTTATCTTTTTGTATTTTTTGGTAAGATTGATCCAAATCAATTAACAAAGGCATCAACGTTTCTGATACATACATCCCACCATAGTCACCAAATCGACCTAAAATATTGGGTTCATTATATTTTTTCATTAATTCTTGAGAGATGTAATCAAACTATCAATTAAGGATAGATTCTTTTCACCTTTTATTTCCTCTACGCCTGAATTTATATCAATAAATTCTGTCCCTGTTAAGTTAATTGCCTCAATTATATTATTTTGGTTGAGACCCCCAGATAAAATAAAAGGATGACCCAAAGGGTTTTCAAAATCGGACCAATTCCATGTTTTGTTATTTCCTCCTGGCTGTTCTTTTAAATCAGGTTTAGCCTCAATTAAAAATTGATCAATATTTTTTAAATTAGTTACTTTAAATTCTTCTGGAGAAATCGACTTATATATTTTTTTTTGGAATTTAGATTTAATTTTATCAATAAGCTCTTGATTTTCATTTCCATGAAGTTGGATTGTCTGAAAATTGTATATATTTAATTTCTCTTCAATTTGTTCCAGGGTAGGATTCACAAAAACACCAACAAAAATATCATGAAATTGTTGAAAATATTGGTGAATAATTTTTAGAGTTCCATCGTCTAAGTTTCGGGGACTCCTATCGTAAAATATAAGTCCTTGTTGGTTGACCCCAATATTGAGACAATGTTCAATTATTGCAGGATTAGTTTGTCCACAAATCTTTATTTTTATTCTCTTCATAATATTTTTTTAGTAATTCTAAGGGATTCTTACTATCTATTATTTCTCTTCCAATCACAACATAGTCTGCTCCATTTTTTAGGGCAT
The DNA here is from genome assembly GCA_902521155.1 of uncultured Alphaproteobacteria bacterium. Taxonomy (GTDB): domain Bacteria; phylum Pseudomonadota; class Alphaproteobacteria; order HIMB59; family HIMB59; genus HIMB59. The sequence goes on along the minus strand of CABYQR010000001.1, from coordinate 115,641 downwards.
CATGAACAAAAGTAACTCGTTTTTGATCATCTTTTCTTGCAAATAATTTTACACCAGGGGTAATTTTAATAAGCTTTTTAAACAATTGTAAATTGCCTAGGTCTTGACCTGAACAAATTAGACCATGAATTTTAGATTCATTAGCTATATTAGCAAATTTATACACTAATGAATTTGTATTTTTTTCTGAAAAAATTAATTTGCTATCTTTCCTATCGAGGCTAGTCAATAGAGTTACACCAAGAAGTTTTGTCTTGAGTTTATTTTTTTTTATAGTAATTAAAGATTGCTCCAACATAGTTTTTCCTCCAGATATATGAAGTGTTAGATAATCAGGATTTATTTTTGATAAAGAAGTAATAGCAGTAGTGACAGTATTTGGGATATCGTGAAGTTTTAGGTCGAGAAACAAAAAACATTTATTTTTTTTAATTTCAGCTAATAGTTTTTCTGAGTCTTTGCTATAAAAAGACCTATACCCTACCTTAAAACCAAATACTTGAGAGGATAAATTTTTTACAATCCTGATATTCTCATTATTAGTTTTGCAGTCTAGTGCAATGAAAGCTTTAAATTTTTTCATTGAGTTTTTTGTTTAAATTCTCACTTAACTTAAATGCCACTTTCCATTTAGAGGGTATATAAATTTTTTTTTTATTTCTAGGGTCCAAACCATACCTAGGTTGCATTAGTTTTGTTTTGAAAATACCAAAGTTTCTTAATTCAATATTTTGATGTTTAGATAAAGATTGCTCCAACAATTCAAAGAACCTATTAAAAAAAGATTCATTAAATCGAGGATTTAAATCTTTTTCAGAGTGTAAAAATGACTTTAATATGTCAGATTTATTCCTCTTTGGTGTCCTTTTCTTCATCCAAAGCCTTACCTAATATATCACCTAGTACTGAACCAGATGATTTAGAGCCATATTTTTCTAACAAGTTCTGCTCTTCATCTATTTCTAATTGCCTGATCGATAAAGCAAATTTTCTGTTTGTTAAATCAATTGAGCTAATTTTTGCATCAATCTTTTGACCTTCGTTATATCTTGAAATATTTTGCTCTTCTTTATTTTTGGAAAGTTCTTTTCTACGAATGGTTGTATCTATAAAGTTTGCAACTTCTACATCAATTCCATTATTATTAATCCTAGTTATAGTAGCAGAAACAATATCTCCTTTATTTTTATCTTTGAAAAACTCATTAAAAGGATCTGCGGATAATTGTTTAATTCCAAAGCTTATTTTTTCTTTGCTAGGGTCGATTTCTATGATCTTAACTTCAATATTTTGACCTTTTTGATACTTCTTTAGAGTTCTATCTCCATTAGAATCAGTCCATGAAAGGTCATTCTTATGTATCAATCCATCAATATTATCATTTAATTTTGCAAAAATTCCAAATTCTGTAATATTTTTAATTTCTGTTTCTATTATTTGATCCTTTTTATATTCATTAAGGATATTTTCCCATGGGTTTGGTTCTGTTTGTTTAATACCAAGACTTATACGTTTTTTTTCCTTATCAATTTCCAAAACTTTGACACGAATATTAAAACCGATATCTAGAATCTTATTAGGATGAATATTTTTTTTAGTCCAACTTATGTCATTGGAGTGAACTAATCCCTCTAAATCTTTGTCAATAAGTTGAACGAATGCTCCATAATCAGTAATGTGTGTAATTTTACCATCATAAATTTCATTATTAGAGATTTTACTTTCAATTTTTTCCCATGGATCGTCTTTTAACTGCTTATAACCTAAACTAATTTTATCTGAGTCATCTGAAATTTTTAATATCTTAAAATCATATTTTTTTCCAATTTCTAGGACATCAGAAGGGTGACCTATCCTACTCCAAGATATGTCACTCAAATGAACCAATCCATCAATACCTCCCAGATCCACGAATGCACCATAATCAGTAAAAGTCTTCACCCTACCATTTACAAAAGAGTCAGACTTTGATTTTTCTATAATTTCATTTTTAATAGTTTTTTGTTTTTCTTCCAGTATCGCTTTTCTTGAAACAACGATATTACCTTTGGAGTAATCCATTTTAAGAATTTCAAAAGTTTCTTCAGTTTTTATAAGGTGGCTAACATCTCGCACAGGGCGAACGTCTACTTGACTCAAGGGTAAAAATGCATTTGTTCCCATAATTTTAACATAGAGACCGGCTTTTGCTTTACCAACTATAAAACCTTTGACTCTTTCTTTATTGTCATAGAGTTTTTGTAACTTTTCCCAAGATTTCATTTTAATTGCTTTTTCATGAGATAATCTTATGTTTCCTTCTCTGTCTTCAAGCTTTTCAATAAATACCTCAATAATTTGTCCAGTTTTTAGATCATCCGTAGACCCAGTATTTAGAAATTCTTCTTTTGGTATTTGACCTTCACTTTTATATCCAATATCAACAATTACATGTTGATCGTTTATTTTTAAAATTGTTCCAGGGATTATTTTGTTTGCAGAAATGTTAGTTTTAGTTTCAAATTGTTGGTCTAGCAGTTTACTATACTCGTTGTTAGATATCATAAGTCATTATTAACCTTTCAAATTAGTTAGGTTTTTTTAAAGCTTTCTAAACCTTTTTCAAGGAAAATTAATGAGAATATTTTAAAATATGATGAAAAAAAGAGGGATAGCTTGTTTTTACACATGATTTATCTTTAATTTTATTATTTTTAACACAAATTAAATTAGCTAAATAGAAAGACATTACTATTCTATGATCATTATGATGGACTATATTGGCACCACCTTTTTTTAAATTATTACTGCCATATATATGTAAATCAAATCCTTTTATCTCTGAATTAACTCCCATTTTTTTTAAATTTTGGTGAATAAGAAGTAGCCTATTACTTTCTTTAACAGTTAATTCTTTTAAGCCCTTAAAAATACTCTTACCCTCTGCAAATGAAGCTGCTATGGAAAGAATAGGTATCTCATCAACCTGTAAAGGGATATCTTTTGCCTCTAAAATGATGGGTTTTAAATATTTTTTTTGTTCAATTTTTAAATCTGCTACTAACTCAAAATTTACTCTCTTTTTTTTTAATATTTTGATTTTTGCACCCATTTTTTTTAGAGTGCTAATAAAACCAGTGCGAGTTTTATTAAATAACATATTTTTAATAATTAATTTAGAACCTGGCTTTAAACAGGCAGCTGTTATAAAAAAAGCAGCCGAAGAGGGATCCCCGGGTACATTGTAATTTAAGGAATTAAGATCTTTATCATTTATCATTTTTATGTAGCGATACTTATTGTCTTCCTTAACTTTAATATTGTAGCCCATGGCCTTTAACATATTTTCAGTATGGTCTCTAGTTGTTTTAAACTCTTTAATTTCAATTAAACCCTTAGTATTAAGAGCTGACAGCATAATTGCACTTTTAATCTGAGCAGACGGGATCATGATATTGTATTTTAAAGGTAAGGCTTCCCCATCTCCTTGAATTTTAATTGGAGGATAAGAATCCTTTTTAAGATTAATAAGCGCTCCTATTTTTTTCAAATGAACTGTCACTCTTTTCATGGGACGTTTGCTTAAAGACCCATCTCCAACTAGCTTGGCTTTAATATTGTTAGATGCTATTAGACCACATATTAGTCTTATACCAGTTCCAGAATTTCCAAAATCTATGGGCTTATTAGGTTGAAATAATCCTCCTGGTGGGATGCCAAATACAACATATTTTTTATTTTTTTTGGAGATATTAGCTCCCAAAATTCTCATTGCTTTTAGAGTATTAAGGACATCTTCGCCCTCTAATAAATTTGATATTTCAGATTTACCAACAGCTTGGCTTGATAGAATGAGAATACGATGACTAATTGACTTATCACCCGGAGGAAAATAAGTGCCCTTAATTAAAGTATTATTTTTGATAGTCATATATTATTTGATTATTGGTAGGTGCTACCTAAGTATATTTTTTTAACAAATTTATCTGAAGTTATTTCTTTAGGATTTCCTGATTTGATTATTTGACCATTATAAATAATATATCCAAAGTCAACAATACTAAGAGCTTCTTTGACATTATGATCAGTTATAATAATACCGATATTTATTTTTTTAAGAAGATATATTGTAGATTTAACTTCTTCAATTGCAATTGGGTCTATACCTGCAAAAGGCTCATCTAATAATAAAAATTTAGGATTACTGGCAAGAGCTCTTGCTATTTCTGTTCTTCTTCTCTCTCCCCCAGATAAAAGCTTACCTTTTGTCTTTTGAAAACTTTGAAGAGAAAATTGTTGGATTAGATTATTAGTAACTTTGATTGATTTTGATTTTTCGTAGAATAATTCAGCAATTGAATGAATATTATCATATACATTCATATCCCTAAAAATAGAGGCCTCTTGAGGTAAATAGGAAATACCTAATTTTGATCTTAAACTTAAGCTTAATGATCTTAGGTCTTTACCATCTAATAAGATTTGACCTTCATCTGGAGAGAGAAAGCCTGCTATAATATTAAATAAGGTTGTCTTACCACTACCGTTTGGACCTAGAAGCCCATTAATTTTATTACTATCAAATTCAAGATTAACTTGCTTGAGTGCTTGTTTTGATTTGAATTTTTTACTTATTTGAATGAGTTTAATTTTTTGCATTATTGTCTAAAAGAACCTCAACTAATGATTCATCGTCAGCAGAGTTTAAAATTCTTTTATTATTATCAATATCAGCTATCAATTCATATCCTGTTAGAAGTCGAGTTGGGGATTTAATAGAAACATTGCCAGTTAACCTAATTATATTATCCTCACGCGTATATATGGCATAATCACCTTTAAATATCTCATCTTTAAATTCAATTTTTACATCATTAAATAATTCTACAATTGTAAAAACCTCCTTATTTTTTTGTTCAATATATTCAGCAATCATTTCATCGGCGAATGCAACAAACTTATCATTTTGAAATTCTACTTCTCCATTAGCGGTATAAGACTGTTTTTCAGAGTCCCAAATTAAACTTTCACCCGCTTTTACATAGCTTTCTGACTGAGCATATTTGAAGATAAATATAAATAAAATAAGTATATATTTAGTCATGTCTTATAAAAGTTACCTTTCCTTGAAATAAAATTTTTCCCTCCGAGTCTAAATTTGTGAAACCCTCTGCGTTCAAAATTCCCATAGAATTAATTACTTCAACATCGTCATTACTATAGGAAACATCATTTTCCATATCAATAAATATATTACTTCCATAAATCTTATATTTACTATTTTCTAAATAAGATATTCCCTCTAATGAAATATTATTTTCATCTACTTTATTTAATTTTTCTGATCCAATTTTTGTCATTCCAGATTTAGATAAAACTATACTAGAGAAGTTTTCTACACTAACACTTTTTTGACTAAAAACTTTAGTTGAGGATTTTGTGTTAAGATAATATATGAATGTTTGAAGTACTATAATAAAAAAAATGATTAAATTTAATACTTTTGGAAAGAATTTACTCATTATCAACACACTGTTTAAGATTTACAATGCCAATTGGAATATTTTTATCTGCTATAATTAAGCTAGTAATAGAGTTCTTATTCATTAATAAAACTGCAGAGGAAATTAACAAATCATGAGGTGCTGTAATAGGTTTATTTTTCATTACAGAGACAACTAAATCATCCATTTTGATATTTTTGATGGCTCGCCTTAAATCTCCATCAGTAAAAATTCCTTTGATTTTCATATTTTTATCTACCATTACCGCACAACCATATTTTTTTTCGGTCATCTTTAAAACAGCATCCATAATAGTGGCTTTAGAATTCATTATTGGTATATCTTTATCCATAATTTCATTAAGTGTTTTTAATTTTTTTCCAATTTTTCCACCAGGATGTAATTCCCTAAAAGATTTTTTATCAAAGTTTCTAATATCTAAAATTGTGCAACATAAAGCGTCTCCTAAAGCTAAGCAAAGAGTTGTTGAGGTTGTAGGAATTGTATTTAATTTATCTGCTTCTTTATGAACTGGTAATATTAATGAAACATCTGCATTTTTAGATAGAAGGCTTTTTTTATTAGATGTTATAGAGATAATTTTAATTTTCTTTTTTTTAGCAAAGTTTATAAGATCTGATAATTCATAAGATTCACCAGAATTTGAAAGAGCAATTAAAACATCTCCTTGACTTACGATACCCATGTCCCCATGGCTTGCATCTACTGGATTCAAATAAATTGATGGTACTCCAGTCGAGGTAAATGAAGATGCTAGTTTGTTGGCTATGTTTCCACTTTTACCAACACCTGAGAGTATAAGCTTGCCCTCAAGTTTAATTATAAGATTTACAGCTTTTATAAAATTTTGATCTAAACCTTTTGATAAATTTCTTATAGCTCCAGCTTCAGTATTTAATACTTCTCTACCTTTTTTAATAATATTTGATTTATTCATTTTACTTGTGGGCAAAAATGTCAGTATTCTCCCAGCCCATTAAATCTAATTCAACTCTTGTTTCCAAAAATTTCATTATCGAGTTAAAAGTTTTTATTCTTTTAAGGTCTTCAAGTTTAGTTTCCAGAATTATTTTGAGACCTTCAAGATAAAGAATATCATTCATAGCATATTGAACCTGTAGTTTTGAGAGTTTCTTTCGACTCCAATCTGAAGTTTGTTCATTTTTATCTAGCTCTACATTTAATAATTCTTTTACCAGATCTTTTAGGCCATGTTTTGAGGAATATGTTCTTGTAAGCTTAGAAGCAATTTTTGTACAGAAAACGTTTTTCACATTTATATTTAAATTTTCTTTAAGGACCGCCATGTCAAATCTTGCATAATGAAAAATTTTTCTTAAAGACCTATTTTCCATAATTAATTTTAGGTTTTTAGATTTTTTAGCGGATAATTCATCATCAAATTTAATAAGGTATATTTTCTTATTTGACTCGTTTCTTAGCTGAATAAGACAAAGTCTATCTCTTTTAATATTTAACCCCAATGTTTCAGTGTCTATAGAGATTTCACCTTTAAATGATTTTGAAGCTTGAGTGGGTAGGTCATTATGGAATAATTGATAATTTGACATGATGGTTCTTATATTTATATAAGATAGATATTGTAATGAGAAACAAAAATATACTTGTATTTGGATCTACTGGTTTTATTGGTAGAAGTATTGTTAAAAGACTCTTATCTGATGAATGCAAGGTATTATGTCCAGTCAGAAACTCTGCTGGGGTCAAACGGAATATTCTTTCTGGAGATATTGGTCAAATAGAAGTATTTGATTTTGACTTACATGATTTATCTAACTTAGAGAATTTAATTAAAAAAAGCGATGTGGTTGTCAATTTAATTGGACTTTTATTTGAGAAATCAAGTATGTCTTTTGAACTTGCACATTTCTTATTACCCAAAAAAATATCTTTTTATGCTGAAAAATATAACAAACCTTTTTTACATGTTTCAAGCCTAGGCTCAAGCTATGATACAAAATCTAATTACCTTATTTCTAAGAAAATGGGAGAAGAATTTATCGAAAACAATAATACTAACTATATTATAATCAGGCCTAGTATTGTTTATGGGGAAGAGGATAATTTTATAAATCAATTCGGTAAGATGGCAAAATTATTTCCTTTCCTTCCTTTGTACAAAAAAGGAGAAACAAAATTTCAACCAATTTATGTCAATGATTTATCTCTTATGCTATTTAAATTAATTCAAAATTTTGATAAATATAAAAATTCAAATATCCCAGCAGTAGGAAATGAAATATTTTCATTTAAAGAGATACTCTCACATATATTTAAAACTCTAAAAAAACCTGCTCGATTTATAAAAATTCCTTCATTCTTTGCAATTATCCAAGGAAAATTAATGGAGAAGCTCCCAAGGCCATTATTTACTTACGATCAATTTTTATCACTATCACATGATAGTATTTCTGATGGAAGCCAATCTAAGGTATCTGAAATAATTGAGAAAGATTTATCAGATATGAAAATAATTTCCTCACAGTATTTAAATAAGTTCCTCGATAGAGTTTAATTAAAATATACCTAAAATAATTAACCCTAGTAAAATTCTATAAATAACAAAGGGCGTAAAGCTGATTCTATTTATAAAATTTATAAAAAGATTTAATGTTATGTATGCTGAAATAAAAGTTACAATAAAAATTATTACTAAATTAATATCTATAACCATATTTTTGAGGTCTTTAAAATTAGATAAAAAAGATATAGTTATTATGGGTATTCCTAAATAAAGACTATAAATAGAAGATATCTTCCTTTCTTCTCCCAGTAATCTAAAAGCAATTATACAACTAGCAGACCTACTAAAACCGGGTATAAAAGCGAGACATTGAAACATACCTGCCAAAAAGAATTTTATTGCTCTATTTTTTACTTCAAGTCTTTGAAATTGTTTCATATCAGAAAAATAAAGCATTAATCCACCAATAATGGATGTAATACCAATAATTTTTAGGCTTATAATATTTATTTTTAGAGAAACTATTATATAGCCAACGAATACTGCGGGGATAGTTGCTAAGATAACAGGAAAAAAATTGACCCTAATATTGCTAAATTCAAAGTATTTATTTTTATATAAATATAATAGAAGAGCCAATAAGGAGGCAAAGTGTGCAGTAGTTTCATATAAAAAATTTCTTTCTTCTAGGTTTACAAAAATTAACTCAATTATATTCAGGTGACCGCTTGAACTAATGGGGATAAATTCAGTAATTCCTTGAATTATAGAGTAAAAAATATAAAAAAAATTTTCATTAGTCATAATATATTACTAAATAGGTATTTACTTAATAGTAGAATCTTTATAGAAATAAATTCCATTTATTTGTAGGAGAATAAAGTAATAATTTATTATCATGTTAGAGTTTCATAAGCAAAAACCAAAGAATCCATCCAAATCAGATCCTGAAAAAAGAATAAAGGATTTCCAAGAGATTTATAGTCAGTTTGACAATAAAACATCTGTTGAACAATCTTCAAGATGTTCCCAGTGTGGAGTTCCTTATTGTCAAATTCATTGCCCTTTAAATAATAATATTCCTGATTGGCTCAAATATATTGCTGAGAATAGATTAGAAGAGGCTTATCAAGTTTCATCTTCAACAAATGTGTTTCCAGAAGTTTGTGGTAGGGTTTGCCCTCAAGACAGGCTATGTGAAGGAAACTGTGTTGTTGAGCAAGCAGGTTTTGGAGCTATTACAATTGGTAATTTAGAAAAATATCTCACTGAGTTAGCATGGGAAAAAGGGTGGGTTAAAAATATTGAAATAAACAGTTCATCAAAAAAAAAAGTCGCAATCATTGGATCAGGTCCTGCTGGGATGGCAGCATCTTCATACCTTATTCAAAATGGATATCACGTCGATGTTTTTGAAAAAAATGACAGAGTTGGCGGCTTAATGATTTATGGTATCCCTAATTTTAAATTAGACAAAAGTATTGTCGAGAGAAGAACAGATTGGCTAACAAATAGTGGAGTTAATTTCCATGTTAACAAAGAAATAGGTAAGGATTTAACCTTCCAAGATTTAGAAAAAGACTACGACGCTATTCTTGTTGCTACTGGTGTTTACAAAGCTAGAAAACTAGATATCGAGATATCAAATATTAATAACTCTCTTCCTGCTTTGGATTTTTTAATAGAGAGTAATAAAGTTGGTCTTGGAGATACTCCTTCCTCAAACAAATATTTAAGTGCAAAAGATAAACATGTTGTTGTAATTGGTGGTGGTGATACTGCGATGGATTGTGTACGAACGGCTATCCGTCAAAAAGCCAAAGAAGTAACATGCCTTTATAGAAGAAATAAAGAAAATATGCCCGGATCTGCAAGGGAAGTTTTAAATGCAGAACAAGAGGGTGTTAAGTTTAATTGGCTTGCTGTTCCTTCAAAAATAATCAGTGAAAAATCTGAAGCATCTAGCTTAAGCTACAAAGTAGCCACTCTTGGAGAGGCTGACGAAACAGGTAGGAGAAAACCACTAGATACAGGAATAGAAAAACAAATTAGAAGTGATCTAATCATCCAAGCTTTAGGTTTTGAGCCAGAAGATTTAAATTCACATTTCAATACTGACCTAGAACTTACTAGTTGGAATACCGTTAAAGTTGATTTTAAGAGGTTTCAAACAAGTAATCCAAAGGTATTTGCTGCAGGAGATATTGTTAGAGGAGCATCTTTAGTTGTTTGGGCCATCCATGATGGAAGAGAAGTAGCAAAGTCTATTCACCAATTTTTACAAAGCAATCAAATAAAAAAAGCATCATGAAAAATCAAGAAGTAGAGTTCTATTTAAAAAATAAAAATAAACTAAAAAAAAATCATACATATAGAGACGAGTTTGAGCACGATAATTGTGGGGTAGGACTTGTAGCTTCCATAGATGGTGAATCACGAAGAGATATAGTTGAAAAAGGTGTTGAGGCACTCAAAGCTGTTTTTCATAGAGGCGCTGTAGATGCAGATGGAAAAACTGGAGATGGTGCTGGAATTATGCTTGAAGTTTCTAATTCTTTTTTTAACAAGCAAGTTGTAAGAACAGGACATAAAGCCAATGAAAAAAATCTTTTAGGGGTAGGTATGATATTTCTCCCAAAAAGAGACTTTGGAGCTCAAGAAAAATGTAGAGCTATTGTCGAATATGAGATTATTAAAGCGGGAATGAACATTTTTGGTTGGAGGCAAGTTCCAGTTAATACAGAAATTCTTGGAGAAAAAGCAAATTATACAAAACCTGAAATTGAACAAATCATATTCTCTCCTAAGGAATCCCAGGATGATTTAGAAAAAAAACTATATTTAACACGAAGAAGAATAGAGAATAAAATTAAAGCACTAAATATAAATGATTTCTATATTTGTTCTCTTTCAACTGAAACTATTGTTTATAAAGGAATGTTTTTAGCAGAACAATTATCTGAATTTTATACTGACCTTTTAGACCCTGATTTCAAATCAAAGTTTGCGATCTATCACCAACGATACTCTACAAATACTTTTCCTACTTGGTCTCTTGCCCAACCTTTTAGAGTTTTAGCTCACAATGGTGAGATAAATACTTTGAAAGGTAATATTAATTGGATGAGTGCACATGAACCGAGAATAACCCATCCTTTTTTCAATGAGAGAATTGATGATTTAAAACCTATTTTAGATTCTGATGCTTCCGACTCAGCCTCTTTAGACGGAGCTTTTGAATTACTAGTACAAACTGACAGGGATATGCCAATGGCTAAATCAATGATTATTCCAGAAGCTTGGTCAAACCGACCAGATATCTCAGAAAATTTAAAGGATATGTACGCTTATTGTAATGCGGTTATAGAGCCTTGGGATGGTCCGGCAGCTGTGTGTGGAAATTTTGGAGATTGGATTATATCAGGAATGGATAGAAATGGCCTTCGTCCCTTACGCTATATAATTACAAATGATGGCCTACTTATCTCTGGTTCCGAGGTAGGTATGGTTAATATAGAAGAAAAAAATATTTTGAAAAAAGGTAGGGTTGGACCTGGAGAACTTATTGCGATTAACTATAAAGAGAAAAAGTTCTACCAAAGTGATGAATTAAAAAAACAATTAAGTGAAAGGCGAGACTACTCGACTTGGAATAAAAAAACGACTCAATTAGATGCTATTCTTGCAGATAAAAAAATCCTCAAGCCAGAAGAAAGCGTTGATAAAATTTTTTATCAAATATCAAAATCCTTTAACCTATCTTTAGAAACTCTTGATTTGATATTAGACCCAATGGTGAAAACAGGGCAAGAGGCTATTGGCTCCATGGGAGATGATACCCCTTTAAGTGTTCTCACAGAAAGATATCGAGGTCTTCATAGTTTTTTTAAGCAAAATTTTAGTCAAGTTACAAACCCACCAATAGATAGTTTAAGGGAGCAAGTTGTAATGAGCCTTAAGACTAGACTTGGAAATTTAGGTAATATAGTTGAGGAAGACTCAGAGCAATGCAATCTTGTTCTTTTAGAAAGCCCTGTATTACTCGATAATGAAATTGAAACCTTAAAAGAGCATCTTAGTCAGCACACTACTGAAATTGATTGTACTTACAATATTAATGACCAGACTAATTTTTTAAATGAGATACAAAGAGTCTGTTCAGAGGCAGAACAAGCAGTTAGGTCAGGTACTCAGCATTTAATAATATCTGATAAAAAAATTGATAAAAACAGGGTAGCCTTGCCTATGATTCTAGCTACAAGTGCAGTACATAGTTATTTAATTAAAAACAATTTAAGAACTTTTACTTCATTAAATGTGTCATCTTTAGAGTGTTTTGATGTTCATTATTTTGCAGTACTAATTGGTGTGGGAGCAACCACTGTAAATGCCTCTCTTATTGAAAAAATAGTTTGTGATAGGTTTAATAAAAATATTTATAAGAATATTGAGTATCCAAAACTTATACAAAATTTAAAGAAAGCTATCGAGAAGGGTCTTAGAAAAATTATCAGCAAAATGGGTATTTCAATTATTAGCTCCTACCGAGGGGGAAGGAATTTAGAAATAATTGGTCTTAGTCGTAGTATGGTTGAGAGTTTTTTCCCTGGGATGCCTTCAAGAATTTCTGGTATCGGCCTTGAAGGTTTAGAAAAAAGAGTCAGAAAACAGCATGATTTATCTTTCAAGGGGAATAATACAGTTCTAGACATTGGTGGTGAATTTCGTTTCAGAGCTAACAGTGAAATACACGCCTACGAAGGTGTTTCTATCCATATGCTCCAAGAAGCTGTAACAAGAGATTCATACAACCTTTACAAAAATTATACTAAAAGAATATATAATACAAAACCCATTCATATCAGAGACCTTCTTAAATTTAATGAATCCCAACAAGTTCTAAAACTTGATGCTGTCCAAAGTATTTCTGAAATTAGAAAGAGCTTTGTTTCTCCTGGTATTTCTCTAGGCGCCCTTAGTCCTGAAGCTCATCAAACACTTGCTGTAGCTATGAATAGAATTGGCTCTAAGTCTGACAGTGGTGAAGGGGGAGAGGACTCAGCTAGATATAATAAATTACAAAATGGAGATAACCCAAGCTCTTCAATTAAACAAGTAGCCAGTGGAAGGTTTGGAGTAACTGCAGAGTATTTAAATAATTGTTCAGAAATTGAAATTAAGATAGCCCAAGGAGCTAAGCCTGGAGAAGGGGGACAACTCCCTGGTTTCAAAGTGACTGATTTAATTGCCAAACTTAGACACAGTACTAAGGGTGTTACCCTTATTAGCCCACCCCCTCATCATGATATTTATTCAATTGAAGATTTGGCTCAACTTATATATGACCTCAAACAAATCAACCCAGTAGCTAAAGTATGTGTAAAACTAGTTGCCCAGTCAGGTATTGGAACTGTGGCTGCTGGAGTTGCTAAAGCTAAAGCGGATGTGATTTTAGTATCTGGACACTCCGGTGGAACAGGAGCTAGTCCTCAATCTAGCATTAAGTATGTTGGCCTTCCATGGGAGTTAGGAATTAGTGAAGTACATCAAATCCTATCATTAAATGGTTTAAGAGATAAAGTAATTCTTAGAACAGATGGTGGAATAAAAACTGGTCAAGATATAGTTAAGGCGGCTATTCTTGGAGCAGAAGAATATGGAATTGGTACTGCTTCTTTAGTTGCCATGGGTTGTATCATGGTCAGACAGTGTCATTCTAATACGTGCCCCGTAGGTGTGTGCACCCAGGATGAAGATTTAAGAGAAAAATTTGGTGGAACTCCTGAGAAGGTAATTAATCTATTTTCATTTATAGCAGAAGAGGTTAGGGAAATCTTAGCATCATTGGGTTACTCATCTCTAAAAGATGTTATTGGAAAAACAGAACTCTTATCACAAGCGCACTATGGTTCTAGTGATCTAGATAATTTGGATTTAAATCCAATTTTAACAAAAATTGACGATGGAAAGATTTATGACTATCACTCTGAGAAAAAAAGAAATGAAGTTCCAAAAACCCTTGATGATCTATTTGAAAAAGATGGAAAAGAGTTTATCCAATCAGGTCAAAAAATAGAACTTACTTATAACATTCAAAATACACTAAGGACTATAGGAACAAAGATATCTTCTTTTATCACTCGTCATTATGGAATGAACTCCCTTTCAGAAGACCATGTCACACTCAAATTAAGAGGTTCTGGTGGAAATTCTCTTGGGGCATTTGCAGTGAAAGGTTTAACTCTAAGGGTTTTCGGAGACTCTAATGATTATGTTGGTAAAGGTCTTTCTGGTGGAAAAATTATTGTTCAACCTAGAAATTCATTCAACCAACCAAGTCATGAAAATGTTATTATCGGAAATGTTACTTTATATGGTGCAACAGCTGGAACTTTATTTGCATCTGGACAAGCGGGAGATAGATTTTGTGTAAGAAATTCAGGAGCATTGGCTATTGTTGAAGGATGTGGGGCAAATGGATGTGAGTATATGACTGGCGGAGAAGTTGTTATTTTAGGAAATATTGGAGATAATTTTGGAGCTGGCATGACTGGAGGATCAGCATTTATATATTCTGATCAAAAGAATCTTAGTGAGATGATGAATAAGGAAACTATTCAATCATACCAAATATTGGACGAAAATTGGAAGAAATACTTATTTAAACTTTTGACTAACTTTAGCGAAGAGACAAAATCTAAAAGAGCCTCATATATAATTGAAAACTTTGAGCAAGAAATTTCAAAGTTTATCCATGTCGTTCCTAATGAGGTAGTTGATAAATTGAATTATCCTGTAATTGAACAACATAAAATTGCTTAAAAATATTTAATTATAGAGTTTAAACTTAGTTTATCTGACATGCTATGATCAGCATTTTTAACAGTTATATTAGTTAAATTTAAAAAAGTAGAATTCTTATAAAATCTATCATTATAGTTATATGGTACAGATAGGTCCTGACCTCCATGAAAGAAAATTGTTTGTCCATTATATTTTTTTTTTATATCTTTAATAAAAAAATTTTTACTATTTATAAATAATTTAGGAGAGTAGGAATAAGAAAAGCTATTACTAACTTTTTTTGTAACTATCTTATTAGATTTAATCTTTTGCTTTTCTTTAGAATTAAGTGATTTCCAAATTAATTCCTTTGTAAAATCTGGTGCTGGCGCTATTCCAATTAATTTAGATACTTTTTTAGGATAATTTAAGGCATATAACATTGCAACCCAACCACCCATGCTACTCCCAACTAATATGGATTGATTTATATTTAAATATTTAAGCAGACTTTTTAAATCACTAAACCAATCACCTATTCCAAAATCGGTAAAATTACCACTCGATTTTCCATGACCTCTAAAATCAAAACACAAAAAAGAAATATTCATTTTTCTGCAATAATTATTAAAAAAAATTGATTTTTTTCCATTCATATCTGACATTAGCCCGTGGATAAATATTAAACTTTTTTTACTTCTTTTGTTATATCTATAGGCTATTTTGGTATTACCTTTTATGAAGTAATTGAATCTTGGCATACCAAAAGAATATAAAAAACTTAGTCTGTTTACAAATTATTCCAACCATGGGAATAGGAGGGATAGAGACAGGCTCTAGAGATATATCAAGGTATTTAAGTAAAAAGAAAATTGAAAATTATATACTGTGTGAGAGAAGTAAGAATAATATTATAGATAAAAGTTTAAATATAATTTATCTTGATAACTTAAAGTTCAAAAATATATTTGATCAATATAAAATAAAAATTTCTTTAAAAAAAATTATACAAAACAAAGGTATAAATTTAGTACATATCTCTTCTAGAGCCCCAGCTTTTTTTTTAATTAATTTTTTGAGAAAGATGAATATTAAAATAGTTACGAGTGTTCATAATAAGTATAAACCAGGGTTCTTGCTTAAAGATTGGTATAACAGTTTTTTACTTAAGGGCGATAGTGTCATATTTAATTCAAACTTTGTAAAAAATTCATATGTGAATAAATATTTCAATAAAAATAAACTCTTTGTCATTCCGAGAGGTATTGACACAAATTACTTTCAACCATCAAGTTCCAATAAAAAAGATAATATTAAAAAAATCCTATTACCTTCTCGCATATCCAGTTGGAAGGGCCACAATAATCTTCTTAAGTTTTATATAAAAAAAGACTTAAATCTAAGAGATGAATTTAAGCTTGTATTTATTTCATCTCACCAATCAAAATATGAAAAAAGAATTGATATGCTTATAAAAAATTTAAATCTTACAAAATTTGTTTTATTTGAAAAACCTACCTTAGATATAAAAAAATTATACGATGATAGTTTTATTGTTATTAATTGCTCTACTAGACCAGAGGGATTTGGGAGAACAATTTCAGAGTCATTATCTATGAAAAAACCAGTATTAGCTCCAAATATTGGTGGAACCAAGGAACAGCTCCTTAAATTTGATAAGAAACTTTTATTTGATGTAGGTTCCTATAGTTCTTTTGTTAAATCATTTAAATATGCAATTGATAATTATTCCAACATAATCCAAAAAAGTAGGAATTTTGTTAATAAAAATTATAGTTCGGAAAAAATGTGTAAAAAAACTTTAGAAGTTTACTTAAGAAATTTTAATTAATGAAAATCTTAATTATCAAACATGGTTCACTTGGAGATTTGGTACTATCATTTGGAGCTATAAAAACATTAAATCATCATTATCCAAATGATGATCTATATCTACTTACTCAGTCTAACTACAAAAATATTTTTATTAAACTCCCTTATGTTAAGGAAATTCTTATAGATAACAGATTAAGTATAATTCAATCAATTATTAACTATTTAAAAATCATTAAAAAAAATAAGTTCGATCTAGTAGTTGATTTACAAAATTCAAATAGAACTCAGATTTATCATTTTTTTACGAGAGTTTTTACAAATACCCAAATTCTTTCTGCTAGAAAATTTTCTAATATTAAATATCAGCAAAAGACATTAGGTGTTCAACATATTACTCAAAATCATAAAGATCAATTAAGCAAATTAAATATTCATAAATATTTTTCTCCTGATTTGAGTTGGATGTCTTTAAAAAAAACTAATAAAAATAATTACGTTATTATGGTTCCAGGAGCTTCTAAAACTGGAAGTTACAAAAAATGGCCAACCCAAAAATTTGCTAAAATAGCAAAACACTTAATTGACAAGAAATTAGATGTCTACTTAACAGGCTCCCAATTAGATATTGAGGATATAAATGAAATAATTAAATTATGCCCTCTTGCTCAAAATAAAATAAATGAATCTAAAATTGATATTTTTTTGGATCTTTGTTTAGGCTCAGATCTTATAATAAGCAATGATACTGGCCCTGCTCATATAGCAGGATTAAGCAATAAACACTTGATATGGTTGGCTAATGATAATGAGATATCCAAGTCTTGTTACCCCTTAGGAGATAATGTTCATAAAATATTAGCTGAGGATGTAAAAAGTATAAAAACTGAGCAAGTATTAGAAAAAATTGAACAAATAATTTAAATTTTATATTTACAATTATCTTATGTTTGTTAATAATCCTCTAATGTTTTTTAAAATAAATCCTTTAGGTACTTTTTTTTGCTAATCTCTCTTTTTTTATTTTTCCTTTGATATTTTGAATAAACCTTTTAATAGAAACATTAATTTTCGTGGTAAAAGAGATCTCCATAAAATAAACAATTTTATATCATCTGAAGAGGTTAGAGTAATTATGGATGATGGTGAACAACTCGGTGTTATGAAAAAAAATGAGGCAATTGATATAGCCCAAGGTAGGGGACTAGATCTTGTGGAAATAGCTCCAAATAATAAACCACCTGTATGTAAAATAGTTGACTATGGAAAATTCAAGTATCAAGAACAGAAAAAAAAGAATGAAGCCAAGAAAAAGCAAAAAGTTATTGAAACCAAAGAGCTTAAGCTTAGACCTGGTACGGGAGTCCATGATTATCAAGTAAAAATAAAAAATGCTCAAAAATTTATCAAAGAGGGTAATAGGGTTAAATTCAGTCTTCGTTTTAAAGGAAGAGAAATGGAACACTCTAACCTCGGGATTGATATGCTAAAGAGAGTTAAAATGGACTTGGAAGACCTTATCCGCGTTGAGATGGAACCCAAAATTGAGGGAAGACAAGCATTCCTCGTTGTTGCACCTAAATAAAATATATGCTATTTAATTGACCTCATTAATCAAAGAGGCTTGTTTATGGGTATGCCTCAAGATTATTACACTTAACTCAATAAATAAGGAGATAAAATGCCCAAATTAAAAACGAAAAGTAGCGTCAAGAAACGCTTTAAAACTTCCTCTTCAGGAAAATTAGTTGTGGGCAGTGTTGGTAAAAGACACGGTATGTCTAAAAGAACTAACTCTTTTATTCGTAATTCTAAAGGTACAAGAGTTTTATCAAAATCAGCATCAATAATTGTAGAGTCTATGATGCCATATGGAAAATAGTTTAAGGAAAGAGAAAATCAATGCCAAGAGTTAAAAGAGGTGTAACGGCAAGAGCCAAACACAAAAAAGTTTTTGAATTTACTAAAGGCCATCGAGGTAGAAGAAAAAATGTATATAGAGTTGCTACCCAGAGTATGGACAAAGCTCTCCAATATGCTTACCGCGATAGAAGGAATAAGAAGAGAGATTTTAGAGGTCTGTGGATCCAAAGAATTAATGCAGGTGTAAGAGAACACGGTATTACATATGCGAAATTTATTGATGGATTAAAAAAAGCAAATATTGAAATCAATCGAAAGATTTTATCAGAAATTGCTTTTCACGAGCCTGCTGCTTTTAAATCTATTGTAGAAAAGGCTAAAGCTACTTTAGCAAGTTAGAATTAAAAATGGACAATCAAAAAGTCCTTCAAGATGTAACTAAAGAAATTGAACTAGCTAGTTCGCAAGAAGAGTTACAAATTGTTAAAGTTACATATTTAGGAAAAAAAGGAAGAATTACTGAACTCCTTAAGTCTCTAAAAGACCTATCTTTAGATGAAAAGAAATCTAAAGGAGCTGAAATAAATCTTTTAAGGGAAAAAGTTCAGGCACTTTTTGAAGTTAAGCTAAAAGATCTCAAAATATTAGACATTAACTCTAAATTAAATACAGAATTTTTAGATATTACTTTCCCTCCCCCAGAGGTTTCAGCTGCTAAAGTCCATCCTATTTCTAAAACTTTTGATGATGTTGTCTCTATCTTTGGATCTATGGGTTATGCCATTGCAGAAGGCCCTGATATAGAGACAGATTTTTTTAATTTTTCTGCACTTAATATTCCAGAGGACCATCCTGCTAGAGAGATGCAAGATACTTTTTATATCGCTGATAAAGATGAGAAAGGTAAGCCCCTAGTTTTGAGAACACACACTAGCCCGGTCCAAATTAGGACGATGTTAAATCAAAAACCACCTATAAAAATCATAGCTCCTGGTAGGACTTATAGGTGTGACTCTGACTCTACTCATTCACCCATGTTTCATCAAGTTGAAGGTTTATTTATTAATGAAAATGCAAATATGGGAGATTTAAAAGGTACTTTAATTGAATTTTGTAAACAGTTTTTTGAAGTACAAGATTTAAAAGTAAGATTTAGACCAAGCTATTTTCCATTCACAGAGCCTTCTGCTGAAATGGATATTGCCTATGAAATAATTGATAACAAATTACAAATTGGCAAAGGAGATAAGTGGCTTGAAATCTTAGGGTGTGGAATGGTTAACCCAGTTGTTTTAGAAAATTGCAAACTGGATACTTCAAAGTTTCAAGGTTTTGCATTTGGAATGGGATTAGATAGAATAACGATGCTCAAACATGGCCTAACAGATATTCGCTCATTTTTTAATGGAAATTTAAATTGGTTGGCTAAACATGGATTTAGCTTAGGTGAATATTAATGAAATTTTCATTTAGCTGGCTTTGTGATCACTTAGAAACAAATAAATCTCCAAACCAAATAGGAGAGATCTTAACTAATATTGGCCTAGAACTAGAAACACTTTCTAACTATTCTTCATATTCTCAGTTTGTTGTAGCTACTATCAAAGAATTTAAAAAACACCCTAACGCAGATAGATTAAATATCTGCAAAGTTGATGATGGAGATAAATTGTATCAAGTAGTTTGCGGTGCCCCCAATGTTAAAGAAGGTATGAAAGGAATATTTGCTAAAGATGGAATGTATATTCCCGGGACTGATATAATTCTAAAAAAAGGAAAAATTAGAGGAGAAGTATCTGAAGGTATGCTACTTTCTGAAAGGGAACTCAAATTAAGTGATGACCACGAAGGAATTATTGAACTTAAAAAAGATTTTTCAAATGGCACAGACGCTGTTACAGCCCTTGAACTCAATGATCCTGTTTTTGAAATAGGATTGACTCCCAACAGAGGGGATTGCCTTGGGGTTAGAGGTTTAGCTAGGGATTTAGCAGCTAAAGGAGCTGGTGCACTCAAGCCATTAGACTATGAAAAGTTAGACAATCTAGAATTTGAGAGTCCAATAAGTTGGAATATTGAAAAGGATGGTAATAGTTGCAGCTATGTTATTAGTCGTTATTTCAAGAATATTAGTAATTCAAAATCACCAGACTGGCTTCAAAACAAACTTATAAGTATTGGTCTAAGACCCATCAATGCACTAGTAGACATAACAAATTTTATTACAATAGATATTGGTAGACCACTTCACGTTTTTGATGCAGATAAAATTGACTCTCTTTTAAACATGAGAAAAGCCAACGATGGTGAAAAAATTAATGCACTTGATAAAAAAGAATATCAATTAGATAGCACTGTTACAGTTATTGCTGATAAAAATAATCCTCTTGCAATAGCAGGAATTATGGGAGGAAGTGAAACAGGTTGTACAGATACTACTAAAAATGTTTTCTTAGAAGTGGCGTTATTTGATCCTTCTCAAGTAGCAAAGACTGGAAGAAAACTTGGTATTAACTCTGATGCAAGATATCGATTTGAACGAGGACTTGATAAAGAAATGATCGAAGAAGGTTTAGAATATGCCTCGTATTTAATTAATAAAATTTGTGGTGGTTCTGTAAGTAAAAACACTAGTGCAGGTAAATTAGATAAGAATACCTATGTTATAGATTACAATTTTAATTATTTTGAAAAAGTTATTGGGTTACAATTATCAAGTGAAGTTCAAATTAAAATATTAAAATCTTTATTATTTAAAATAAATAAAATTACAGATAAATCTTGCATTGTTGAGGTACCCTCATGGAGAAATGATGTACTCCAACCAATAGATTTGGTTGAAGAAATCATTCGTATCCAAGGTTATGAAAACATTGAAATAAAATCACCTTATGCCACCCATGAGGAAAAAGAAAAAGTAACAAGTTCATTAAATAATAAAAAATTTTCAGTTACCAAAAAAATTAAGAAAACATTAATTTCAAATAATTTTAGTGAAGTTATAAGTTTTTCTTTTCAATCAGAGCAGGCTCATAATTTACTTAAAGGAGATTCTTCTTTAAAAATATCTAATGCCATCAGTGATGAACATGCCTATATGAGAAGTTCTTTGCTATTTAACCACCTTGAAATAATCGAAGCAAATAGGAAAAAAGGTTTTAAAAACCTGAGTGTTTTTGAGCTAGGTCCTGTTTATAATGACTCAAAATCTCAGGAAAATATATTATTTGGACTCACATCAATACAAAAATACAATAATAAGCATTATCCTATAAATAAGTTTGATTTTTTCTCTCTATCTGAGCTCATTTCAAAAATAATCAACTCTCTAAATTTTGATATGAAAAATTTTAATATAGATCGTTCTCAAAGTATTCTTTTTCATCCAGGTCAATCAGCAGAGCTTCGTATGGGAAAAAAATTAATAGCAAGATATGGGAAAATTCATCCTGTAATTTTAGAAAATTTTCCAAAATTATCTAATACATTTGGGTTAGAATTCTTTTATGAAAATTTACCTATCGAGACTATGTATAAAAAAAAGTTAAATAAAACTCATGACTCAAGTTTTCAATTTAGCGAAAAAGATTTTTCATTTATCTTTGAAAAAAATCAAAATTTATTTGAAGTTCATAGAATGCTAACTGGTATTGATAAAAAACTTATCCAAAATGTTGAATTTTTTGACGATTACAACTCTTCCGAAATAGGTGATGATTTTAAAAGTGTCACTTTTAAAATTACTATACAGTCTGATGAAAAAACCCTTACTGAAGAAGATTTAGAAAACGTTCACCAAAATATTATTGAAAAAATATCACAAAAATTTAATGCTAAGTTAAGATCTTAATGAAAATTTCTTATATTAGAAATTTTTCAATTGTAGCTCATATCGATCATGGTAAATCTACACTAGCTGACCGTATCATTGAAATGTGTGGTGGAATGGATGATAGAACTAAAAAAGACCAAGTGCTAGACTCTATGGATATAGAAAGAGAAAGAGGTATCACTATTAAGGCACAAACTGTAAGACTAAATTATAAGAATAATTTAGGTGAAACTTATCAGTTAAATATTTTAGATACACCTGGCCATGTTGATTTTTCCTATGAAGTTTCTAGATCTTTATCAGCCTGTGAGGGATCATTGCTGATTGTTGATAGCACTCAAGGGGTAGAGGCTCAAACTCTAGCTAATGCTTATCAGGCTATAGATGCAAACCATGAAATTCTACCAGTATTAAATAAGGCGGACCTCCCTGCATCAGAACCAGATAGAGTGAAGGAGGATATTGAACAAACTATAGGTATCGATACATCCGATGCACTGTTGGTATCAGCTAAAACAGGCCAGGGTATAAGGGAATTAGTGGACCAACTTATTATAAAATTACCTTCACCAACCACAGAAGGAGATGAATTAAAAGCTCTTTTAGTGGACAGTTGGTACGATAACTATCTTGGAGTAACTGTTTTAGTTCGTATCTTAGATGGAGTCATGAAGAAAGGTATGAAAGTGAAGTTCCTATCAAATAACCAGCAGTACAACATTGATCGTATAGGTTATTTTACCCCAGAGATAAATTATTGCGATGAGTTGAGAGCAGGAGAAATTGGTTTCATTAATGCAAGCATAAAATCAGTAGCCGATTGTAAAGTAGGCGATACTATTACAGAATTAAACAACAAGACAGTAAAACCTCTTCCAGGTTTTAAACCTTCTCTCCCAGTAGTATTTTGTGGAATTTATCCAGTTGATACATCTGACTACGAACATCTAAAAGAGAGTTTCGAAAAGCTAGCCCTTAATGACTCTAGCTTTACATATGAAAATGAAACCAGTGCTGCACTTGGATATGGTTTTAGATGTGGGTGTTTGGGGCTACTTCATTTAGAGGTAATTACTGAAAGATTAAGAAGAGAGTTTGATTTAGATTTAATTACAACTGCGCCAGGTGTTGTCTATAAAATTATAGATAGAAATAAAAATGAAAAAATCATCAGGAATCCTTCAGAATTACCTGACCCAGCTGAAATTGATCAAATTTTAGAACCATGGGTAAAATCTACTATTATTGTTCCACAAGATTATCTGGGAACTGTTATCAATCTCTGTATTGAAAAAAGAGGAAAACAAAAAAATTTAAACATACAAAATAACAGGGCAATTTTAGAGATGGAGCTCCCATTAAATGAAATTGTTATAGATTTTTATGACAAACTTAAATCTCACTCAAAGGGTTATGCAAGTTTTGACTATCAACTTTACGACTATTTTGAAGGGGATTTAGTCAAACTTAACATTTTGGTTAACTCTGAAACTATTGATGCTTTTTCTAACATTGTTCACAAAACGAGAGCTGAGACTATAGGCAGAAGAATTTGTAATAAATTAAAAGACTTAATACCTAGACAAAATTTTCAAATTCCCATTCAAGCCGCTATTTATGGAAAAATTATTGCCAGAGAAACCATAAAAGCATTTAGAAAAGATGTGACAGCTAAACTTTATGGTGGAGATGTTACTAGAAAGAAAAAACTCTTAGAAAAGCAAAAAAAAGGAAAGAAAAGAATGAAACAATTTGGTAGTGTTGAAATACCTCAGACGGCTTTTTTTGAAGCTTTAAAAATAGGAGATAGTGAGTAGAGTTTTACGGAGAGATGGCAGAGTGGTCGATCGCGCTACCTTGGAAAGGTAGTGTAGGGGCAACCTTACCGTGGGTTCGAATCCCACTCTCTCCGCCAATAAATTATTTTTAATATGGGCGTAGATAATAATTTTAAATTTATAAAAAATAATTTAAGAAAAATTACTGAATATCCTTTAATAGAAATTGAAGATCAATTAGCTATCAGGCCCCCCAAACAAAAAATATCACCTATAGTTCATCAAACTTGGATAGATAAAAAATTTGGAAGAACTCACGCTAAGTCCATCAAGAATTTTAGAAAATTAAACCAAAACCTATCATTTAAAATATACACAGACCAAGATATTAAAGAATATATGAGTAAATATTGGTCAAATCACAAAATATATAAAATATTTATTAATTCACTTATTGGCCCATTAAAAACAGATATTTTTAGATATTGCATTTTATATGATCAAGGCGGATATTATTTTGATATTAGCAGGGGGTGCTCAATTCCTTTAACTAAACTCCATAACAAGGAGACAAAGTTTATTCTTACTTATGAAGATACAGATTGTTATATACCTCCTTTGAATAAAAAATTATTTAATTTAAAAAGACCATTCAACCATATATTACAATGGGGATTGGCTTTTGAAAAAAAAAATAAATTCCTAGAAATTCTTTTAAATAAAATTATTGGAACATATCCAAATTTTAAAAATAAGATTTTTGAAAATCCCAAATTAGCAATTTTAAATTTTACAGGTCCCGGGATGTACACTTCTGTAATGAGAGAATATTTATCAAATATTCCATTAAATAATATTAAAGAATTAGATATAAAATTTAATAATAATGGTATTTTTAAGTTAAAAGGCTCTCAGTTGAGATACCAAATTCAATCAAGTTATACGTATTTAAAAAATAAAAAAATATGCAAATAAATACTGATATATTTAAATATTTAAAAATATGAATAAAAATTTAATTGTAAGTTCCTCTGATGATAAATACTCCACATTATTAGTTGAGTTATACAAATCAGTCTTAAAAGCAAAAGATTACGACTTCGCTGTCTTAGATTGTGGGATATCCAAAGATGTAAGTGATTATTTTAATGAGAAAAATATTCAAATAAAGAAACCTAGTTGGGAGTTTGAAATTCCAAACTATAAAATTCGTGGTAGGGATTATTTAAAAGCACAATTTTCAAGATTTTATTTAGATACTTATTTTCCAGGTTATGAGAATTATATATGGATGGACTCTGATACATGGATAAATTGTAAAAACACTTTTGAATATTACATTCAAGGTGCTAGTGAAAAAGGTTTTGCCATATGTCCACAAGTTGATAGATCTTCCCCAAAATTAATTAATATAAAATGGTTATGGAACTATCCTTCAAAAATTAATTCCATTAATTATAAAAATATTTCTAAAAGTATTTCTAAAAGTCTGGGCAAAAAATATGCAGGTTATTTTACATTAAACGCAGGGTGTTTTTCGTATAATCATAAATTTGATGGGTTAAATATTATAAAAAAAAACTTAGCACTATCCTCTAAGAAAGGAAGAATCTTTGGATCAGACCAAGTGGCATTAGCCTTAACAATGTTTGAAGATAAAGTACCCTTCGAGTTATTACCCTCTTACTGTAATTGGATTTGTGAGCATCACATGCCAAAGTTTTGTAATAATAAAAATATGTTTGTCGAGCCTTATATTCCAAATCATAATATAGCAGTAATTCACCTTGCTGGACTTGATCAAGATAGATCCGATTTAAATGTCACTCATA
The DNA here is from genome assembly GCA_902521155.1 of uncultured Alphaproteobacteria bacterium. Taxonomy (GTDB): domain Bacteria; phylum Pseudomonadota; class Alphaproteobacteria; order HIMB59; family HIMB59; genus HIMB59. The sequence goes on along the minus strand of CABYQR010000001.1, from coordinate 89,731 downwards.
AGATAGAAACCTTAGATAAAAATATTATTGAAAAAAACTTAAGATTTACTAATTAATTTAGTTCCTTTTTACTATTAGCCCCAAGTTTTTTCATTTCCTCTGCTTTACTGTACAATGAGCCTCGGCCATCTTTAATGAACTTTTTAGCACTAGATACATTATCAACAGCTTTCATTAAATTTTTTTCTGAGTCATCGAGAATATTTATAGATTTAATTATTTGATCATACATTTGACCAGCTAAGTTGGCAATTTCTGAAGAATTTTTATTTTGTTTCTCAAGTTTCCAAATACTTTCAATTAATTTCATACACATAATTAACGTAGATGGTCCAACGATTATTATCTGTTTTTGCTGAGCATAATTTGCAAGAGTAGTTTCAAACTTCTGAGCAGTAACAAATGCAAATTCATGAGGCATAAAAATAAAAACATAGTCAGGAGAGTTTACATTAAGTAAATTTTTATAATCCTTTTTATGAATAGAATTAATATGACTTTTGATTGAGTTGATGAAATTTTTAATTGCTTCTTCTCTTATTGACTCCTCATCAGTATTTTGAAACTCATACCAGTCTTTCATTGGAACTTTAGCATCAATAATTATATTTCTATTCTCTGGTAAAAAAACAACAACATCGGGTCTAAATTGACTACCCTCTTCATTTTTTCCAGTGAATTGAGTTTTATAATCTCTATTTTTAGTCATCCCACAGTCTTCAAGAATATTTTCAAGAATAACTTCACCCATATCTCCCATGTCAGATATATTTGAAGTCATAGCATTAGTCATTTTTTTAGTAAGATCTCCAATTTCACCAATTTTAGAATTTACATATCCTGTTTGCTCTAATGTCTTATTTAAAAGATTTTCTAAATTTTGACTTATTTTTTGAATTTCAAAATTATTTGAAGAATTATCTACTTTGTTATTAGTTTTAATCAATAAATAAATCAATAAGCAAAGTACTAAAATTAAAAATAAAATAATAATAATATCATTGTTCATTATTGATAATTGTACATTTTATATAAATTGAAAGTAACTTAATTAAGATTAAATTTTTTGTATTTTTTTTAATTGCTCATTTAAACTTAATTTAAGATTAGCAATAGTTTGTTGGTCAAATACCTTTTGATCAATATAGTTATTAAAATTTCTTTTAATTTCTTCAGTCAGTTTTTCAATCTTAAATAATTCATTAGGAAAAAAACTCTTTAAATGAGAAATTTCTTTATTAAAATCACTTAAAGCACTTCTAAAGTGTTTATCAGCAAAAGTATTAAATTTACTCTTTAATTCTTTTAGAGAAGATGAATTATCAAAATTTGTTTCTAGATCATAAATTGTTAAGTGAAAATAGTCAAAAATTTGATCATATAAGTCATAAAGTCTAGAGATGTTAATGCCTAAAGTTATATTCACAAAAATATATTACTATAAATTAAATTATATTGTCAAAGAATTAGTAAATTTTTCAGAGCTTTCAATTTTTTAATAAACATAATTAAATTAAAAAAAGCCCAGTTATCAATAACTAGGCTTTTTTGAAATTAAAAATTAAAATGCTGCGTCTCTTCCAGCTGATTTAGCAATCTCTCTTGCATTAGGATTGACTGAGGGTCTAAATGGCATTTCTACAATCTCACCATCAACTGGTTGACCTGGTGTATCACAATACTCATTAGGAAGATGAAATTTAAATTTATTACCAATATTCCTTTTTTCATAAGGCACATATCCCATTGCAATATTTGTTTCAAGTTCAGGAGAATACCAAGGCGACGTTAAATAACCAATTGGTGTACTTCCATCTTCAGAAACTAGCCAAAAATCGGGCGCATATTCTTCAATAGGTTTTCCACCTAAAACAAATCCAACTAATTGATTGCTGTAAGGTTTGTCTCCAGCTTCCATTTTGGTTCTCATAGCTTCTAATGCTTCTTTACCAATATAGTCATCTGTTTTTTTACGAGGCACCTGGTAACCTAAGTTACATTGGAATGGATAAGTTTCAGAGTCTAAATCTTGTCCCCAAGATAAAATTCCCGCTGCAATCCTTCTATGGTGTGCAGGAGCAATCACTTTTAAACTATGTTTCTTACCTGCTTCTAAAACAGCATTCCACATATCATCAGCATATAAAGTTGCATCTTTGAGATATATTTCATAACCCTTCTCACCAGTAAAGCCAGTTTGAGATATAATACAATCTCTTCCTCCTACTTTTGCTTCCATAAGACCATAGTAAGGAATATCTCTTACTGCCTCTCCAACTAAATCTGCCATTAAGTCGACTGATTTAGGTCCCTGTATCTGAACAGGTGCAGCATCTATTTCATCAATAGTAACATCAAATTTTTTATCATGATTTACACCTTGTAAAAAAAACATGATGTCAGAGTCTGAGAGAGAAAACCAAAACTCATCTTCTGCAACTCTTAACAAGATAGGATCATTTAGAACTCCACCTTTGCTATTACATAGAATTACATATTTTCCATTCATGACTTCAATCCTTGAAGCATCTCTTGTGATTACGTAGTTTGTAAACTTTAATGCATCTGGCCCTTTAACTCTAATTTGTCTTTCAACTGCTACATTCCACATAGTAACGTGATTAACAAGAGCATCATATTCAACCATAGCCCCGCCATCTTCAGGTTTTACGTAACCTCTCGGGTGATACATACGATTATATACAGTACATCTCCAACATCCCGCTTCTACTGATAAGTGCCAGTAAGGTGATTTCCTTACTCTAGTAGAAATCAACATCTGTTGTGGTGTTGGTCCAGATTGTCTTAAATTATAAGGAACGAGTCTATCAGACTGATCCACGGTGCTTGGTTGTGTTAGCTTCATATTTCCTCCTGAAAAGCTATTAGCAACTTCATAAATATTTTTTTTTTATTTAGGATGCAATCAAAAAGTATCGATTTAGAATATTTTTTTGTGGAGCTTTATTTTTTGATTTTCAATAGTAAATTCGCCACTTTGTATCTCATTTAACCAATGGCAAGTCTTTTCAAAACCCCCAAATGGAAAACAATGGAAGGCTTCCAAGGGACTTTCTTCTAAAGAGTAATCAGCTAGTTGAGATAGCATCTCATCATTAGAGGTCTTAGTTAAGAGATCAGTGACCTTTGTTGAATTCTTTTTAAGGAAATTTAGAGAATTCCCTACACCACTCATCATTCCAAAATTTAAAAGAGTTTTAAAAGATGCTGGCCCAGGAAAACCAACTCGAACTGGGAGATTTATATTTTTTTTTACTAGGTTCGTACACCATTTAATGAAAGGACCAGCATCAAAAAAGAATTGTGTTACTAATTCTAGATTTAGATTTTGGGATTGAGATAGTTCAAACTTTTTTAATAGAAATTCATTAATTGTTTCTTGGGTAATATCCGGAGACCCTTCTGGGTGTCCTGCAATTCCTATATTTTCAAAACCTTGTTGTCCTAATAAACCTGCTTCTAAAATTTCAAAAGAAGATCTTACTTCACCAAACTGATCTCCACCACCACCTATAACTAATATTTTTTTACTATCAGTTCTTTCTCTAATTTGAGATAAAAAACTATTAACATGCTCTAGATCCTTCATCGTTCTTGCTGGAAGATGAGTGATAGGGGTTAAATTATTTTGGGATACAAAATCTACCGTCTCTAAAATATCATTTTCAGAGGCATCGGGAAGATAAGTAATGTAGACATTATTCTTTTTATCAAGTGGAATCGATTTTAGCTTATGTCTTACTTTAGGATTTAGCTCGATTGTAAAACCTTCTATTAAAGAAATAATATTATCTTTGTTCATTTTATAAAAACCTATATGCGATTATGATTTTAATCTACTATTTTCAGGGTCAAGAAGAGGTTCCCGTGTAACTATTAAAGGATACCTTTTCCCAAAATATTCTAATTCTAATTTAGTCCCCTCATTAGATAAATCTTTAGGTAGATATCCATACACTATATGCTTATCAACAAAATAGCCGTAATTAGTGCTTGTAACATAGCCTACAGCTTTACCATCACTGTATATAGGCTCAGTTCCTAAGGCCATTCCTTCTGGATCATCTAATACCATGCATGCCAATTTTTTTTCAATTGGCTGTTGTTTAATTTGAGCTAATGCCTCTTTACCAATAAAGTCATCATCTTTTTTTAACTTTACAGTAAATCCTAATCCAGATTCATAAGGGTTGGTATTGGTATGAATGTCTGAACCAAGTGAGCGATATCCTTTTTCTAATCTCAAAGACTCAAAAGCTCCAGCACCTGAACATATCATATTAAATTCACGTGAAGTTTCTTTTAACTCATCCCACAAAGATAATCCATATTCTGTTGGCGTATATATTTCCCAACCAAGTTCACCGATGTAAGAAATTCTAACTGCAACGCAGGGAATATTGCTAATAGATATTTTTCTTATAGTGAAAAAAGGAAAACCTTCATTGGAAACATCATCATCTTCACAAAGTTTATCTAAAACAGATCGAGAATTTGGACCCCATAGTCCAATACCTGCTAGTGCTGAGGTCCAGTCAATAATTTGAACGCTTCCATCATCTGGAGCATTCACTCTTAGCCAGTTAATATCAATCATCCCATTCCCGGCTCCAGCTAAAACCCAAAATTTATTTTCCTCTAAACGAGAGATAGTTAAGTCACTTTTAATACCACCATAGATATTAGATATGACGCTATAGACTACTTTTCCAACAGGAACATCAATATTATTAGTACAAACTTTTTGAAGTAATTTTAGAGCACCTTTACCATTTATTTCAATTTTTACAAAACCTGTAATATCGAATAGGGCTCCAGTTTGGCGAGTTACTAAATGTTCTGCTGCTTGAATAGGAGACCAGTATTTAGAAGCCCATCCAGTTCTATTTGGAAAATTTTTCCCTTTCATTAAATCTGCATTTGATTCATACCACTGGGGTCTTTCCCACCCCATAGTTTCAAAAAATTGTGCTTTTTGTCCTTCAAGTCTGCTATAGAAAGGACTTCTTCTAAGAGGTCGCGGCTGCTCCATTTGTTGAAGTGGGTGAATAATGTCATACACCTCTCGATAATTCTGTTTTCCTCGAGCTCTTAAATATTTTCTAACATGGTGATGTTGATGAAAACGATTAATGTCTCCCTGACGAACATCTAATTCAGGTTCTCCGTTCGCAATCCATTCTGCCATAGCTTTTCCTACACCGCCACTGTGTGTTATCCAAACTGCATTAGCTGTCCAAAGACCTTTAATTGAAGTTTCACCCATTAAAGGGTTGCCGTCTGTTGTAAAAGAAAAAAGACCATTAATTTTCTTTGTTATCTTTTTTTCAGCAAACTTTGGAAAAAGCCAATTAGACTCTTTATGCGCACCTTCAAAATCACCTGGCCTAAAATCAACTAGAGATGGCATTTCTTCAGCCTCTTCAGGCTTTTTTAATTGTTCAGACTCTAAAATTCGAGGTTCATGACGATAGTTGCCAATAACATAGCTATCATTCCATTGCCTAAAATATAGACTGTAATCTTGGTGGCGCATTAAAGCATGTTGAACTTGAGCCTCTTTGTGATCAGCTTGGAATTCCTTTAGTTCTTCAAAAGGCTCTAACCAAACCATTTGATGTTCACATGGTACTAGTGGTAATGAAATATTTGTTAACCTTCCCATTTTAGGTGCCCAAATACCTGTTGAAACTAAAACTATATCTGCCTCATAGTTTCCCTTTGGTGTTTCAACACCACGAACTTGGTTATTAGAAACTTTAAATCCAGTAACGGGAGTGTTACCTATAAATTCACCTGCATTTAAATCAGTAACATATTTTGCCATCGCTTGAACAGCTCTGACTGGCGCAGCTAGTCCATCTGTAGGAACATAGTACCCACCATGAATTTTATCAGGATCAATATAGGGGCTCATTTTTAAAACCTCATCAGGAGAAATTATTTTTGCATCAGTTAATCCATAGCTATGAGCTATGCCTAATTTTCTATAAAGGTCTTCATGTCTTTCTTTAGTTTTTGAAACCTCAATTCCGCCAACAGTGTGATAGGCGGGTTTACCTTCATATGAAAGAGAACGAAGAAGATCGACTGTATATTGTGCAAATTTACACATCATTCGAGAGGGGTTAGTTTGAAATACACCGCCAGGAGCATGACTAGTTGAGCCACCGGTCTCGAATAAAGGACCTTGGTCAATGATTAACATATCTCTCCAACCAAGCTGAGCTAGATGATAAGCAGTGCTGGCACCTACAATACCGCTACCAACTATAATAATTCTAGACTTTCGAGACATACATCCTCCTAAGTTATAATGTTAACATAACCAGTTCCAAAAATTGATGTCAATATGAAAAGTTGTAATTAAAAGTTAACTGCGTCGATCAGCCGGTCTTCAAGGTAATCCCCAAAAGACCTATTACAGCTAAATAATATGGAGTCATCAAACTTAATAAAAGTACAGTCAATTCTTGCAAGAAGTGTTTGAGCAGCTGTAAGAGGCTTAAAAGATTTTTCTCTAAAATCAAAATGAGTTAATTTGTTCAATGTTGGATATGTATTTTGACCTTTTATTTGGAAAAAAATTTGGGCATCTGAGAAATTTGTTGCTAGGATACCAGAAATTTTATTCAATTTTTCAATAAAAATCTGGAGCTTCTCCTCTTTTATATCTTTAATAAAAATTAAATTCCATTGATCAAATGATAATTTTGATAAAACCATTTCTTCGTTTAACACAATTCTTAAGTTATCTGTTGGGGGGAGAAGCTTAAATAGCTTATTTAAAGTATTGTTAAATTCTGAGTTGCCATTTCCTCGAATGATTATTTGTTGATAAGGAAGTATTTTTATTTCAACTTCATTAGAACGAATAACTTCCCTCACGAAACCAACCTTTTGTTTTCTTCATCATAAAAAACAGGTTTTACAATTTCTATAGGAATAGTTTTTTGATCGGGAGTTGATGCAAAAGCTTTTGTTCCAATTAATGAATGCCCATCTTTGATAACTGCTAAACCAAAACTATGTCCTAGAGTTGGACTTTGATAACTTGAGGTAATATGACCTAACATTGGAGTAGGTGTCTTTATAATTTGATTTAGAATTATATGCTGTCCTTCAGTTAAATGATCTTCCTTGTTGGAAGGAGTAATTCCCACTAATTGTTTTCTGTCAGTCCTAATGGTATCTGTTCTTGTTAAAGAACGTTTACCTAAAAAATCTTGTTTTGTTTTTCCAATTGTCCAATTTAAACCTAAATCAATTGGTGTGATAGACCCATCAGTATCTTGGCCGATTATAATATAACCTTTTTCAGCCCTTAAAAGATGCATAGTTTCAGTTCCATAAGGTATCAAGCCAAAGTCTTTTCCAAAGCTATGAAGTTGATCCCAAATTTTAGCAGCATTTTTAGAAGGAATATAAATTTCATAACCCATCTCTCCTGTAAAACTTGCTCTTAGAATTCTAATCTGCATACCTTGATAATTATGAAACTGAAATGTCATAAAAGGAAAAGCATCATTGCTAAAATCTATTTCAGGAAAAACTTTATTCATAATCTCTCTTGTTTTGGGACCACTAATATTGAATGTAGCAAATTGTTCCGTAATAGAATTCATATACACATTTAAATTTGGCCACTCTGTTTGTGCATATTCCTCCATACAACCTAACACTGTTGCGGCACCACCTGTCGTAGTAGTAGCTATAAAATGCTCTTCCGAAATTTTAGATATAATACCATCATCTTTTACCATTCCATCTTCGCCAAGCATTAGTGCATATCGAGCAGAGCCAGGTTTCATTTTTGAAAAGCTATTGGTATAAATTAAGTTCATGAAACTAAGGGCGTCTTTTCCTTTAATCTCAATTTTACCTAAAGTGCTACCATCAAGAACACCAGCAAATTCTCTGACATTTTTACTTTCTCTTTGAACAGCATCATGCATGCTTTCAGAGGAATTTAATGGAAAGTACCAGGGCCTTTTCCATTGACCAACATCTTCAAATATAGCCCCATTATCTTTATGCCATTGATGTATTGGAGATTTTCTCTCGGGATCATAAAATTCATACGAGTTTCTTCCAGCGATAGCAGCAAAACTAAGTGGTGCGTAGGGTGGTCGGTAAATGGTAGTGCCTACTTCATTGACTTTCTTATCTAATAAATCTGAGACAATACCTAGGGCATTAATGCTACTTATTTTACCTTGATCAGTTCCCATACTATTAGTGGTATAGCGCTTGAGGTGTTCAATACGATCAAAACCCTCTGAAATAGCCTGACGTATATCTTTAGTTGTCACATCGTTTTGTAAATCAATAAATGATTTTGACCACATAGAAGATTTGTGAGGAGATATTTCCCATAATTTTTCAATTTGATAAGATTCTTTAGTATTGAGCACAATTTGAGTATCCAAAACTTTATTTTTAAAAATCTTAAGTTTTTCATTAATCTCATCACTTACCTTTTCCAAATTGAATTGACCACTTGCTGAGCCAAGTGTAATGGTAGGTTGAAAAGGTTTAGAGGGTTTGTAAGTTAAATCTTTTTCATCCCAATCTAATAATCCCTTGGATTGAGTAAATAAATGAACATCAGGATTAATTCCACCAGAAACACAGAGAAAATCTGAATGTATCTCACTTAAACCACCTGTACTATCTTCAATTAAAATTTTTTCTATTCTTTTCCTCCCTGAGACACCCTTGATTTGAGAATTGGTATAAAGAGGTATGTCGTGTTTTCTAATTAAATCAAATAATTCAGGTTCTATATTTTCTCCAGATCGAGAGTCAATATAGGCTTTGGGTTTGTAACCTTGATTAATTATTGAATAGATTAAACTATTGGAATTTGAATTATTACTAAAAATGACTGGCTCTTTTGAAGGGAGAGTTCCATACCGACAAATATATTTTTCAAAAGAGGAGGCAAGCATTATCCCTGGTAGATCATTATTTTGAAAAGATAAAAATCTTTCAATGTGTCCGTTACATAAAATTACATGATTAGTTCTCATTTTATGGAGAATATTATTGACTTTATTTTCAGATGGCCTGGATCCTACATGTTTATCTTCAACAGCAATTAAGTGGTTTATATAGTTATAAGTTGTCACTAATGTATTTTTTAAAATTTTAATATTTTTTGATTTTTCAATGGCTTCAACTGTTGACTTAACCCATTCCTTAGGGCTTTGATTATCAATTGACAAAATTTTGGCAGAATTGTTGATAATTCCGCCTAAATGATTATCAAAATCTACAAGTAAGATGTCATGGTTGGTATTGATTAAAGATTTTGCGGCCAATAAGCCGTTGAGACCGGCGCCTACAATTACAATATCAACGTTATGATGAAGGTGTGAGCTAAGAGCTTTAAATTCTTTAGGAGGCTTCCCAAGACCTGCAGCTCTTCTAATTATAGGTTCATATATTTTTTTCCAAAAACTTTTATGAGGACCCATAAAAGTTTTGTAATAAAAACCTGCTGAAAAAAGAGGAGAAAATAAACTATTAATACTTCCTATATCGTTATCTAAAGATGGCCAACGATTTTGACTTTCTACCTCCATGCCTTCATAAATTTTTTTAATAGTAGCTCTTGTATTTGGCTCAGAATATTCACTTATGATTTGAACTAGGGCGTTGGGCTCCTCAATACCACAGGTATAAATTCCTCTTGGACGATGATATTTAAAACTTCGACCAACTAAATTTATATTATTGCGAAGAAGGGCTGATGCAATTGTATCCCCCTTGAAGCCAAAAATTTTTTTACCATCAAATAAAAAGCTTATTTTCTGATTAAAGTTGACAAAAGGACTACTATTAGTTTTTAATTCTTTCATTTTTTGACCGTAAAATTACCAGATCCCAATTCAGGCTCTCCTGAGGGAGTATCAACTAGATTTTTAAAATCTTTTAATTTTGGTCTAGTATCATCAATTCTATAGGTTTTTAAAATTTCATCGGTTGAAGTGTCTCTTACACAGTTAAACCATTTACGACATCCATGAGAGTGAACCCATCTCTCATAAAATATACCTTTCGTGTTAGACCTTACAAAAACATATTCTGACCACTCTCTATCACTAATTTCTGAGGAGCCATCAGGTCTTTTGACGTGAGCCTCTCCACCATTGGAAAACTCAGATTGATCTCTTCGTCCACAATAGGGACATTCAATTATTAACATGAAATTTAATGGGCTACTGCTGCTGCTCCATGCTCGTCGACTAATTTACCACTAACAAATCTTTCTAAGCTAAAAGCTGCATTGATTTGATGTGGCTCATTTTTAGCAATAGTATGAGCAAAGACATTAGCGCTACCAGGTGTAGCTTTAAATCCACCAGTTCCCCATCCACAATTAAAAAATAATCCTTCAATATCTGACTTACTAATAATTGGACTAGCGTCAGGACAAATATCAACAATACCACCCCATTGTCGGAGCATTTTCATTTTTCCAAATACCGGGTATAATTCAACCATAGCCCTTATAGTTTCCTCGATTATGTCGAACCCACCACGCTGAGTAAAAGAATTATAGCTATCAGTTCCGGCACCTATGACTAATTCTCCTTTATCTGATTGACTAACATATGCATGCACCGCGGATGACATAACAACTGTATCGATAATAGGTTTAATTGGCTCTGAGACGAGCGCTTGTAAAGGCTTACTTTGAAGAGGTAGCCTGATCCCGGCAGTTTCTGCCAGAACACTACTATGTCCTGAAGCCACCACTCCAACTTTATTTGCTCGAATGAAACCTTTGGAAGTTTCGACTCCTTCTATTTTTCCATTTTTGGTTTTGATTTGGAGAGCTTCACAATTTTGAATTATATCAACACCCATTTCATCAGCTCGCATAGCAAATCCCCATGCAATTGCATCGTGTCTTGCTGTTCCACCTCTTGGCTGATACGAAGCTCCTAAAACGGGATAACGAAGATTATCAGTATTCATAATTGGTACTTTTTTTTGAATTTCTTCTTTTGATAACCAAAGGGAGTCAATTCCATTTAAATTGTTAGCACTAATTCTTCTTTTGATTTCTTTAATATCATGTTCATTGTGTGCTAGATTCATTACACCTCTTTGACTAAACATAACGTTGTAATTTAAGTCGGAAGAAAGATTCTCCCATAATTTTAATGAATGTTCATAGAGATGAGCGCTATCATCCCATAAGTAATTAGATCTTATAATAGTTGTATTACGACCCGTATTACCTCCGCCCAGCCACCCTTTCTCGATGACAGCAATATTTTTTAGTCCATGTTCTTTAGCAAGATAGTAGGCAGTGCCCAAACCATGACCTCCACCTCCTATAATAATCGCATCATAGAATTCTCTTGGCTCTGGACTTCGCCACATTTTAGGCCAATCTTTATTCCCATTAAAAGCATTTTTGGCCATACTAAATATAGAGTATTTTCTTTTCACAGATTGCAAATTACCAAAAAAATATTTACTCAGCTAGTAATTTTAAAGGCGAATTGTCATCGATATTTCTAAAAATTTTTGGAAATTGCCATTGCAAATCACAATCTGTGTTTGGAGCCTCGCGTCTATTATCTAAATCATCTTGGCAAATAGTCCTAATTTCATAGCTAAATCTTGTATTATCTGACTCTTCTTTAGAGGAGCTATGGAGATGGCATCCAGAAAAACAAAGAATTTCACCAGGTTCTATATTTACAGATTGAACATTAGCATCACTGGGTAGTTCTTCCAGCAATTGAGGAGCTGATGGATATGAAAAATCTTCCCTTTTTCTATGCTCTAGGTAAGTATTTAAATCCCAAGTGGAAGTAGAATTTTTGACAGCTCTAGCAAAATAATCAGGATAAAAAATCATTGTATTAGTCTCACTAATTGAACTGATCGGGGCCCACCAATTTATTTGTTGATGAATATTTGTACCCCAAGTGTCACGATGTGAGCTTATACGAGACGCCTCGCGATAACTAAATTTATTTTGAGCAGGAGCCACACGAACTCTAAATTGATCCCAATATGATTTTTCATGAAAGAATTTAATTTCTTCAAGAAAAATTTTAAATAATTTTTTAAATTCTGGTATTTTTTTTAAATTAGTAACTAACTTTGAACTAATCTCTTCACAATTATCTAAAAGATGTAATTTTTCGAGCTGACCATCGTATTCAATTAATATATTTTTTCTAATCTCTTGGACTAATTTTAAAGTAATTTCAGATTTCTTGAATACAAAGATTTTTCCTTTAAAAACATCTTCTTTAAATTCAGAAAGGTTAGAGATTTTATCAATTGGCTCAAACACCTAATCGATATCACCCACATAGACACCTAAAGCAAGAGCTGTTTCTATTAATGGATCTGTTCTATCAACTACTTTATAGGTAGAGATACCTTCGCTAATAGCAACATCTACAACTTTTCGATCTTTCCAAGCAACCATTCGATCAAACTTATTATTTGCTAACAAATCTACAGCATAAACTCCAAATGCACTTGCTAAGATTCTATCACGAGGTGTTGGAGGGGCACCCCTTTGAACGTGCCCTAAGGAAGTTACACGACACTCAACATCTGTTTTTTTCATAATTTCTTCAGATAGATAGGTGCCAATACCTCCTAATCGTTTTTGACCATCTGCAAATTCTACTTCATAAGTTTTTCCATTTTCGGTTTTGACGGCTTCTGCCACAACCATTAGAGAATGAACTATTCCTCTATTTTTCATCTCTGTAAGTTTGTTTACAATTCCGTTTATTGAATAATTTATCTCTGGTATCAAAATCACGTCTGCTCCTCCAGCTATTCCTGCATTAATAGCTATGTGACCAGCGTCTCTACCCATTACTTCCAAAATCATTGTTCGATTATGACTGGCAGCAGTTGATTGGAGGTTATCAAGTGCTTGAGTTGCAACACTTACAGCAGTATTAAATCCAATTGAGCTTTCAGTAGCACCAACATCGTTATCAATTGTCTTAGGAATTGCTACGATATTTAGACTTCCTCTTTTTGCAATTTCAGTCAGTATGGACATACTACCATCTCCGCCAATAACAATTAGGCCTTCTAGTCCAAGCTCATGGTAGCCATCAATAATATCCTGAGTTCTATCTTTATAAGAGCCATCAGGCATTGGGAATTTGAAAGGATTACCTTTATTGGTTGTACCTAGAAAAGTCCCTCCTTGTCGAAGTAAGGAACCACTAAATGTTTGATAGTCTAAAGGTAGAAATGCAACAGGCCTTTGCATTAAACCTACTGTCCCGTCTTGAATACCTAACACTTCCATACCATAGGTGTTTTTAGCTCTAAAAAAAATTGAACGTACTGCAGCATTTAAACCACCACAATCACCACCACTTGTTAAAATTCCTATTTTTTTCATTTTAAAATTTATCTGAGTCCCACAGCCAAGCAGCTCCTCTGACGCCACTAGAGTCACCATGCGTGTTACGTAAAATTTTGTTCCTTACCTTATCACTAAAAGTATATTTAGGAAGTAATTTAGGTATGTTATCATAAAGTCTTCCAACGTTAGACATACCCCCACCAAAAATAATTGCATCAGGATCAACTATGCCTATCATCACAGCAATTAATCTTGCAAAACGATCTTCGTAAAGATCAAATTCCTTTTTAGCCCTCTCATCTCCATTGGCTTCTAAGGCCACGATCTCACGAGTTCTAAGATTTGTTCCATACTTGTTGTTAAAAATTTTAGTAAAGCCAATCCCAGAAATAAATTGTTCAGCACAAAGAGGTCTTTTGCAGTTACCCACTTGACATTGAACGTTTAGGTCATATTCCTCCTGAGTGGGGTAGGGCAACGGTTGATGACCCCAATCACCAGCTACTTGGTTAACACCCTCAATTACTTGTTTATTATTGACAAAAGACCCTCCAAACCCTGATCCAATTATAATCCCCCAAACAGATTTAAATTTCGCACCTGATCCATCGATGGCTTCAGATAACGCAAAACAATTTGCGTCATTCATTATCCTAACTTCTCTATGCAGGATATTTTCTAAATCTTTTTTAAAAGGCTTATCATTTAGCCAAATAGAATTAGCATTTTTAATCAAACCTGTTTCGTTAGATGAAGAGCCAGGTATCCCAATTCCAACAGTATTTTTGGTTCCAGTATAACTATCAAACTCAGACACTAATGAATTTACCGTCTCAATACCTGAGTCATAATTTTTCTCGTAAGTAGATCTTTTTCTTAAAACTTCTTTACCTTTATAATCTAGGAGAATTCCTTCAATTTTAGTACCTCCATAGTCAATTCCAATTTTATGTTCAGCTACCATGATAAAAATTAAATGATTATATCATATAAAAAAATTTCACAAGTTTCATATTGCAGATATTGTTACTTTTTATAATAAGTGTAAATTTAAAATATGAAAAAAAAAATAGTTAATTGGGGTATTATTAGTACAGCTAAGATAGGTTGGGAACATGTCATTCCAGCTCTTCAAAAATCAAAAAATAGCAATGTATTGGCCCTAGCTAGTCGCAATCTTTTAAAAGCAAAAACATTGGCAAAAAAACTTAAAATTCCAAAAAGCTATGGTTCCTATAAAGAGCTTTACGAGGACCCCAACATAGATGTTATATACAATCCCTTACCCAACCACTTACATATAAAAACAAGCTTAGAGGCCAGCACCTATGGAAAACATATTCTCTTAGAAAAACCTTTGTCCTTAAAAGCAAAAGATATAGATCCTTTAATAAAAGCTGCTAAAAAAAATAAAGTTATAATCAAAGAAGCATTTATGGTTAGACATCACCCCCAATGGCAATGGGTTAAAAAATATATTCAGGATGGAAATATTGGAGCAGTAAGTAGTATTTCATCGACTTTTTCATATTTTAACAAAGACCCTAAAAATATCAGGAATATCTCTAAGTTTGGAGGAGGTGCTATATATGACATAGGGTGTTATCCCACTGTAATTTCTAGGTATATTCTCAATCAAGAACCAAAAAGATTAGTGGCAACTGCTATTAAAGATCCAAAATTTCAAACTGACATCCTTTCTTCTGTAATGATGGATTTTGGGGGTATTTACTCCTCTTATACCGTAGCAACACAGAGCAATAACTCTCAACAAGTATTTATTTTAGGCACCAAGAAAACTATTGTTGTTGAAAATCCTTTCAACGCTGTTGCCTCTAAACCCACTACTGTGGTCGTATACAATGGCCACTCTATTTATCGAAAGGAAAACACCACTAAAGTTTTCCCAGCTACCGATCAGTACGAGAGGCAATCCACAGCATTTTCTAATCATTTGATAAATCGAACAAAAGTGGATTATGATTTAAAAGATGCTAAGAAAAATATGAAAGTTTTAGATGCTATTTTTAAATCTATTAAAAAAAAGAAATGGGTTAAGGTTTAATATCTTTCAGCAAAATTTTAGCAATTTCTTTCCCAAAAATATGATGTGTTTCTTTAGACCAATGTATCGGATCTTTATCTGAAGATTGAATTATGGAATTACTATCAATGAATTGAACTTTTTTTTGTAAGCAAACTTTTTGATATGAATTACTAAGTAATTTAGATTTATTAAATCCACCTTCCCATTCTTCATGATTAATCCAATTAATATCATTACTTTTTGATCCTAGAGTAGGAGGGCATAAAATTATAATTTTTGACATATTTTCGCTATGCCAGCTGCCCTCACCAGAAAAGGTATTTTGAGACATTGTGATAAGCTCCTCAATCCCTTTAGCAACATCATCTGCCTCTCTTACAAATCTTTTTTTTAAATCGTTCGTGCCTAGCATTAACAAAATCATATCAATAGGAGAGTGGGCGAGTAAGCATGATTTAAAAACAGATAATCCATTTAGATGAATTCCATCCCTCTCATCATTGACATTAGTAGTTCTTCCAGGAAGTGAGTCTTCATGCAAATTACATGACAAACCAGACTGATTTAAATAATCAGCCAAAATTAATGGCCATCTTTTATCGTACCTTTGACCTTCATCTTCATCAACGAAACCCCAACTGTTAGAGTCTCCAAATACTAATATATTTATCAATGAGAGCTAGAAGGTGCCCAAAGATTGATACCACCCTCTTTTGCTTTTAGGTCAATTTTTTTAATTTCTTCTTTGCTAAATTTTAAATTATTAAGCG
The DNA here is from genome assembly GCA_902521155.1 of uncultured Alphaproteobacteria bacterium. Lineage (GTDB taxonomy): Bacteria > Pseudomonadota > Alphaproteobacteria > HIMB59 > HIMB59 > HIMB59. The sequence continues at coordinate 73,521 of CABYQR010000001.1, read as the reverse complement.
CTGCGATATTATCTCTAAGTTGTTTGACATTTCTTACACCAATAAGAGCAGACGTGATAGCTTTATTATTTATTACCCAAGCTAATGCCATTTGAGAGAGAGTCTGACCTCTTTTTTTAGCTATTATATTTAAGTCATTAATAATTTTAGTATTTTTTTTAGTAATTAAATCTTTGCTAAAGGAGCTATTTTCACTGACCCGAGTACCAGATGGTATTCCTGATAAATATTTTTGAGATAGAAACCCTTGAGCTAAGGGGGAAAAAGCAATGCATCCAACACCATTTTTTTGAAGAGTTTTGGTAAGTCCATTTTCAATCCAACGATTTATCAAAGAATAAGAGGGTTGATGAATAAAGAGTTTTATGCCTCTCGTCTTCAAAATCTTTATCATCTCATTTGTTTTTTTAAAAGAGTAAGAAGAGACTCCTATATATAGCGCTTTTCCAGAGCGATAAATACTTTCTAGAGCATCTGCTGTTTCCTCTAAAGGAGTATTTGGATCAAATCTATGAGAATAAAAAATATCGACATAATCCAGATTCATTCTTTTTAAGCTCTGATCACAACTTGCGATTACATGTTTCTTAGAGCCCCACTCACCATATGGGCCATCCCACATATCATAACCAGCTTTAGAGGAAATAATTAATTCATCTCTGTATTTTTTAAAATCACTTTTCATAATTTTACCAAAATTAGACTCAGCACTCCCATAGGGAGGTCCATAATTATTAGCTAAATCAAAATGGGTTATTCCCGAGTCAAAAGATTCAAAAAGTATTTTTTTTGCTTCTGCTGACATTCCGTTTCCACCAAAATTATGCCATAACCCCACTGAGATTAAGGGTAATTTCACACCACTCTGACCACATTTTCTATATTGCATAGTCTGATAACGTTTTTTATTTGCTAAGTAGCTCATAATAAATTCTCCTCTAATTCTTTTTTAAATGGCATTGAATTGGCAGCACCCTCTCGGGTAACAGAAACTCCTGCTACTAAACTAGCAAATTCAATTGATTCTTTATAGGATTTGTTTTGAGAGAGAGCCACGCTAAAAGCCCCATTAAAAGCATCTCCTGCACCGGTTGTATCTATCACAGGTTTATTTAGAGAGGAAGCAGGTATCACAAACTCTTCTTCGTGGTTTTTGAAATAACACCCTTTTTCCCCCAAGGTTATTAAAATATTTTTTATACCTTTATTTAAAAAATCTGTTCCCGCATCTTTGCAGTCATTTTCATTTTCGATATTTTTGTTCAAATAAAAACTTGCTTCTGTTTCATTAGGAGTAAAAAAATCAATATGTTGAAAATATTCTTCTGGTATAGAGCTGGCAGGCGCCGGGTTTAAAATAGTAATACACCCTATTTCTTTGGCTTTTTTGAGTGCGTAAAGAGTTGCTTCCTTGGGAGTTTCCAATTGAGTTAAAAATATTTTTGATTTTTGGATAATAGGGAGAAACTTATCGATTAAAGAATTATCAATAGTTCCCGCTGCTCCCGGTACCACATTAATGGCATTGTCTCCTGTATTTTCATTAATTAAAATTCCCGCTGCTCCTGTTGAAATTTTAGTATCCACCTCAACTCCTTCGTAATTAATTCCGGCTTCGTCATAAAGAGAAAAAGCTAAGTTAGCATAATTATCTTTACCTACTTTAGAAATGAAAGAGACTTCTCCTCCAATTCTAGCTGCCGCAATAGCTTGATTGGATCCCTTACCTCCAGGGCCAATTATATGTTTGTTTCCTAATATGGTTTGTCCTTTGGTAGGAATATTGTCTGCAAAAAAACATAGATCAGCTACAAAAATTCCTAAAACACAGATACTCACTTACCTATTATCCAGACGGAACCATCTGGCTTTACAACTCCTTTAGTAAAGATAAAACATCCAAAAGGTCTAGTTTCATTTGTTGTAATTATTGCGTAAGCTTTTTTTGCTTCCTCATAAAATTTAAATCTCTCAATCGAAGATACTTTCCAGTTCTCTCCTGCAATTTTTTTGGTCACATCAATTAGCTCCTGATGAACTTCATTAATTTCTTCAGGTTTTCCATCAATTTCCATTCTTTGTATAGGAGACTCAATAAAGCTGTCTAAAGGAAAAACAGACAAAATAGCTTTGGCTGCTCTGCCAGCATCAACGCCATCTATCCTATGAACTCGGGAATTATTTGAATAGGCAGGAAAATTAGAGTCACACAAAATTAGCTTATCACCATGCCCCATTTCTCTAAGGGTACAAAGGACTTCAGGGCTAAGTATGGGATCAATATTTATTAACATCTGACTATAGAACTAAATAAATACATATTATTCAATAGAATTAATTAACATCAACAGGTTTAGAGCGAAGACTTTTAACTGTCTCAAGCTCTGCTCGACGACAAAGCCGTGGAGGAAGATTTTTACTCATAAGCTGAAGATCTTCATAAACGATTTCTCCCATTTCAAAAAATACAGAATTCAAGGCCCCAGCTCGATGCGCTGAAAATAATATATTCTTCTCCTTTCTCAGAGGGTCATTTTTTTTTACAGGCTCCTCTGGAAAGACATCTGTAGCAACTTTAATCTTACCTTTTCTTAAGATTTGAATTAAGTCTTGAAAATTTACAACACTGGCTCTGCTTAAGATTAAAAGACATGCATTTTTTTTCATGAGGTTTAAGAGTTTTTTATCAATCATACTTTGATTATTGGAAGTAATTGTAGCCAGTACATAGACAACGTCACAATCTTTAAAAACCTGCCTTAGAGAAGAGGAGGTGCAGCCACTATCCTTTATCAACTTTTCTGGTAGCCAAGGGTCATAGATATAAAACTGAGATGTAAAGGGCTCTAGAAGTGGTTTGAGACTTTTACCTAAATCTCCAAATCCAATGAAACCAATTTTATTATTTTTTAATAAACTACTATTTGTATTTCCTTCTAATCCATATTTTTCTTTCTTTTGAATGAAATCTAAGTGAGATTGATGAATGTCTCTTTTAAGGGAAAGTGTAAAACCAACTGCAATTTCTGCAACAGTTTGTGCAAAAACAGGCGCAGTTGATAAAACATAAATATTATTTTTAAAACAATAATCATAATCCATATTATCCATGAAATTACTCTCAACATTAAATATGGCCCTTAATTTGGAGGCCTTTTTTAAAAGGGAAGTAGGCAAATTTGGTTGTCCGATTATGTAATTAGCTTTATGAATATTTTTTTCATAAAATAGAGCTTGATTTTTTTTTGGTACATTTATCAAATTGTAATTTTTTTTTAAAACTTGAATTTTTTGGGGTGTAAAAATTAGTTCCATTTTTCTTGGATATGGATCTACTAAAATAGTCTTCATGAGATGATTATATCAATTATTTCATTTTTTGATAATCTAACTTCTAATGAAGAGATCAGAAATAAATTTAGCTATCAGCAGGGCCAAGCAAATGATGGAAGAGTATTCATGGACTCTTCCTATTTGGGGCTATTGGACTAAAAAGGAATACGAACAAAATCCTAAAATGAAAAAATATTGTAAAGATCATCAAATGGGATGGGACGTTACTGATTTTGGCAAAGGATTATTTGCACAACAAGGTATTACGTTATTTTGTATACGTAATGGTATTCAAGGAAACAACGAAGATAAACCTTATGCAGAAAAACTTCTTTTTATGGAAGACAACCAAGAGATCCCTTATCATAGCCATAAAGTTAAGCTTGAAGACATAATAAATCGTGGTGGTGGTGATTTAGCGCTTGAATTTGTTGAAGTAGATGATGAAGCTCAAGAACTTTCAAATGACATTTCAGTTTTAGTTGATGGTCAAGTGAGCACTATACACCCTCATCAACCCTTGATTTTAAAAAGAGGGCAAAGTGTAACGGTTGAAAGAAATATTTATCATAAGTTCTATGCTGTGAAAGGCACAGGCATGGTGATGGCGGGAGAAGTCTCCCAGGTTAATGACGATAATAATGATAATTACTTCTTAGAGACCGTTGGTAGATTCAGTCAAATAGAAGAAGACGAGGAAGCCATTCACCCTTTATGGAATGAAATTTAATGCTCCAAGGAATTATTGGGCTTGGTATTTGGTGTGTAGATACCACTTATAAGATTCAGCAATTACCAGAGAGGGGAAAATTAGAACCAATTATTGAAAGCTTTCAATGTGTCGGCGGAGGGCCTTCTAATGTCCTAACAGATTTAAACTCTTTGGGTTTTAAATATCCTATGATTGCAATGGGCTCCATTGGATCTGATACAAATGGCTCTTTTATAAAAAAACACTGCCAAAAACATCAAATTCAATCACAACTTTTAGTTGCTTCTAAGAGTGCATCCACCTCACATAGTGTTTGTATGTTTGAAAAACAAAAAGAGAGAACTTTTCTATACTTTGCAGGTGCTAATAACTTATTGGACACCCACCATTTTAAATTAAACAAATTAAAAAATAGACCTAAGATTTTATATGTAGGCTATATCACTTTATTGGGTAAGCTTGATCAATTTTTCAATAAACAAACTCGGCTTCAAATAATTCTTAAGCAAGCAAAAAAAAATAATATTATTACAGTAGTGGATTTAGCTTCAAATAAAGACCCCCAATTTCAGAAAATTGTTTTTAGCTCATTGCCATATATTGATTATTTATTACTAAATGAAATTGAGGCTCAACTATTATTCAAAGAGTCAATTATCAATTCCAAAAAAAATTTAAATAAAAAAAAATTAATTGGATTGTCTAAAAAAATTTTTAAAAAAGGTATCCTTAAAGCATTAATTATTCATAGTCCTGATGAGTCTCTATATATTTCTTTAAATGAAAGTATACATACTAAATCCAAAAAAATTGCTAAAAGTAAAATTGTAAACTCTGTAGGTGCAGGTGATGCATTTTGTGCAGGTTTTATTTACGGCATTTATGAAAATTGGAATATGAAAACTACTTTATTGAAAGCTCACGCAGCTGGAGCTGCTATGATGAAGGTAGATGCCTCTTCTGGCAAATTGCCAAACATTAAGAAGTTATAATTTTAATATGGGGTCAGTAATTTCTAAGTCGCTTTTAAGACTTCGATCTGAAGACAATTTTTTTTTACTTAATTCGTTGTGATAAATTTTGACTGCATCTTCTGATGAAATATCTTTTTCTACAAGCTTTCTCATTATTTTTACTAGGGTAATTGGGTCCTCTGAGAGATTTATTTTACGTCCAAAAAGAGCAACTTTTGCTCCGTATTTACTTGCTTTTTTAATTAACTCAAAACAATCTCTAGTCGTACCCTTACTTCCTCCTAAAATTCCAACTGTTAAGTTTTCAGGGTCATAACTAGATAAATCCTCCATGGCCTTAGGTCCATTGTATGCAATTTTTAAAAACAAAGGTCTTTCTTCTTTTGTCTGCCCAGCCAGAGTTTTAATTATGCAATCATTTACATAGTTCCCAAGCTCTAAAGAATTCATTCCAATGTCTATAGGGGGATTGAAAATTTCTAAAAAATGTTTGAATTTAAATTTTAGAGCTTCTGTTCTAAAATCTCTATAAGAGTTCAACATAGCTAAATCGAAATCTACATTTTTAGAAAAAGTGATAGAAAATAATCCTAAATTTACTAATTTACTCACTCTTTCAATTCTTGCTGATCGAAAAGGTCGTGGATTAGTTGTTCTATAATTTCCATTTCTCATTAACCAAATATCAGAGGTATCATTCATTCTAATTGCTGGGGTAACACTAGATTTTTTAAAGATTTTTTTTTCTACTAATTCTTCTCCTACTGACGCCGACATTAACATAATATCTACAAGTTGAGATTTTGTCATAGCTACCATTGCATTCTTATAATCATCAAGCTTTTTATATTTTTTCAAAATTTTACCCTTTTTATCTCTTTCAGGGCCAGGAGTTATAATACCCATTGCCATATCACCATCTTTTGCATCAGCAATAATAAAATCCTTTGGACGATATTTTTGCTTCTTAATTTGCTGTAGTTTTGAGATCAGGGATTTATTCATATTGAAAATATTATCATTATTTAAATTATTGTATAAATAGAAAATAATTTTTAACTCTATATAATAAATTTATGTATTTAGGAATAGACTTGGGAACTTCTTCTATGAAATGTCTAGTAATAGGGGAGGAGCAGGAAATCATCCAAAGTGTTTCAAGTGATGATATCCCCCTATCTAATCCTCACAGTGGTTGGTCTGAACAAGAACCCTCATCCTGGATTATAGCTTTAGAAGCCTGTCTAAAAAAACTTTCTGAAAAAATGAATCTTGGTGAAATCAAGGCAATTTCTTTTTCAGGACACATGCATGGAGCTACGTGTTTAGATAGTAACCACCAAGTAATTAGACCTTGTATCCTTTGGAATGACACAAGAAGTCATCAAGAGTGTGAAGAAATTATGAAGGATACTTCTGTAATGGATATAGCAGGAAATATAGCCATGCCTGGTTTCACAGCACCAAAAGTTTTATGGCTAAAGCATAATGAAAATAAGAATTTTCATTCAATAGATAAGGTTTTACTCCCAAAGGACTACCTAAGGTTTTATCTCACTGGAGAATTTCATAGTGATTTATCTGACGCTTCCGGCACCTATTGGTTAGATGTTGAGAAAAGAAAATGGTCTCAAAAATTATTAGATGCTAGTTCTATGAGTATATCTCAGATGCCTGAATTATGTGAGGGAACTGATCAAACAGGAGTTTTAAAAAAAGATATTGCAGAGAGATATGGTTTTAGCTCTCAGTGCCAAGTTTATGGAGGCGCAGGTGATAATGCTGCTGCTGCTGTAGGTCTGGGTCTTTACGATGAAGGCGATGCCTCTTTGTCTTTAGGAACATCTGGAGTTATTTTTGGGTCTACGAAAAAATTTTTAAAAAATTATGATGATGCTATTCATTCCTTTTGTCATTCTTTACCAAATACTTGGCATTTAATGTCAGTAATGCTTTCTTGTACTTCTAATGTTAACTGGTTTGTCAAAACCTTTGACTCTTCTCTAAACGAAATCACTGATCACCTCAATCAAACAATTCAATCACAAGATTTGATTAAAAATGCCCCATTTTATTTACCCTATCTAACAGGAGAAAGAACTCCAATTAACGACCCGCATGTCAGGGCAAGCTTTCATAATATGGGAATAGAAACTAATAGGTCTTCTTTAATTTACAGTCTTATTGAAGGAATATCTTTTGGATTAAATGATAATTATCAAGCTTTAGCTAAAACTGGAATTCAATTAAATAATATTTTCGTTATTGGAGGTGGGTCACAAAATGAAAATTGGATAAAATTATTAGCCTCAATTTTAGATCGCGACTTAGCCATCACTGAAGCATCAGATGCCATGGCAGCTTTTGGAGCTGCAAGATTAGCATTTTTAGGATTTAACAATTATAAGCCGGAAGATGTACTGTCTTCCCCTTTAGTTCAAAAAACTATTTCCAGTGACAATAATTTGACAGGGGTCTTACAAGAGCGTTTTATAGAATGGAAGAAATTTTATATTGGATAAATTGATAACTAAAAATTATGAACCAATTAAACTATAACGAGTTATTAGCAATTTTATCTTACAACCTCGATAATACTGATAAAAATCGCTATTTTATTGCTCTTTCAGGACCGCCAGCTTCGGGTAAAAGCACCATTTCTGAAAAAATAATTCAAGATCTGAATTCTAAGGGTTATCAAGCAAGTGTCTTACAAATGGATGGTTTTCATTTAGATGACCAAATTTTAAAAGATAGAAACCTCATCTCTAAAAAAGGAGCTCCAGAAACTTTTGATGTTAGGGGCCTAATAAGTTTTTTATTAAGACTACAAAATGAGCCAGAGGTAATAGTTCCAATTTTTGATCGATCTTTAGAGTTGTCGAGGTCTTCTGCTACAATCATACCCAAAGAGACAAAGGTAATTGTAGTAGAAGGAAATTATCTTTTGTTAAAATCCAAGCCTTGGGATAATCTCCAAAAATTTTTTGATGTTAGTGTGATGATTAGTTGTGAAGAAAAAGTTTTAGAAAAAAGACTTCTTGATCGTTGGAAGAGTTTTAATCTTTCTAAAGAAGAAACTTATCAAAAGGTTTATCAAAATGATCTACCAAATGGCTTAAATGTTTTGAACAATAGCTCAGCCTCAGATTATATTTTAACTAATTAAGATTTTGGAGCTTCTTTAGCTCCTGTCATGAATGCTACAGCATCCGACATTTCATATTTTTTTGGATCAATGACACAAAGCCTTGTTCCTAGTCGGTGGACATGAATTCTATCTGCTACCTCAAATACATGAGGCATGTTATGAGAGATGAGGATAATAGGTATGCCTCTAGCCCTAACTTCCCCAATTAATTCCAAAACTCTGCGACTTTCTTTAACACCTAAGGCTGCTGTTGGTTCGTCCATTATTACAACCTTGGTTCCAAAAGACGTCGCTCTAGCAACAGCAACACCTTGACGCTGACCTCCTGACAAAGTTTCTACTAACTGATTAATATTTTGTATAGTTAGAAGACCCAATTCTGATAGCCTTTTTCTGGCCTCATCCTCCATAGCCTTTTTATCAAGAAATTTTAAAAATTTACCCATAAAGCCTTTTTGTCTAATTTCTCTTCCCAAAAACATATTATCTGTAATTGAGAGGGCCGGTGATAGAGCTAGATTTTGATAAACAGTTTCAATACCTAGTGTTCTAGCTTCAATAGGAGATGTAAAAGTTACAGTTTTGCCATCTAACAATATTTCACCACTATCAGGTGTGACTGCTCCACAAAGAACCTTAATAAGTGTTGATTTTCCTGCACCATTGTCTCCGATGACACCTAAAACTTCACCAGGATACAATTCTAAATTAGCGCTCTCTAATGCAACTACTTTACCATATTTTTTAGACAAGTTTTTAGCTACTAAAATAGGCTCCATTAATTTGATACCTTTCTAATCCATTGGTCGATACCAACTGCTATAATAATAAGACAGCCCAAAGCAAAACGTTGCCATAAAACATCTAATCCTGCAATAGATAGACCGGAGCTGAACACACCCACAATCAAAGCTCCAAAAAGAGATCCAATAATAGTTCCTCTACCTCCAAATAATGAGGTGCCTCCAATCACAACCGCGGTAATAGAGTCCAAATTTCCTTCATAAAAACTAGTGGGCGAAACTGAACCCACTCTTCCAATAGAGACCCAAGCACCAATAGCAACTACTAGTCCTGCCACTGCATAAATAGAGACAAGCATTCGATCTGTTCTTATTCCTGAGAGTTCGGCAGCTTCTTTATCGTCGCCAATAGCATAAACGTGCCGACCCCATGCTGTTTTATTGAGTAAGAACCATAGGAAAATAAAAATCCCAATCATTAAAAAAGCTCCATAAGTAAATACGAAGCCACCTAAGTTAATTCTTTCTCCCCAAAAGTGAAGAAGAGGGGCTTGAATTTCAATATCTGAACTTCTGATTGACTGAGAACCTGTAAAGAAAATAACAAGGGCGAAAAAAATATTCCAAGTACCTAAGGTTACAATAAAAGGAGGGAGCTTTAATCGAGTCACAAGTAATCCATTAAAGGCTCCAGTAGCTACTCCTGAAACTAAACCAACCACAATAGCTGGAAGTGTTGGCATTCCCATTTCAACAGAAAGCTTACCCATAAATACGGAGGCGAGCACCATCATAGCGGCCACACTCAGGTCAATACCGGCAGTAAGTATAATAAGAGTTTGAGCGGCTGCTAATATTCCAACTATTGTTACTTGCTGGACGATCAATGAGAGATTAAAAGCTGAAAAGAATTTACCTCCAGCTAGAAATCCAAAGCCAATAACACTGAGAACTAAAATAATAACAGGAACTATTGTTGGATTTCCGTGAAGGAAGTGTTGAATTTTTTTTAAATTTGACTGTTCTCCGATGTCAAAAGTATGATGATCTTGGTCAACTTCTCCAATATCAGAGGAGAAATTAGGTTGATCCTTAAGGTCTTTAGATATGTCATCAGAAATTTTATTCATAATTAAATTTTAGCAATCAGGGCAGAAAAATTCTGCCCTGAAGAATTATTGATTATTGGATTAACCCCAACATCTATCCATGCCTTCTTTGACACTAATAGAATCAACTCCGCTAGCTGCATCATCAGTAACTAGGTTTACACCTGTGTTATAGAAATCCAGTCCTGGAGTATTTGAAGGCTTTGATCCATCTGCAGCCCAAGCCGCAATAGCTTCCACACCTAGTGAAGCCATTAATAATGGATACTGCTGAGATGTTGCTCCAATGATACCTCTTTCAACGTCAGCTACACCAGGGCAACCACCGTCAACTGAAGCGATAAGAACACTACCATCATCTTTGCCCATAGCTTTTAGTGCTTCATAAGCGCCAACAGCTGCTGGTTCATTGATGGTGTAAATTACGTTGATGTCTTGATCTTTTGCAAGACATTTTTCCATCGCAGTTCTTCCACCTTCTTCGTTACCATTAGTAACTTCGTTACAAATAATACGTGGATCATCTTCATCACCCCATCTTGATACATCTTTTACGTCTATACCAAAACCAGTTAAGAAACCTTGGTCTCTAAGAACACCCACTGAAGGCTGACTTTCGTTAAGATCTAGCATAGCAATTTTAGCATTAGCAGCATCTGCACCTAATTTTGCAGCTACCCAAGCACCACCTAATTCACCAGCTTTGAAGTTATCTGTTGCAAAAGTAGAGTCTGCAGCAGTAATTGGCTCAAGTGGAGTATCTAGTGCAATAACTAGAAGACCATTGTCTTGTGCATTTTTAAGAACAGGAACAATCGCTTTTGTATCAGAAGCAGCAATTAAAATTCCTTTTGCCCCTGAAGCTATACAAGTTTCCACAGCTCTGACTTGAGTTTCGTGGTCACCGTCAACTTTACCAGCAAAAAATGATAGTTTAACACCCATTTCAGAAGCTCTTTTTTCGGCTCCCTCTTTCATTTTAACAAAGAAAGGATTGATGTCTGTTTTTGTAATCAGGCATGCTTCAACTTCTGCTTTTGCTGCTGTTGTAGCAAACGTAAAAGCAAAGGCTAGAAATGATGCCAATACTAGAGTTAGTTTTCTCATAGTAATTTCCTCCTATATATATAAGTCGAATTAATTTATAAGAAATTATGTTTAAATCCTAGACTTGTTTTTTATCTCATAAAATGTTTATAAATTGTATCTTTCCATCCATCGTAGGACCCATTTATTCTAGAATTAAGTTGGGGTTTTATGACTTTTTGATCAATTTTAAAATTTTTTAACTCTTCTAAGTCCCCAATTTGTTGGTTTTTTTGAATTCCCATTAAAAGAGATCCATAAGATGACATCTCTTCTATAATTGGAACTTTGATTTCAGTTCTTAAAAGATCAGCAATTATTTGAAGAAATAGATCATTTTTGACCATACCACCGTCAACTACAATATTGTGAAAATTAATATTTTTAGAATTTTTCAGAGATTCCATATAAACAACCATTTGGAACGCAACTGACTCTAGGGAAGCTCTTATTATATGATATTTATTTGTCGACGCATTAATTCCAAAAAAACTTGCTCGAGCCTTTGGTTTCCAAAAAGGAGGACCAAGCCCTGTAAAAGCGGGGATAAGATAAACACCTTCTGAACTATTAACCTTTTTAGATAGTTCTTCGCTCTCATTTGGATTATCTATAATTCTTAAATTATTTTTTAACCAAGAAATTGTGGCTCCTGCAAAAGAACTAAGGCACTCCAGAGAATAATAATTTTCATTACCTTTGGTATAAGCAAGAGATGTAAAAGAATTTTTATCTATTGTGAATTTTTTTCCTATATTGGTTTGAATATTAAAGCCCGTACCAGTAGTAATTTTTGTGTCACCCTCACTAAAACAAAAGTTCCCAAAAAAAGATCCTTGGGCATCTCCAACAACACCAATAATTGGAATTTTTTTTGAGAAGCATTTATCAAAATCACTATCCCCAAAATGATCAGAGCTAGATTTGACAATTGGAAGAGGGACACTTTTTGTTATTTCAAAAATAGACATAAGATCTCCATCCCACTTATTCTCTATGCAATTAAATAATAAAGTACGAGAGGCATTTGTAGTGTCGGTTGTATAATTTTGACAATTGGTTAAACGATAAATTAAATATGTATCAATAGTTCCAAACAAAATACTTCCATTATCAAATCCTTTTTTTATTTTTGGTTTATTGTTCAGAACCCATTGCAATTTACTGGCAGAAAAAAAAGAATTAGCTTTGAGTCCAGTTTTTTGGGTAATTCGATTTGAAATAGAGGGGTTATTAATTATCTCATCACAGTACTTTTGACCACGGGTGCATTGCCAAACTATGGCGTTATGAACAGGCCTACCTGTCTCTTTATCAAAAAGAGCGAAAGTCTCTCTTTGATTAGTTAGACTGATAAATTTTGGGTTTGACTCTAATTGTGAAGCCAGCCTCATTAAATCTATTAGATTTTGGTATATTTCATTTAAATCATGTTCCACATACCCCTCAGGAGTAAAGATTTGCTTATGTTCTTTCTGAAATTTTTTTTTAATTTTTAACTTGTCGTCAAAAACAAGAATAGTTGTCGAAGATGTAGAAGAGTCAATGGAGATATAGCCCATCAATCAATTAGTGATTTTGTTGTATTTGCAATTTTTTCGGGACTCATATTATAATAGTCCAAAACATCAGATTGAGATCCATTAACCATATATTCATCAGGTATTCCAATTATTTTAAAATTTGTATTGATTTGATTTTGGGCAAGTAAACTAGCACATTGTTCCCCAAGTCCACCAAATTCACTGTGCTCCTCAATGGAAACTATTATCTTTGATTTTTTTGCTATATTTAAAAAAGTTTCTGAGTCAAAAGGTTTAATAGTGTGCATGCTAACTATTGTGGGGTTAATATTATTTTCTTTGAGAATTTGACTTGCTAAAAAAGCTCTTTGAACTGTCTCCCCAGTTGCAATTAAAGCAACATCTTCACCTTCTTCAATTATAATAGCTTTACCAATTTGAAATTGTGTTTTACCTGAATGAATATCAAGCATGGGTTTTTTTCCATACCTTATATATAAGGGATGATTATAATTGACAGCTTGTTTGATAACCTCTGATGCCTCAAAGTTATCTGCTGGGGCAACTATAGTCATATTATTAATACATCTCATTACGGCAAAATCATGAATTGAATGATGAGTAGATCCTAGTTGACCATAACTAATTCCCGCACTAATTCCTACAAGGGCTACTGGATGATCTGAGTAAGCTATATCATTTTTAATTTGTTCTAAAGATCTGGCAGTTAGAAAGCTTGCAGGCGATACGGCAAATACTTTTTTTCCTGATGCGCTTAATCCAGCACTAATCCCTACAAGATTTTGCTCTGCAATGCCCACTTCAACAATTTGTTGAGGTAGTTCTTTTCCGAAAGGTACTAGTTTTCCAGACCCTCTGGAGTCACTAGTAACAACAATAATTTTTGAATCTTTTTTAGCCTCCATTAATAAGGTATCAGCAAAAATTTCTAAATTAGGCTTACCTAAGGTGTTAGGCATTTTTTAAATTCTCCTCAAGTTCTTGAATGGCTAAATTGAATTCTTCCTGAGTTGGAACTTTATGATGCCAAGATACTTGATTTTCAATAAAGCTTATACCTGCACCTTTGACTGTATTAGCAATAATCATATTTGGCATACCCTCTTGGAATGGAATATTTTGGAAAATATTTAAAAGACTTTCTATGCTATTACCATCAGCCTCTTGAACTTTAAAACCAAATGACTCAAACTTATTTGATAATGGTTCTATCGGGTTAACCTCTTCAGTGCCCCCTGTAATTTGCAATTTATTTCTGTCTATTATCACTACTAAGTTATCCAGGTTATATTTTGAAGCTGATGTAGCAGCCTCCCAGACAGATCCCTCAGAAAGTTCGCCGTCACCAAGTAAAGTAAATACACGATGTTTTTTTTTATCTTTTTTTAAACCCAATGCTAATCCAACTGCTACTGAAAGACCATGACCAAGAGCTCCAGTATTATGTTCAATTCCAGGAATTTTTTTTGTTGGATGACCTATAAAATGAGAGTTAAATTGATTTAAGGTATCCAAATCATTTCTTTGAAAAAAGCCGCAATCACACAAAACTGTATATAGGGCCTCTACTGAGTGGCCTTTGCTTTGGATAAAATGATCTCGATCAATTTTAGAAAAATTTTTTGGAGAAATATCCATAACGGAGTTATAGAGAACATTTAATATATCCACGCAGGATAGACTCCCTCCTGTATGACCAGCCCCCGAGTTAAAAATAATTTCTAAAATAGTTTTTCTGTATTCAATAGACTTTTGTTTTAGTAATTTAGAATGGCTAGTCATTAAATAATTTTAATGCAAATAATTATTAATCTTTTGCTAATTGAGTATAAAGTGCTTTTTGCGCAATTTTTAAAGCTGCCATAGCGTCGTGATTAGATTGTGCTTTTGCTAAGGCTTCAAAATCAAGACTATCAAGAGCTTTATCCACTGATTTTAAAAAAGTAATAGCCATATTAGCTACTTCAACACTATCTTCTCTAAAAGGAAATTGATCAAGCTGCCATACTCCCTCCCAATTATTTTTTCTTAGAACATAAAAAAACTCAAAAAGTTCTAGAGGATGGAGGCTTCCTGCAAGAAGATCATCATCCCATGACCTATAATTATCATTTACATCCATTCCAAAAAGTCTTCCGTAGTCAATGGCTAATTGTGCTGAGTCCGCGGCTGACTCCCCTCCATATATTGCATGTCCAAAGTCTAATAAAAGTCCTACATTTGGAAGTCCTATTTTTTCTATACCTAAAATAGTTCTCGAAACAGAGTCATAGCTCATTTTAACTCTGGGCTCTCTGGGTTTATACTCAATTACAAATTTTAAATCAGGATTTTCACTTGCTAAATTTCCTACCCCATCCATTGAATTCTTCCACAAAGATTTATGATCGACTTGAAAAGGGTAGTCCCAACCATCTTGACCTGGCCAAAGTTTTACATACTTTGCATCAAAAAATTTTACTGCTTCACATGCTTCTGTTATTAATTCATGTGCTCTCTTCCTAACTCCTGAGTCAGGGTTTGTAAAAGCACCTTTCGAGAACTCTCTGGTGTAAATTTCTGGAGTAATTCCAATTACTTTTAAACCTGCTTCGTCCAAGGCTGATTTAATTTCCTCATTAGAAAAATTTCCACCAAAAAAAGGATAATTCAAGTCTACATATGATAAGTCTTTGACAGTTCCTGCTAACTTAATTGCATCTAAAACACTTCTTGGTTCCCCATATCCATCAGTTGCATACCTATCTAGGTAAGTCGCAAAATGCCATATCCCAGCACCAAATTCTTGTTTGTTCATTTTTATATTTTCTATTATTTAAATGCCTTAATCCATAGGTAATTTTAATCTCGGTTGCATTGATATGACTGATAAACTGCTGTAAATCTCTTAAATTTGAACATTTTGTCCCAACTGCAATTTTTGCATAAAAAATGAGTAGATACACTTTGAAATGCCTTTAATTTTTCATTAGTATGTCCCGATTGTATATAAAGGAGGAATTAATGAAAAAAATAATTCTTACAATTCTTGTATCATTCCTATCTCTTTCTGCTTTTGCTGAAAGATATGTAATGGTTACACACGGTGAGGGTAAAGACCCTTTCTGGCCAGTTGTTCAAAAAGGTGGTGAGGATGCTGCTAGACACATAGGCGCAGACTTTGAATACATTTTCAACCCATCAGGCGATATGGGTGACATGGCTAAGTCAATTGCTGCAGCTGCAGCTACACAGCCTGACGGTATGGTAGTTTCACTTCCAGATCCTGAAGCTCTAGGTCAAGCTATTAAAGATGCAGTTGCTGCTGGTATCCCAGTTGTAACAATGAACTCAGGTCTTGAGTCTTCAGCATCTCTAGGTGCATTAATGCACGTTGGTCAGCCTGAATATCTTGCTGGTCAATCAGCAGGTGCAAGAGCAAAAGCAGAAGGTGCTACTAAAGCTCTTTGCATGATTCAAGAAGCTTACAACACTGCTTTAACTGATAGATGTGGTGGTTATGCTGAAGCAATTCCTACTGAATTAGTAGATAGCTCAAATGACCCAGCTACTATCCCAACTAGAGCTGCTGCTGGTTTACAAGCTAACCCAGATGTAGATGCAGTTTTATCTGTTGGTCCACACGTATGTGTTGGTGTTCAGCAAGCTATCGATGAACTAGGTATGTCAGTACACCACTCTTGTTTTGACTTAAGCCCACCAGTTATGGACTTAATCAATGAGGGTAAAGTTGCTTTCACAATTGATCAGCAACAGCGTCTACAAGGTTATATGCCTATTATCGTAATGCACTTATACAACAATGGTGCTGGTTTATTACCAGGTGCTAACATTCCTTCAGGTCCAGGATTTGTTGATAAGTCAAATGCATCATCAGTTGCTGCTTTAGCAGGTATTGATAGATAATATTTAAATAATTAAGTGGGCAGTTCTCTGCCCACTTTGCTTTTCATAAAATTATTAAAATTATATTGTAAATAAAAAACCTATGGCTAACTCCACAACTCCTCAAAGACAAGAATCAGATAGGCACCAAAAGAAAACTTGGCTGACCGCATTAATCTCCCGACCTGAAATAGGTCCAATTGGAGTTATGTTACTACTCTTTGGAATGCTTGGATATTTTTCCATCCCCGCTGGTGAGATGTCTTGGAACCCTTTTTCTGGAGAGGGTTTTAATGCTTTAGGAATAAGAAACTTTTTAAGGGTGATATCCCAATTAGGCATTATAGCAATAGGTGCGGGATTGTTGATTATTTCGGGAGAGTTTGACCTATCTATAGGTTCAATGATTGGTTTTGCAGGAGCCTGTATGGCTATGATATTGAGATGGGGTTTTTCTGTTATTATTCCTTATTTCTCATTTGATGGTGGTTTTCACATTGAATTTTATACACTTTTTCATTTGTCTGATGTATCTCCTATCATGGCAATCTTTATTACATTATGCTTTACACTTTTCTTTGGATGGATACAGGGAACTATAGTGGTTAAATCTGGTCTCCCTTCTTTTATTGTTACTTTGGGAGGCTTGTTTTTCCTCAGAGGTTTAACAGAGGTATCACTTCGTTCATTTAATCACAGAGCTGATCAAGCAAAAGGAGCAACAACAGTTACAGAAATACCTGATATTAAAAATATTGTTAGTGTCCCAGGTCATGGTGAAATGGTGAGAGAGAAAGCAAAAGCTCTTCCTGAAGCCGATCTTGTTTCTATTGCCCAAAATATTCCAGCTGAAACAGTTGCTACCATTACAGAAAGATTAGAATACACATATCAAAGAGTAGCAGATGCAAAAACAGAAATTTTAATTAAAAAAGGAACCAAACCACTCCAAGAAGCATTAGCTAATGCTCAACAATCGGGTAATGACTATATGGTGGGAATGATTCAAGAAAAAATTGCTAACTTTCAAATTGAGCCTTCGGTTGCAAAGACTGTAACCGACGTTGACATTGCCAGAGTTTACATTGACTCACTATATTCATCTCAACCAGTGGCAAATTTTTTTGGTGGAAATATTCTAGAGCCAATTTTTAATTGGTTATATTTTCCTATTGATTGGAATACCAATAACTTTGGAAATCAATTTGCACCGGGTCTTTATGCCTGTGTAATGATTTGGTTGATTATAGCAATTGTCTGTTACGTTGTTCTTAGTAGAACACAGGCAGGAAACTGGATTTATTCCACAGGAGGAAACCTCAATGCCGCAAAAGCGAATGGAGTGCCTACTGATAAAGTCAAAGTATCTTTGTTTATGTTTTCAGCATTTTGTGCAACAGTCTTTGCAACTTGCCAGGTCTTTGAAGTTAACACAGCTGATGCAGCAAAAGGAAATCTAAAAGAACTTGAAGCCATTGCAGCTGCTGTTATTGGAGGAGTTGTCCTGACGGGTGGTTTTGGCACTATTCTTGGAATTTGTGTTGGCGCTTTTATATTTGGAATAGCTAAAGAAGCATTCTTTTACATACCAGGTATTGATGGTTCGTTTTATCGTGTCTTTTTAGGACTTGTCATTATTGCATCTGCTCTAACCAATGAAAATATTAGAAAACGAATTATAGGAAGCATATAACCATGTCAGATAACCGAAATCCATTTATTGAAATCACAGATTTAGTAAAGAAATTCGGTACTTTTACCGCTCTCAATGGTGTTTCTTTAAATGTTTTACCGGGTGAAGTCCACGCTCTATTGGGTGACAACGGTGCGGGAAAATCAACTCTTATAAAAGTATTATCTGGAGTACATAAGCCAACTTCAGGAACAATTAAAGTTGATGGCAGTGAAGTCAAATTTGGATCTCCGAGAGAAGCAACTAGTGCTGGTATTGGAACTGTCTATCAAGATTTAGCACTTAATGCCTTAACATCTGTTACTAGAAATTTCTTTTTAGGCAATGAATTAAAAAAAGGACCTGGTCCACTTGGAATTTTAAATTTTAAAGATATGGATGAAATCACTATTTCTGAAATGGGAAAGATTGGTATCAATATTTCTGATCCTACTCAGCTAGTTGGGACAATGTCTGGTGGTCAAAGGCAAACTTTAGCCATCGCAAGAGCTATATATTTTGGTGCAAAGGTTTTAATTTTAGATGAACCCACATCTGCTCTTGGACAAAAACAACAAATGGAAGTTTTAAAGACTATTAAAAAAGTTCAACAATTGGGAAATATAGCAATCATTTTAATTACACATAACGAAATCCATGCCAGACTCATTGCAGATCGTTTTACTTTTCTAAGCCTTGGTGAAGTTATCGGTTCTGGTAAATCTTCAGAGCTTGGCGGCGATGATGTGAAAAGATTGATGGCTGGTGGTGCCCAAATAGGCGATCTCGCAAAAGAGCTAGAAGCAGTTTAATTTTAATTAATAAGAACTAGGGTTTGTGTCTTTATCAGACTCATCGTGATCTTGATTTGTTAACTCTTTAAATTTTTTTACATGAGCTCCAGCAGCTCCCGCAAGTAATCTAACATCATTGGTTATAGTTACTAAATCAAAACCCCACTTAGTAGCTTGAGCGGCATATTCTGGTGTGCCACAATGAAGACAAGCAACCTTTTCGTGTTTATGTGCTGCCTCTAATATTTTCTTTTTGGATTCAATCATCTCGGGTTCTTTTCTATCAAAACCAGGTACAAGCTTTCCTTGATTAAGGCCAATAGTTAAATCAGCCGTTCCAATGTATAGACCATCAAGTCCCGGAGTTGATGCTATTTCATCAAGGTTGTCAAATGCCTCTTGTGTTTCAATCATAGCTAGACAAAATGTTCCTTCATTTGCTTCATAAAAATAATTAGAGCTAACTGAAAAATTTGCTCGAGTGGGCCCAAAACTTCTAATACCAACAGGGGGATATTTACAATCTTGAACTAGTTGTTCTGCCTGTTGACGAGTATTTATCATAGGACAGATAACTCCTAAAGCACCAGCATCCATAACTTTAGATATAACCGCATGATCTAAACTAGATACCCGACAAATCGGTGTCACTCCACTATTTCGTATGCTTTGCAACATAGTAAATAAGTCATTAAATCCAATCATACCATGTTGGAAGTCTATAGTTAAAGCGTCGTATCCTTGTTCAGACATTATCTCAGCAGTGAAAGTATTAGGAATAGATAAGAAGCTATTTAGAACAGTTTGTTTTTTTAACCATTTAGTTTTAACTATGTTGTTTATCATTTAACTATTAGTAGTGCTTATTGTAGTAATAACAATCTATTATTAATCATTAATTGATTTCTTTTAATTATCAATGCTCTCCATTTTTCCAGATTGTATGGATTTGTATGCAGTCTCTGCAAGAACTAAAGCTTTTCGTCCATCTTCAAAGTCTACACTAGGATTAGTTTTATTTATAACCACCTCAGCAAAAGCTGTAATTTCATGCATATAGGCTTCTTGATATCTCTCTATAAAAAAATTAAGAAGTGGTGCTTGTTTATCAACATAATCAGCATTAAATTTTCTTACCTCATGAGGTTTCCTATTTTCACTGATAGTCATTCCTTCGCTACCAAAGAGTTCTACTCTTTGATCATATCCATAGGAAGCAGACCTGGAATTATTGATATGGCATTGTTTGCCAGATTTAGTTTCCATAATAATCATTAAGGTATCACTGTCATTTAATTCTGTTTTAATTTTGGGATTTATCAGAGCATTAGAGATTGCAAAAACCTTAATAGGCTCTTCACCTAGCATAAACCTAGCCAAATCAAAATCATGAATAGTCATATCTCTGAATTGACCACCAGAGCCTTGAAGGTACTCCCAACTGGGCAATCCTGGATCTCTAGAAGTAATAATGCATTGGTGAAGATCTCCAATTTCACCATCAATCAAAGACTGTTTTGCGGATTGATGACCAGGATCAAATCTTCTATTAAAACCTAACTGAATTGGAACAGTGTTACCCTTTAATCGATCCGCACATTCATTAACAAGTTTAATATCTAAATCAATCGGCTTTTCACACAATACAGGTTTTTTGGCAGCAACAGATTTTTCAATAAACTCTATATGTGTATTAGTAGCTGATGAAATAAGAATGGCATCAATGTCTGGATTAGAAAAAATTTCTTGGTCATTGTTAACAGCTGGAACATTAAAATCTGTTGCAACTTTATTGGCAAATTCAGAATTGATATCATACACACAGCTTAATTGAGTCTTCTCATGAAGGTTAATATTTTTTGCATGCATTTGACCAATTCTACCACAACCCAGCACTGCAATTCTAACTTTGTCCATTTGGAAATTTATAAACTACTTTAATTTCAAAAAAATAAAAAAGTTTTTAATTTGAAATAAATTTCAGTATGATCCATTTCATATAAAGTTTGGAGGAATTTAGTGAAAGCAAAATTAGGTATAGCACCAATAGCTTGGTCAAATGATGATTTGCCTGAATTAGGTGGTAAAACGACTTTAGAGACTTGTCTATCAGAATCAAAATTAGCTGGTTTTTCTGGAGTAGAAACTGGAGGTAAATTTCCTAAGAAATCCGAAGAACTAGGCCCCATTCTTAAAGATCATCAATTATATCTAGCTTCAGGATGGTATTCAGGCACCGTATTAACCAATGATTTAGAAAAAGAAAAAGATCAAGCATTTGATCAGTTAACCCTTTTTAAAGAACTAGGAGCATCTTGTTTGGCTTATGGGGAAACAGCAGGAACAATACAAAATGTTCGGCATGCACCTTTAAATACCAAAATAAAAATTCACCAAGAGGATTTTAAAGAATATGGGAAAAAATTAACTGCTTTTGCAGAGTATTGTGAAGAATTTAGTATGCCTATCTCTTTTCATCATCACATGGGAACTGCTATTGAAACAGAGGAAGAACTAGATAATTTAATGAATAATACTGGTGAGGCTGTTAAATTATTATTTGATACAGGGCACATGACCTTTGCTGGTGGAAACTCTTTAAATGTAATTAAAAAATATGCTCATAGAATAAACCATGTCCACACCAAAGATATAAGATCACAAGTAATTAATACCTTAGATAAAAGTAAAGAGAGTTTTTTGGATGCAGTACTTAAGGGTGCATTTACTGTTCCAGGTGATGGCAATATAAACTTTAAAGAAGTAATTGAGGTTCTAGCTCAAAACAACTATGAGGGATGGTTTATTGTAGAGGCTGAACAAGATCCTGCTAAAGCCAATCCCTTTGAATATGCCAAGATTGGCAACAAGGAATTATTAGAATGTCTTAGTCTATATGGATATCAAATAGAAGAATACCTAGATGAATAGAATTGATGGAAAGTTTGCTTTAGTTACAGGTGGTACACAAGGACTTGGTGCAGCTATTGCTCGATGTTTTGCGGATAATGGTGCTGCAGGAATTGTTACTATTGGTAGAAATGAGAATAAAGGCATTGAAGTTGCTGAGAAAATCAAAAGTGATACAGGCTGCGATGTAATTTTTGTAAAGACTGATTTATCTGAAGTTAAACAATGTAGAAATGCTGTATCTATTGCAAAAAAAGAGTTTGGTAAATTGGATATACTTGTAAATGCTGCAGGCATTACTGACAGAGGCGATATAGTAAATACTTCGGAAGAGCTTTTTGATAAAATGATAGGGGTAAACGTAAAAGGCCCTTATTTTCTTATTCAAGATACAGTAAAGATTATGATTGAACAAAAAATTCAAGGATCAATTATCAATATAGGATCAGTATCCGCCTTGACAGGGCAGCCTTTTATTTCAGCATATAGTACATCTAAAGGCGCGCTTGCAACTTTGACGAGGAATACAGCATTTGCATTATTAAAAAATAAAATAAGAGTCAACCAATTAAATATTGGATGGATGGCTTCAGATGGCGAACATGATATTCAAACAAAATACCACGGGGCACCAGAGGACTGGTTAAAAGAAGCTGGTAAATCTCAGCCTTTTGAGAGGCTCCTTGATCCTAAAGAAGTAGCCAAGGCAGTCACATTTTTAGCTTCAGATGACTCTGGTATGATGACAGGATCGGTTGTCAACTTTGATCAATCTGTCTGGGGAGGTTATCCATTTTCTCCACCCGTTCCTGAAGATAAAATTAATTTAGATAAATAAAAAGTGAATATATTAGAAATCGATAATATTGGAGTAGGCGGCAAAATTGTTACTGAAGTATAAATACAGAACTGCTATAAATAAAATATGAAAATCACAGAGTCAAAACTTTATAGAGACAAATGCTATATTAATGGAGAGTGGATTGAGGCAGACTCCCGTGAAACAATTTCTGTCAACAACCCTGCAAATTTAGAGGAAATTGGAACAGTTCCAAAATGCGAAACAGCTGAAACTAAAAGAGCTATAGAAGCTGCAAACGAAGCATGGCCAGAGTGGAGAGCAAAATCAGCTAGACAACGATCTGATATCCTCCGTAAATGGTTTAATTTAATGATTGATAATAAAGAAGAATTAGCCCAAATAATGACAATTGAACAAGGGAAACCTATTAATGAATCCAGAGGTGAAATTGGCTATGGAGCTTCATTTGTAGAATGGTTTTCTGAAGAAGCAAAAAGAATATACGGCGATACTATTCCTGATCCTCTAACCGACCGAAGAATAATAGTTTTAAAACAACCTGTTGGAGTAGTAGCATCTATTACTCCTTGGAATTTCCCTAACGCCATGATTACAAGAAAATGTGCTCCAGCATTAGCTGTAGGATGCCCCGTAGTAATCAAACCTGCAAGTCAAACTCCTTTTTCAGCTCTAGCCTTGGCTGTGTTAGCCGAAAAAGCGGGTTTTCCTAAAGGAACCTTAAATGTTATTACAGGAAAAGCATCAGCTATTGGAGATGAATTAGCCTCAAACCCAATTGTAAGAAAATTATCTTTTACAGGATCAACTGAAATTGGAAAAATTTTATTACAAAAATGTGCAGGCACTGTCAAAAAAGTTTCAATGGAATTAGGTGGCCATGCTCCCTTCATAGTTTTTGACGATGCCAATATTGATGATGCTGTAACTGGTGCAATGCAAAGTAAATTTAGAAATACAGGTCAAACATGTGTCTGTGCAAATCGTATTTATGTTCAAGAAAAAGTTCATGAGGAATTTTGTAAAAAGTTTGTAGATGCTGTTTCCAAAATGAAAGTAGGAGATGGATTAAACGAAGAAAATTCTTCAGGCCCCATGATCGATGAACACTCTTTAAGTAAAGTGGAAGAACACGTTGAGGATGCAGTTGCCCTTGGAGCAAAAGTTGCAATAGGTGGCTCAAAGCATTCCCTTGGATTAAACTTTTATCAACCAACTATCCTGACAGAAGTAACTCCTCAAGCAAAAATTACTACAGAAGAAACCTTTGGTCCTGTGGCTCCTGTTTATAAATTCAAAGATGAAAAAGAAGTCATCGATTTGGCAAACAATTCTCCTTATGGACTAGCTTCTTACTTTTACTCTCGAGATATAGGTAGAATTTGGAGGGTTTCAGAGGCACTTGAATATGGCATGGTTGGTGTTAATACAGGCTTAACCTCAAAAGCTGAAGCTCCTTTTGGAGGAATAAAAGAGTCTGGTCTTGGAAGAGAAGGCTCAAAGTATGGTATTGATGATTTTATTGAAATCAAATACGTCAATATGTGCGGCCTAGATAAATAAATTTCTCATATGAACAAGGTTTTCAATGTTGGATTAATTGGATGCGGGCATATATCTGAAACATATTTTCGTGGTCATGATTACTTTAATAATTTTAAAATAGTCAAATGTGCAGATATTAATCTAGAAAATGCGAAAAAATGTGCTGATAACTATGGAATTACTTCATGTTCTGTCGAAGAGTTATTAAATGACTCAGAGATTGAAATCATTTTAAATTTAACAATACCTAGAGCTCACTATGAAGTTGCCAAAAAATCTCTCGAAAATGGAAAGCACGTTTATAGTGAAAAACCAATGGCTGTCAATTTCTCAGAGGGAGAGGAGCTACTAGCTTTATCAAAATCTAAAGGCTTATATATCGGAAATGCTCCTGATACATTTTTAGGAGGAGGTATTCAAAAATCCATAGATTTAATTAATAAAAATAAAATAGGCAATGTTAGACTTGGAAGTGCAATCTTTGCTTATCCAGGAGTTCAATCCTATCATCCCAATCCAGAGCCTTGGTTTGCCAATAATGAAGGTGGCCCCGTAATGGATATGGGACCATACTATCTTACTGCTTTAGTAAATATACTAGGCCCAGCTAAAAGTGTTCATGGTATCTCTACTAAAGTATTTGAAAAAAGAGTCATTGGCATAGGTCCTAAAAAAGACCAAGAATTTTCTGTTGAATGCCCTACAAGTTATTTGGTTAATTTAGAGTTTCATAACCAAGCTTTAATACAAATTACCCTTTCGTTTGATGTCGTAGCACACCAACGTAATCACATAGAGCTCTATGGAGATAGAGGCTCAATGATAGTTCCAGACCCAAATATGTTTGGAGGCTCAGTAATGACAACTAATGATGATTCTGGAGTATGGGAAGAACACAAAACAAACGATCTTCCTTTAGGCAGAATTAATATTACTTCTCAAAGCGGAAGAGCCAATGAGTCTCCCACAAATGCAAATTATCGGGGAGTGGGTCTTGCTGAAATGGCATATTGTATTGAAAATGGCTTAAATCATAGGTGTAATGGAGAATTATCTTTACATGTCCTAGATATTATTAAATCTACAATGAAAGCAGCAGACTCAAAAATACCACAGGAAATTAAAACTACCTGTCAAAAAGCTGAACACTTTTCGCTAGAAGAAATACAAAAAATTCTTAAGTAATATTGATATTTCCTCTAGACTAAATTTTTCCAATGAAATTTGATAAATCAAAAAAATTATTAGTAATTGGTAGAGCAGGTATGGATATTTATCCTGAACCTCCTGGTACCAAGATATCTGATGTTCAAGAATTTTCCACTCACTTAGGTGGATCTGCTGCCAATACTTGTGTGGCCTTATCAAAGCTAGGTGTGAGTTCAGACCTTGTTACCTGTATTTCAGACGATGCTATCGGTGAATACATTTTTAAAAAATTAGAAGATTTTAATGTAGGCAGTAATCTTTGTAGGAGAATCAATAAAAAGTTTCAAACTCAAGTAGCTGTTGTAGAAACTATTCTTAAAAATAATCAATCAATATTATACAGAAATAATTCCTGTGATTTGCAGTTAGACAAGGAAGATATAGACAAGATTAATTTTCAAGATTATTCAGCTGTATTTATTTCTGGCACAGCATTGTCATCTAGCCCATCGAGGGAGGCAGTCTTTTATGCTGCTGAAAAAGCATCCTTACTGAGTATTCCCTTAATAATGGATATGGATTACAGACCTTATAATTGGGAGTCAGATGAAATTAAATCCAATATTTATAAAAAAATTATGAAGGAAATGGACATCATTATAGGCAATGACCTAGAATTCAATATTGCAAATAACTCTACTGATGGTTTGCAACTAGCTAAAGACTTTATAAATGAGAAGCCCTCAATTATAATCTACAAGATGGGAGAAAAAGGATCGCAAGTTTTTACTAAAGAAAAGGAATTAAATTTTGGAATATTTAAGGTCGAAGCTATCAAACCCACTGGAGCAGGAGATGCTTTTAACGGAGGTTTTATTAGCTCTCTCTTTCAGGGATTTTCCCTAGAGGATTCAATTAAAAGAGGCTCGGCAAATGCAGCTATTGTGGTAACCAAAGTGGGCTGCTCCTCAGCAATGCCAGGCAGTAGTGAACTAGAAAAATTTATTAATCAACAAACAATGGAGATATAGATGCATATACCATACTCAGACAACAAGAATATCGCTTTATTTGGGGAGCAAAATGAAACTGTTCCTTTGGTTTACTTTAATATTATCAATTTAAAAAAAGGGGAAAGCTATAGTTATCAACTTCCTCAACATGAGACTAGCGTGGTGCCTGCTACGGGTTTAGTGGAGTTGACAGTTGATGGAAATAAACTTGGCCAAATTGGAACTAGAAATACTGATGTTTGGGATGGCGAACCCGAGGGTAGTTATATACCCACTAACTCTGAATGCACAATTACTTGCCTTTCAGACAGTACCGAGTGTTTTATTGCCGGTGGTATTTATGAAAAGAAATTAGAGGCATTTTTAGTTCCCCAAAAAGAAATTGATATGGTTCAGTATGGTTCAGATGATACAAAAACTCATCGAAAAATTAAACATATCTTAGGAGCAAAACAGCATGAACAAGTTGGAAGATTGCTTGTCAATGAGCTCTACACTGTGGGAGCAGGAGGTTGGTCAGGCTTCCCTCCACATAAACATGATACAAACAGACTTCCTGAAGAGACTCGACATGATGAAGTCTATAATTATCGCTTCAAACCAGGACATGGATTTGGAGTCCAAGTGATGCAATACGAAGAGGATAAAGAAGGTTTTGGTTATCAGTTATTTAACGGATCAACTATAGCTATAGACAAGGGCTATCATCCTTGTGTTGTAGCTCCCGGATATGAAATGTACTATTTTACTATCTTAGTAGGTCTTTCACAGAGATCTCTTATTCAATATTTTCAAAAAACACATGCCTATCAACTAGAAACAATTCCTGGAATTAAGGATATGATTGCCAAGTATAAATGACTGTCGCCACACTATCTGAAGTTTTACAAAAAGCAAAAAAAGATAAATATGCAGTTGCCGGACTAGTTGTTTTAGGATGGGAAGATGCCAGATGTTATGCAGAGGTAGCAGAAGATTTAAATTTACCTGTTATTTTACAAGCGGGCCCTGGCTGTAGAGCCAACACTCCGGTGCCAATACTAGGTAAGATGTTTAGATATTTAGCAGACCAATCAAGCTGTCCAGTTGTATGCCACTTAGATCATGGCTATACAAAAGAAGAATGTATGGAGGGAATAGATAGTGGATTTACCTCAATTATGTTTGACGGTTCTAAACTTTCTCTAAATGAAAATATAGAAAAAACCCATGAAATTGCTGAATTAGCTCATAAAACCAACATTTCAGTTGAAGGCGAAATAGGATTTGTTGGATACAATGAAGGAGCAGAGTCTCAAAACACTGATCCAATACAAGCTAAACAATTTGCTGAATTATCAGGATGTGATGCCATGGCTATTAGTGCTGGCAACATACATTTACAAACAAACACATCTTCTTCCATTGATTTAGATGTGATTGAACAAATTGAAAAATTAACTGACGTTCCATTAGTCTTGCACGGGAGTAGCGGAATTGATTATCCTTTAAGACGCAGTATTGCTAATAATACAAACGTTTGTAAATTCAACATTGGGACTGAACTCAGAAAAACATTTGGCGATACCCTCAGGGAAGAGATTACAAATAACCCTTCAATCTACGATAGGATTCAATTAATCAAATCCACATTACCTAAATTAAAAGAGACAACTAAAAAGGTATTAGAGAATATCTCTCAATTTAGTCATTAATGATTAAGTCTCACACAATAGAGAATAATTTTTTAAGAATTAAGATTTTAAATATGGGTGCAACTCTTTTTGAAGTATTTCATAAAAGAAAAAAAATAAATTTAATTTTAAATCTTGACAAAATTTCCTCATATAAAAATAACAGAAACTATCTTGGTGCTACTTGTGGAAGATACGCCAATAGAATTAAAAATGCTCAATTCAGCATAAATCAAACTAAATATAGTTTAACTAAAAACGAAGGTAAAAATATCCTTCATGGAGGAAAGAAAGGATTTGAATCAAAAATTTGGGAAATTAAAGATTCATCTAATTTGCATGTTACATATAACTATACTTCTCCTGATGGGGAAGAGGGATTTCCAGGTGAACTGAGGTCTACTTGTAAATATCTGCTTAAAGACAATAACCTTCATATACTTATGACAGCAAAGTCCTCTAAGACTACCCATGTAAACTTATTAAATCATGCATATTGGAACTTAGATAAAGTAAAAAAAAATATCTTTAATCATGAACTTTTCATAAATGCTGATTATTATTTAGAAAATGATAAAGATAATATTCCTACCGGAAAAAGAATAAGTGTTAAAAATGGACAATTTGATTTTAGAAATATTTCAAATATTGGTAGAAAAGTTGAAAAAAAAGGCTCTGGATTTGATGAAAATTACATCATAAAAAAAAATAGCAGTTTAGTTGCAAAGCTTATTTCCCCAGGAAGTAAAATTCAATTGAGTCTATTTTCAGATCAACCTGGTGTTCAATTTTATTCTGGTCAATATTTAAGGTTTAAGTCACAGTCTAAAAAGTTAAGACCTTTTCAAGGTATGTGTTTAGAAACACAAAATTTTCCAAATTCTCCTAATAATAAGAAATTCCCTTCTTCTCTTATTAGTCCAGGACAGACATATCGGCATAAAATAAAATTTAAGATTAGTGATATTTAAAATTATTATTCTGACTTAGCTCGAAGCTTCAAATTATTATTATCAAAAAATACCTGAGGAACACTGTATGCAAAATTAGATAGCAGGGACACTGAGCTTACTTGTAATTGACCACCATCTAATATGGGATCTATAAACTTTGTTATTTGAACATCATCATTTATATAGTTCCAATCAAAGGTAGCATGAATACCTCTATCTTTGATATCGTATAATTCAACGAATAGAACCGTGCCATTTTTTAAAGTATACCTAACCTTCAAATCTGAAGAATTGGGTAAATTAGATCTTAGGATAAAGCCATTATGTTGAAGGTCAGTTAGAGCACTATGTACTTCGCTAATCTTATCTTCGCTCAATTTAGAAAAACCAAGAGGGAGATTTGAATGCCTAAGTGAACTATCTTTTTCTTCAAGGTTAATCATATTTTGATTATAAATCTGTACAGTTTGAATTTGTGATTTTCCAATATTAAGTAAATCTGTAGGTGTCCAATAAAAACCTGAAACATCTGCAGTTAAATTAGTGTTAACCAAGTATGATTGTGATTCTTGTGTATTTTTTATATAGGATCCTGGGATATTGTAATTATAAGTTCCAATATCTAGATCATAGAGCACTCTACCATCTGAGGATTTTAATATTAATCGCATCTTGTTCTCGTCATCTAATCCTAATTTATAAAGTAGATCTATTCGATTAGTCTTAGCTTCTAATATTTTAGCTTCGCGTAATTGAATAAAAAAACGACTTAAAAGCTCAGTATTAGCAGGAAAATTATAAGATGTTGTGATGAGCCATTGGCCTTCAATATCTTCAATAACTGATTTTCCCTGACTGTTTGAAAATTCTATATAGGCAATTTCTTGTAAAATTGACTCAAAGGTAGGAATTAAACTTTCTGATGGTAATTCAGATTCTGATGATTGTTCATCGAAATACATTCCTGAAGCTAGGACCAATGAACCGAAAGATATCAGAAGTAATATTTTTAAATTTTTAATAATCATGCTCTACTTTTTCTTTTTTTAATACCCAATTGTCGTGGAATAATAAACATGAGTAAAATTAAAAGGATAGGAATTAAAAATGTATTTAAAATATTAATTTGATTGGCTAGCCTATCTATATTCTTGCTCAAATTTCTTCTAACCTCTCTTAATTGTTGACGTTTTCTTTCTACCTCTAATTGAAAATCAGCAAGTTCCATTAATTGTTTATCTGTTAAATTAACTGACTCAGCATCTCTTCCCCCAGACAAATTTTGTATTTTTACTAAAGTCTCATCTAGTTGTGCTTGTAATTCTTGCTCTTGTCCTAAGTATTTTTGTTCTGCTTCTGCTTGAAGTTTTTGAACAACTACAAAAGGTCTAAACGGGGCTTCTTTGTTTCGCAAATCAATAAACTCGTCATAACCTGTCATAGAATCTAGAACGTTAGTAACAAGAGTTCCATTATCTGATGTAGCCTCAATGACATTAGTATCTAGGAACTTTTGTATTCTAGCCCAAAAAGCATTTCTAATAAAATCTGCATCACTAAATAGAACAACATTGATGTCTTTAACCGAACTATCAATATGATCTTCTCTTATAAATTCAAAATCGTTAAAGCTACTAGATGTTTTACCGCTTAATTTTACTCCAAAATCATATGTAATACCGGTCGGCTGAAAATTGTTAATTAATTTTATAGGATCGTGAACTTCTCTCATTGGCAAGTCCATAGTGACTTCACTTGAAGATATTAAGGGAATATAAGAGATTTCACTTTCTTCATTTAAAGGCGCTAACCCCCCAGCAGACACTAACCTGATTAGAGATAGGCCATTACCAATTTCCTCAGATTGGTTAATAAACTGGCCCCTGACTTCAGGCCAGTTGAGTTTAAGAATTGTTTGTAAAGAGGTATTGTCAGAGATGTTTTGCTGAGTTTGAAGCCTAGTTGCTTGGGCTCCATCAAGGATAACATTGCTATTATAGTTGATATTTAGGGTTTTTAAGATGTTAGTAAGATCAGATGTTTTGTTGGAGTGATCGTTTTTTTCAAAGAAGGGGTCTAAGAATATCACCGTTTCTCCACCCTCTAATATAAATTGCTCAATGGCATATTCCGTTTTATCCGTAATATCTGAAGGGTGATAGACGAATAAAAGATCAATATTCTCAAAACTCTCAACATCTGTATCTAAAAATTCAAAATCATAAAAATAACTTAACTCTTCAAGGATAGTGTATTCACCTTGGCCAAGTTGATTATTGGGCATCATGGGAGGAGCAGTGTCTACCCAAGATAAAAACCCAATCATAGGTTTTTTAGATCTATTGAGCTTGTAGACAATATCAGTTAACTGTTTTTCTAGAGTAGCCGCTTTAGAAGGATCAAAAAATGAAACAACCTCAATATCATCTGTTGTGTTGGAGGCTATCATGCCAAAGTAAATTTTAGATCCCTCCTGGTCAATGGGAAATCCTTGTATCCCATATCTGTTGACATAGTCTTCGTCATCAGAATAAGGCTCAGGTTCAATAAAACTCAATTCAATCTTACCTGATGCTAAGTCGGAATACCTATTTAACAATCCCTGTACTTGATTTGCATAATTTTGAATTATGGGGATATTTTTTGATAGATTTCTACTATATACAAAATTAATTTTTATAGGCTCATCTATCTCATCAATTACACGTTTGGTCCCATTAGAGAGTGTAAAAGTTTTATTAGATGTAAAATCAATTCCTAGGTTAAAATTAATTTTTTGAACTATATAATTAAAAGATAAAAATAAAATAACCGTACTAACAACAGATATTAAAAAATAATTTTTATTAAAGAATTTATTCATTATTCCCGATTTAAAAATTTAATAATTGTTAAATAGTTCCAAAGTGCAATAAAAGATAAAAAGAACATTAGCCCCTTTATAGAAAAGAAACCTGTTTGAATGCTTGAAAAATGTGTCAAAAAACTGAAGCTAGATATGAGCTCTACTATTTCGATTGGAAGAACTCCCGTAATGAAATTGACCATCAAAGGAAAGCCACTTATTGTAAAAAGAAAAGAAACTAAAATGGATAAAATAAAGGCAATTATTTGATTGTTGGTAAGAGAAGAGAAGAAAATTCCCAAAGAAACATAGGCACCAGCCATTAAGATAACACCCAAATATTGGCCAATTATAACAAGATTATCAGGATTTCCTAAATAGTTAACTGTTATCCAAATTGGAAAAGTTAATATAATTGAGAATGTAACAAAAGCCCAAGTCGCAAAAAATTTACTTAGAACTATTTTCCATAAAGGAATTGGTAAAGTCATTAAAAGTTCAATTGTACCAAGTCTTTTCTCTTCAGACCAACTCTTCATAGTTACAGCTGAAATAAAAAAAATATAAACCCAAGGAATAAAGCTAAAAAATACTGTTAAGTCTGCTACACCTGATGAAAAAAAAGATCCAAAATAAAAAGTCAAGGACATAGAGGTTAAAATAAATATAGCGGTAAAAATGTATGCAACTGGAGTGATAAAATATAATTTTAATTCTCTTTTAATTAAAGCTAACATTAGCTAACCAGCTTTCTAAATTTTTCATCAAGGGACTTACCCAGTTTTCGTTTCAATTGAGTAGGGGTTCCCTCGAATACCTTTTCCCCATTGTTAATAATAAGACATTTATTACAGACTTCTGGTACCTCATCGAGAATATGAGTAGATATTATAATAGCTTTTGTCTTAGAGAGATTTTTAATTAATTTGCGAACTTCAAATTTTTGAAGAGGGTCTAGGCCATCCGTAGGCTCATCTAAGATTAAAAGTTTTGGGTTGTGTATGAGTGCTTGAGCTATTCCCACTCTTCTCTTAAAACCCTTAGATAAAGTTTCGATAGGTACATCTTTAACCTCTTCTAACTGAAGATCACTGATAACTTTTTTAATAGCTTTACTAGAATTTTTGATATTTCTAACTTGGCAAACATAATCCAGATATAGATAAGGTGAAAAATCCAAATACAAAGGTACACCCTCTGGTAAATACCCAATCATGGATTTAGTAAAAATAGGATCTTGCTCAATGTCTTTATTATTGATTAAAACTGTGCCCCCATCTGATCTTAGATATCCGGTAATTACTCTCATGGATGTAGTTTTTCCAGCACCATTAGGACCTAAAAAACCCATGACATCGCCAACTTTTACCTCAAAAGAGAGATGGTTTATGGCTTTAAATTCACCAAAATTTTTAGATATATCTTTTACAATTAACATTTTTAATAATATTTAGTTTAAAATCATAATATTTCAAGATTGAGAGCTATTGAATATTTGACAAATAGATCCACCCTACCAAGCAGACTTATAAATATCATATGCATCTTTTTCCGTTATTTCCTTTGGATTGTTAATTAATAGACGAGTCTGCTTCATTGCATCTTTTGCCATTGTCTCACAGGCTGTTTCGGGAATACCAACATCTCTTAGACGTTGTTCTAGGCCTAAATTTGAAGAGAGTTTCGATAAATTTTCTATAAAGTTTGAAGCTATATCCTGAGTACTTGTAGTCATATCTATTTCTGGGAAGATAATAGGGGCTATCTCGCTATAGAGTTTAGCCGCACTTTGATCTTTAATATTAAATCTTAAAACATATGGGAGAACTATTGCGTTTGATAAGCCATGCGGTACATGAAACGTTCCTCCAATAGGATAAGCCAAAGCATGAACCCCAGCTACAGGGGAGTTACCAAATGAGGCTCCTGCTAACATCGAACCCAGAAGCATATTAGATCGAGCTGTCACATCTTTCCCATTAGTAACGGCAGTCGTGATTGATTCACCTAAAAGATTTAAAGCCTCTTTAGCTAACATTTTAGAAATTAAATTATTATTCAAACTTTTTGAAGCATATGACTCTATAGCATGAACCATTGCGTCTATTCCAGTCGCTGCAGTTATATGGGGAGGAAGTCCCAAAGTTAGAAGGGGATCCATAATAGCTAAATCAGGTAATATTAAAGGAGACGACACACCCTTTTTTTCTAAATCATCTTGAGTAATAATTGAGATGGGAGTTATCTCAGATCCAGTTCCAGAGGTAGTAGGGTAGAGAACTAAAGGTAATCTTGGACCTTTTGCATTAGCAACCCCCCAAGCCTCATGAATATTTTCACCTGAACCTAATAACAACGCTGTAAGTTTAGCAGTATCCATAGAGGAGCCACCACCGAAACCAATAACTCCAGATGCTTTAAAATTTTTACCTTCTTCTAAACATAGCATTAGTGTTCTTAGTGAGGGATCGGCTTCGACACTATCAAAAATTAAGACCTCAGAATTCACCTTCAAAGCCTTAATGGTATTGTCAATCAAACCTAATTTTACCAGGCCTGGATCGGTTACAAAGAGTATTTTAGATCCTAATTTTTTACATACCTCCTCAGCAGATTTCACAGATAAATCCTCACCAAATCGGATTCCCGGTGTGGTATTAAAATTGAACGATTGCATGCGAGCAATATAAATTATGTATCAATTTTTCCTATCAAAAACATCTTAAAATCAATAATTATAAAGACAAACCCACAATATTTTATAAATAAGACTTTCTTCTAATTCTTTATTTTTTATACTTAAATTATGTCTAAAGTAATTACCATTGCCCAACAAAAAGGTGGCTCTGGAAAGACAACTATAGCTACTAATTTAGCTACGGTATTTTCCTTAAAAAATAATTTCTCGACAACTCTCCTTGATACAGATCCGCAAGGAAGTTTGGGAAAGTGGTTTATAACAAGGAAAGAAAAACTTGAAGATAAGAATACTCTTCAGTTTAAAACAGCGAGTCTTTGGGGAGCACAATACGAAGCTAAAACTTTAAAAGAAAAATGTGATATCGTCATAATTGACACTCCTCCAAAAATTGAAGCAGATGGCAGACCCGCAATAGAGATAGCAGATTTAGTCCTTATTCCTATATCTCCCTCTCAGGTTGATTTTTGGGCAACAGAGTCAATTATAGAGTTAGCAAAAAGAGAAAAAAAAGAAATTCTAATTTTAATTAATCGAGCAAATGCTAAATCAAAACTAATAAAAGAGGCTGTAAAATTCGTAAAAGACATGGAAGTCAAAAAAGCTAAAACAATTTTAGGTAATAGGCAAATCTTTGTATCCTCAATGGGGCTAGGTTTAACCGTAGTAGAAAAACAAAGAACAGGTAAAGGATGTCTTGAGATGCTTTCCCTGGCAAAAGAAATAAAGTCTTTATTACAAATTTAATATTTAATAAAATTTATGATTGAAAATATTGAAAAAGAGCAACTTCAAGATATTTGTTCAGGGTTACTAAAAGGTTTTATTGAATGGGTTGATATGAATGATGGAGCTGAAAAGGCTATAATTTTGGATAGCGCATATCAATTTAAACTATCCATGCTCGAGCAAGATCAGGTGACATTGCAAAAAAAATATTTTCTTTCATCCAAAGAGCTCTCCGAAGAGGAGCTTATTATTCTCTTAAATCAATGGAAACAGACATTTTCTCAGTTAGTCAATTCTGATTTAGATAGGGTATCCAAGGACTCTTTCAAAATTTGGTTTTTAAGTTTAGCTTCTTCCACACTTCCAGCCCTAGAGGAAGATGGAAGAATATTATGGTCTAAATTGATCGAAGGTCTTGAGCATTGTAAAAATTTTACAATTGAGGATATTCCTTTCCCTCTCAACACAATTACAAAGAATTAAATTAATGTTATAATAAACTATGATTAGGATAGTTTTATTAATATTAAATATATTTTTTATATCTCCTTATTCATTCTCGATTGAACTTTTTGGATACAAACTCTATGAGGACATTAATAGATATCAAAATGATGGAGATATTAACTATAAAAAAAATATCATAGATAATATTGTAATTTATGAGGATCGTGTTCTCATTTCTAATAAATATCTTAATCAATACACAATAAAATCTACCAAGAATGGGAGTATTTTTGAAATACATGGTTCAAATAGAAAGTTAGATATGAGCCCCGTTGAATGTCTAGATGTGCAAAATAAATTCATTACATCTTTCGAAAAAAAAAACTTAGAACTTTTTTTTACCAATGTACAACAATTCCCAAATAAGCTTCAAAGCAAAACTACCTGGGAGATTTATTTACATGAAAAAAAAAATGATAATCAATTAATTTTTAGTGTCACCTGTGACTATAGTTTCAACAACAGAAGAATGGATATAATTTTAAGTGACATAAATTTTTTAAAAAAAGAGAATAAGGTTTTTGAAAATAAAATAGATGCTGATGAGCAAAAGTCTCAACAAAAGGTTATCGATACAAGTGGAATTTAAATTATTGAAATTTTGTTACTAACGATAACATATTAATAATTATATAAGATTTAATTTCAGATTTTAGTTGTTCGTAAGAGTTAGGAATTTTATCAGTTAGCTGCAAGGCAAAATCAATTATTTCATAAGCTTCTTCTTTATGCATATAAATTTCATTTGAGAGGTCTAGGGCTAATTTTTCTCTAATAATAAATAAAGCTGTAGCTTTTTTTTGAAGTTTACTTTTCAAACTATTCTGATTTTTTTGGTTTTTTAAGTTTCATTTTAGTACCACCAAGTTGCATACCACCCGAACCTTTACACAAACTTTTCTTTTCTTTATCACACTTTTCTGCTTTTTTGGCAGGCTTCTTCTCTTCTTTGGCCTCAGTTTTCTTCTCTTCTTTTTTTACTGTCGATTTTTTTTCTGCTTGGGATGCATCAGTAATATTTGTATTGTTTTGGATAGTGCTTACTGTGCCAACTTGGATATTAGATAGCATTTCTATTATTTGATCTTGTTTGGATTGTTTTCCCTCTTGCTTTGTTCTCCATGACTTAGGTAGTTTAAGATCAACACAGTTTTCTGATCCACAAAATAAAACATCACCTGTTTCATTGTCAAAAAGAAAGCCACCACAATTTTCTACTCCTTTTTGAGTACAATTAGGAATATGCATTTCATACTCTGCATTGAGATTTATGGGCATCAGAGCAATCATTGATATTAATACATAAAAAAGTTTCATATGTTTATAACTTATCATGTTTAATTGTTTTTCTAAATATTTATTCATACTTAAAACTTACCCCTGGTTTAGTGCTTTTCATAAAATCATTTTTTGAAATATTTTCTAGCCAAGCTTTGAGTTTTGGATTTTCAATTCCCCAATCAGACGTGTAACGAAATGATGTGTAATCTAGTGCGCAAGCAATAGCTATTTGATCCATAGTTATTTCATTACTGAAAATTTCCTCAAATTTATTCTCAATCCAGTTTATAGATCTTAAAATCTTTTTTTCATATCTCTCAATGGCTTTTTTTCTTTGTTCTACTTCAGAGATGGCTGACATTTCTATATATCTATTGACAGCATTCTCCATAATTCCATTAGTAACACTAATCATAGTCATACAATCCCAATATCTATCTTTTGGATAAAGAGACTTTTCATTGGAGAGATTATCTAAGTATAAGCAAATATTATCACTATCTGTAATTGCCTTACCTTCAACAATAAGAGTAGGCACTTGCCTTAAAGGATTAAATTCATCAAGAAACCTCGACTTGTAAATGTTTATTTTATCTTCTTTATGCTCAATATTTAAAATAAGAGCGACAACTTTGCATTTTCTTCCAAAGGGTGAAGTGGGACCATTATATAATATTAATTCACTGCTCATTTATTCTATTAAAATAGCTACCGTGCCTGGATCGACACCTTCTTGATCATTATGAATGTTGATTTCAATTATAGTACCACTAATGGGAGCATTGTGATTTACCTCTGATTTCATAACCTCCATTATAAAAAGAACATCTCCCTCATTCACAGTATCACCAACGTTTACAAGTACTTTCCATATATTTCCAGGAACCGATGTTAAGACTTCAGTTGCCATTTTTTAAATAATACTTCCATTTGAGCATAATGATGTTTGAAGGGAGCGCATTTCTTGAGACTCTTCAACAGAAATTTCTTTAAATTTGAATTTTTCGTTTGGTTTAGCCTGACCTAATTTCCAAAAAGAAGCAGAAGGAACAGTGTAGGGAACGATGAAGCCACCCATACTCGGGCCATCATTCACTAAAATAATGGGAGTCTGGCCTGCCAAATTAATACCACCTACCGGATAACCTTGATCAATAATATTTGATGGTTCGTAGCCATGTTCAGGAGACTTATCTGTTGCTTTTTCATTAAAAGTTAAAGGAGGTCCATCAAGTCTAAAACCTGTCCTATCACTTCGTGCTTGCAACTTCCATTCTGCTTGAAGAAAAGTTCTATAACCATTCTCATCTAACCAATCATCATTGGGACCTCTCACAACTTCAATTTCCCATAACCCTGACTTGGTTATTTCTGGAATCGATTCACTTTTTATTCTTTTACCAACGACACCTTCAGATTTCCTTAAAGATATTTTTTGTCCTTCTTTAAGAGCATACCCATCAACACCTCCTACACCCGCTTTATGAAATGTAGATTTAGAACCCAACCATGATTGAATATCAATACCACCAGAAAAAGCGATATAAGATCTTGCTCCACTCAAACAAAAATTTAATTCTAGAGTCTGTCCTGATTTAATTAATACACTTTCCCAAAGGGAAATTGATTGACCATCAATTTTAGGTTGCATATCAGCCCCACAAATAGCTATTACATGCTCCGACTCAAATTTTAAAGTTGGACCAGTAAACTGACATTCAAGGGCACCTTCATTTGGATTATTTCCAACAAGTAAATTAGCCAGACGAAACGACCAACTGTCCATAGGTCCAGAAGGAGGAAAGCCTTGATTTAAAAATCCAACTCGACCAGGATAATCTTGAACAGAGGTTTCTAATCCTTTCTTTATTACTTCAAACATTTCTTAAAATTTTTTTTGATAATCTAATTTGGATAACCATTTTTTATATTCTTTAATTGAAAATTTATGATCTTTCATGACATCAAAATTATAACTTCCTTCTTCTACTTTTCTTTCAATTGACTCAAACTCTTCATAGCTACAAGGATCAAATTTAATTCTATCTCCAGGTCTAAATAAACAAATACTATCCTTGAAAACATCGAATCTCTTTTCAGGGTCCCAGATGGGAACAGGAGTTCGACCAAAGATTTGGTAGCCCCCAGGTAGCTTATCAGGATATATAGCAGTGGATGAACCTCCCATACCAACTGTGCCTTTAGGAGTCCATGTTCTTGGAGGGTTATACTTAGGAGCGGTTAATTTACATCGAGGATCAAGCGGCATTGTAAAAGGCAACCCAGGCCAAAACCCAAGCGATGCTACCCAATATTCTGTTCCAGAATGAACTCTGACGAAGTGGTCAACATTATCTAAATTATTTAACTCGACTATAAATTCAGGGTCTGATTTTTTAAAAGCAATTTTAGAAACATAATCGTTTACAGCTTCTTTCGTCCATTTATCAAGGTAGACAGTAGGAAATCTAAATAATCTACTTTCTACAACGACATCATCTGAGGATTTTAGATTTTTAACAAGTTGAGCAAGTTCTGTTTTCAAGTCATTAAACTTTATTTCATCAGGATTATAGTGAACAATCATTGAAGCAAAACAGGGAAGAGTTTCATAGACGCCTTTTATATTAGCAGTCTCAATAGCTTTAGCTAAACCTTGAGCTTTAAAATTAAGCTCTAAATTCATTACATTCCCAAATTCAACAAGGAGATATTTATCACCTCCCGGAAGGTATTTTGGTTCAGCATACTCTCCATGAAATATATTTGACTTTATATTATTAGTTTCGTGTATTTGAAGTTTAGGATAGCTTCCATCTGGATTAATATGTCTTTTAATAGAGGGCTTTTGTATTTTTGGTTTGGAAGTTTTTAAATTATGCGGGTACATTTTTTTAAATGCAGAATAATCATCAATATTTTTTTGAGAAAAAAATAAAGCCTCCTCTTTTTTAAAGTCATTATTAACCAAGTTACTTTCAAGAAGGTCAAACTTACTTGTATCTTTATTTTGATAGGTAAATTTTAGTTTCTTAGCTTTTTCTTTTTGGTAAGCATTTTTTTTAAAAAGGGGATTTACATTCTCTGACAAATTAATTTTACTGAATAAATCAATATCTGATGTTTTATATTTTTGGACCATTTAATCTAAAAGTATTTAATTTTAATTTTATCTGTCTGATCTGATTTTTTTTTGAAATCAACTACTTTAATATTAGTGGGTTTTGAAGGAGCTTGATTTACCTTAGCTGCAATAACTTTATCAAGGTCATTACCCTGACTATTTTTTGTAGTAACATTTTGGCTTGAGAGAGACTTCTTTTTTGTGTGACCAAACATTCCCTCTAAAATAATATTAGGATCAATATCTTCTTTTTCAAATGTTTCAAAAATACTTCCATCCCTAAAAACAAGCACGCGGTGACAAAGGCCAATAAATTCCTCTAGTTCACTTGAGAGAAATATTACTGTTCCTCCTTCATTTACAAAGATCCTTAAATGTTTGTAAAGATCCCTCTTGGCGCCTACATCAATACCTCTAGCTGGATCGTTAAGAATTAAAATTTTAGGAGTAGTTGTAAAAGCCCTGGCGATCATAACTTTTTGTTGATTACCTCCACTTAGTGAAGTTATGAGATTATTTTTAGGCCCAGTTTTTATGCTTAGTCTCTCAACTTCCCAATCAAAAATTCCATTTAATTCTATCCATTTAATAAAACCTAAAAATCCTCCTGAGGTTTTTGCCTGCTTGCCTTTATATAAGGGAATAACCATATTTTCATAGATACTCATATTTGGAAATATTCCTTCTTTTTTTCTATCCCCTGAGACATACCCAATACCACTTTTTTTAGCTTCTAATAAGCTCTCAACTTTTTTAAATTCTTTTTTTGTTAATTCTCTTTCTTCGTCAGATTGCTTAACAATTACTTCTCCACTTAAGGGTTGATCGATACCAGATAAAGCTTTTACAAAATTATCTTGCCCTTGCCCATCCAGTCCAGTCACCCCTAGTATTTCACCTTTTGGAAGTTCGAAATTTATTTCTTCACCATCATCCCATACTTTTAAATTTTTGGATGATAAGACTATCTCATCAGTTTTAGAAAGAGGGGGTGTCGATCTATTTTCTGAAGCAGTCGAAAATTTTTTATCTCCTGTCATTAGGCGGAGTAAGTTTTTTTCTGTTATTTCATCTCCGGCTAAAACTCCAACATCTTTACCGTCTCTCATAACAGTTGCTCTATCGCTTATTCGGACTAATTCTGCAATTCGATGAGTTACAATAAATATTGCAGCACCCTGATCACGTAATGATCTCATTTTTGCAAAAAGCCTTTCTGTTGAATCAAAGTCTAAAGCGGCTGAAGATTCATCTAAGATCAAAACTTTTGGATTTCTTAAAAAAGCCCTTCCAATTGTGATCCAAGCCTTCATCCCTAAAGAGAGTTGGCTAGCAATAGTGTAGGGATCCACAAATTCACCAGCAAGCTCCAACATTATAGAGGCTGCTTTTTCAACTTTTTCTCTATGACTTAATTTTTTCCCAAAAAATGAGTCATATCCTATAAATAAATTTTCATAAACAGTTGCCTCTTCGGCAATCATAACTTCCTGGAACACTGTTGAAATTCCAACTTTTTGAGCTTCAATGGGAGAGTTAGGAGAATGCCCCATTATTGAAACTTTTCCTTTATCTAATGGAAGAACTCCAGATATTACTTTAGCTAAAGTGCTTTTACCACATCCATTGCCACCAACAATAGCGTGGATTTCACCAAAATTTGCTTTGAAATTAACTCCGTTTAGAGCTTTTGTAACGCCAAAAGATTTATCAGCATCTTGGACGTATATGTCCCCTCCAGCTTTTGGAGAAGATAGCGCTTGATCTTCAGAAGCGCTATCTTGAATTTTTTCCTCATTCATTAATGACTGAGTATTAAATTAAAGGCTCACCATTATCAAAGAAGTTGTTTAGATAATCGTCACTTGCCCAGTTTTCGATTCCGACAGTTCTAAACTCACTAGAGTTTCTGTCACAATCTTCAGGTACAAATGATTGAATAGTTTCTACATCTTCTTCATAAGGAGGCACAAGAATAGATTGCATCTTTAAGCCTTGACCCTTCATTGTCTTTAAAAGAACGTTCATTGCAAATTCTGCGTCGTCCCCTGGAGGCCAAGCATAAACAGCTCTATCGATGAAATCAGGATTATTTCTCCAATAACAGAAAGCTCCAATCTCTCCACCTAGGGCCATTGGCACCATTGGTCTACCAGAGGATTCTAATGCATTTAAAGCACCAGACTCACCAGAAGATTGAACTGCAAATCCATGTACTTCTGTAGTGTTCGCAGATAACCATTTCTGAAGTTCTGCTTGAGCAATTTGTGGAGTCCACATATGTGCTATTTCAGCTACAACAGTAATGTCAGGATATTCTGCAAAACCTTTTAACATACCAGCATGCTGAGAGTCAGAGGCTGAAGCTCCTGGAATACCTTCCATGATAACAACGTTTCCTTCACCACCAATAGTCTCGGCTAACCAAGAAGCAATATAGTAACCAGTTAAAGCATAATTAACTGAAGTACTGATTGCATATTCTGATGTCAAAAAACCAGTCATAGAAGCTGTTGGTACACCTTTACCATATGCATATTCAATAGTAGGGTTTAAAGCTACAGGGTTTGAACAACATACGACAAGTCCATCAACACCTTGGTCAACTAGTTGTCTCATTTGCTGAATTTGAACAGCATCTTTTAGGTTAGATTGAGTAACTACGATATCATTTAAGATACCTGCTTCCTTCATCTTTGGAAGGTAGTCACCGTATAATCTTTCCATAACACCTTTTCTCCAAAGGTTACCAGCATAAGAACTTGCGTATCCAATAGTCCATGGAAGAGGTCTATCACTTTTCCAATTTCTATAAACACTTTCACCCAAAGGTTGCATAGGATCCATAAAATCAGGATCATAAACAAAGTCCCTAATGTCGGCAGGTATTTCATCTAGGATATCAGCATTTGAAGTTCCTGCGATACCGATGAAACTAATAGCAAAAATTGCGATAAATTTTCTTAACATTGCCATTTTATTCCTCCTTACTTATTTTAAAGTTTTAATAATAATACATAACATTCAATTTAATTTATAAAAAACGTTCCATTATGTGGATAAGAATTTAACAATAAATCTCTAATTTCTGTAAATTTATAGTGTAAGGAGGATGCTTGGTAGACCTAAATTGTGATATGGGAGAAGGATTTGGTATATATTCCTTCGCTGAAGACTCCGAAATAATGCCCTTCATAGATGCAGCCAACGTCGCTTGTGGATTTCATGCATCTGATCCTAATACAATGCGAAAAACTGTTGAATTGGCAAAAAAACATAATGTCAAAGTTGGTTCTCATCCCGCTTATCCAGATCTAGTAGGTTTTGGCAGAAGACCTATGAAAATGCAAAGAGAAGAAATTAAAAACTTAGTTATGTATCAAACAGGGGCTCTGAAAGCTTATTTAGAAGAATTTAAGCTTCCATTGAATCATATCAAGCCCCACGGCTCTTTATATGGAGTGTCTGCCAAAGAAGAAGATGTAGCTCATGGAATAGCTGATGCTGCAGAAATTTTTGGAGTAGGCATTTTTGGAATGGTGAATACTTTTCATGAAAAGGTTTACAAAGAAAGAGGTATTAAATTTATAGCGGAGTTCTATTCGGACTTAGAGTACGACGAGACAGGATATTTAGTTATTGCAAAAGGAAGAAATAAATACTACCCAGCAGATTTAGCTGTTGAAAGATGTATGAGAGCTATTAAAGAGAATAAGGTTAAGACAGTTAATAATACAGATATTGATGTTGGATGTGAAACTATATGCGTTCATTCGGATACACCCAATGCTATTGAAATACTTCAAGCATTGAGAAAAAATATGTCTCAAAACAATCCCGCAAAAGAACCAAAAGATATAACTGATAAAAAAATGCCATATATAGTTGCCGATTAATGAAAAAAATTTTAATAGCTAACCGAGGAGAAATCGCAATTAGGATTATCAAGAGCTGCAAGGTACTCGGATATAAATCTGTAGCTGTTTATTCAGATGCAGATAAAAATGCTAAGCATGTTAAAAGGGCTGATGAGGCTTTTCATATCGGGCCAAGTAAATCTCAAGAAAGCTATCTTAATGCAGACAAGATAATAAAAGTTGCAATAGAGGCTAAAGTAGATGCTATACATCCAGGCTTTGGTTTTTTATCCGAGAATGATCAATTTGCCCAAAAAGTAATAGATAATCAAATTATATGGATTGGGCCTAAGCCAGAAACTATTCGATCAATGGGAAACAAAGATGTTGCAAGAGACCTAGCCCTTAAATCTAATGTTCCCATCTGTCCTGGACTTAATGAAATAGATAAATTGAGTAAGCAACATTTAAAAACCGAATGTGAAAAGATAGGATTTCCGATTTTAGTAAAATCTAGTGCCGGTGGTGGAGGCATTGGAATGAATATCGTAAGTAACTACGAAGACTTAGAAAAAGCTATAGAAAAAACTTCTACCTTAGCCAAAAAAGCATTTGGTGATGGGAGTATTTTTTTAGAAAAATTTATTACTAATGCCAGACATATCGAAATCCAAGTATTTGGTTTTGGTAAGAAGGGCTCTGTTCATTTATTTGAGAGAGATTGTTCAATGCAACGAAGGTATCAAAAAATAATTGAAGAGTCTCCAGCACCTAAAATCTCTAGAGACACTATAGATAATATGGCTTTATCGGCTATCAAATTAGCATCTTATGTAAATTACCAAGGTGCAGGAACAG
Organism: uncultured Alphaproteobacteria bacterium; assembly: GCA_902521155.1. Lineage (GTDB taxonomy): Bacteria > Pseudomonadota > Alphaproteobacteria > HIMB59 > HIMB59 > HIMB59. The sequence goes on along the minus strand of CABYQR010000001.1, from coordinate 28,556 downwards.
TTGAATTTATTTATGATATGGATGAACAAAAATATTATTTTCTGGAAATGAATACACGTATTCAAGTAGAACACCCTGTAACAGAATTAGTTACAAATAACGATTTAATTTCTATGCAAATAAATTTTGCTTTTAATAGAAAAATCAAATTTTTAAATCAAGAAAAGATTTCTAGCTATGGCCACGCAATAGAGTGTCGAGTATATGCAGAGGATCCAGAAAAAAATTTTTTACCTTCTCCTGGAAAAATTTCAAAGATGATATTCCCTGATCCTCCAAATGGTATTCGTCTTGATTGGGGTTTTGAAGAAAATGAAGAAATAAGTTTTTATTATGATCCCATGATTGGAAAAATTATATCTCATGATTTAGTTAGAGAGGATGCCATCGATAAATTAATTGCATACTTAAAAAAAATTCAAATTAAAGGTATTAAAACGAATATCCCATTTTTAATTTCACTCTTGCAAGACAAAAACTTTCAAGAAGGCAATCATAATACAAAATACATTGAGAATAATTTAAATTTATTGATCTCCAATATTGCCCCTAATAATAATTTAGAAAATTTAAATAGCGTGGATCCCAAAAAAATTAAAATATCAGAAACTGATAAATTAGGCATAATGAGAAAAGAATCTAGATCTTTAGACAATGGAGAAAAAATGAAAGTAGTATTCTTCGATTAAAATATGGTTTCTCAAATCATAAATATTATCAAGCCTTCACAAATCTCTGGCTCTGACCCTCAATCTTCAAAGTATTTAATCGTTCCTATCTTCATATTTTTTGCTTTAATTATTTTTGCTCTTATAAGAGGTCCTCAAATTATATCTCCTTCTGGAATAGGAACTGCCATAATGGTCTCTACACCTTTAATACTAGCTACGTATGCACTTACCGTATTAGCTCTTGCAGGCCGAGTAACAGTGGACTTATCAATGGGTCCCTTGATCGGTTTTATAAATGTAACCACAATCCAATTATATGGAGCGGGGTATATTCAATCGCCCGTTGCATACTTTGTTTGTGCTATTGCAATTGGAGTTATTTATCAATTCTTATACGCCTTGATCGTTTTATTTGTTCGTGTCCAACCCATTATCGTTGCATTAAGTATGTTTTTGGCTTTTTCTGGGATAAATCTAGTAATTTTACCCAGACCAGGGGGAAGGGCTCCTGACTGGATGTTATCTTGGAGTGCTGGAACTGAAATTATACAACCTGTTCTCATACTCCTCATATTCTCAACATTAATTTGGTATGCGCTAACACATACAGCATTCTGGCAACATTTAAAGTTAATGGGCTCTGATGAAAAATCAGCTTATACCAGTGGTGTTAGAATTTATTTAGTTAGAATTGGTGCTCATATAATAGGTGGCGTATACGCAGCTCTTGCAGCCATTGCTTTTACCGGTTTGATTGGTTCAGGTGATCCTACCCAAGGCACAACATATACACTTATGGCAATAACAGCATTAGTGCTTGGAGGTTCTAGTTTAGTAGGGGGTCGAGGAGGTGCTTTCGGGGCAATCCTTGGAGCGCTCAATATCTATTTAATTAATTTTATATTATCTACTTTTCGATTTGAAAGGTTTCAAAGTTTTGTAACAGATTTATCTTACGGAGCTGTTTTAGTAGCCTCGCTATTAATACTAATTGCCCTTCCTTACATCCAAAAAGCTTTAAAAAATTTATCTGTCTTTGTTTTCTTTATAATAGGTATGTTGAGTGCCGCTGCTGTTCAAATTCACATGAAATTTGATCAAGTTACGCGAGGAACAGTCGGCGGGTTTGGCGGAAAGTCAAAAGATGCAGAAATTTTTGAAAAAGCCCTCGAGTCGGGCAGTGATTGTTTAATCACAGGTAAAGCATGTGCAGAAGGAGGTAACTCGACAGTATGGTTGTTTATTGCTATAGGAATTGCCTCTTTAATTTACCTTATTTACCTTTTGGTCAAGCATAGAGATGCACCCACAGTTTCTTTTATAATTGCATCAATTGTAATATTTTTTGGATGTGTCTTTAGCGGAACTAGAGCTGTTAACTTTGTTAATCAAGACCTAGGATCCAACTTACAGTATATCTTAAATTACGCACCACAGTATTTTTCATCAGATTATTTAAGAATTGGATCTGGATTACCTGACTTTACTTCCTCAAGCTTTTTAGTAGGCATTACCTATGCAATAGCAACACTTGCAGGAATAGTATTTTTCACCTCAGCTATTGTTATCATTGCCTTACCAAAGTTTAGAAAAGAAATAAAAACTCAAACGTTAGTTCTCTTTGCAATCGTAGTTTCAATTATTGTTTTTGCTGGTGTCGCATATTATGGTGTTGAAGCTAATAGACAAAGTTTCTTTGGGATAGATGGATATGCGGTTATTCTTATATGTCTTTTATTATTTCTTCTTACAGCTCCGACATTATTAACTCAGGTTAATTTAAATAATATATTTATTGTATTCTTAGGAATACTAGCAATTTTAGGAGTTTATTTTTTAGCATCTCCTTCAGGTACAATTATATCAGATGATGGTTCAAAATATTTCACTCCTATTATAACAGAACTTAATATTGGTGATACCTCATCAGTTGCCTATAGTAGGCCTGTAAGAGGAGATTTCTTAGGAGAAAATATTACTTTCCTCAAGGAAACAGGTTTAATCATATTTGCAATTTTTGTGTTCCAATTTTTTACTTACCTGACCCTGCAAGGAAGAGTTACTTATGCTAGATTTAAGTCATACATACCCTTATTAAGCATAGCGGCTCTTACTTGGTCAGCTTTATTTTATGGAGTTGGTTATCCATTTTGGAAAATGCTCTTAATTACTTCCGCAGGTATCTTATCTGCTCCTTTAGTATGGCAGGCATTTAGTGTTTATAAAGTGAAGCTTAAATCTCAGGAAGGGCTTGAAAAATGGGGAGGCCTAACAGAGGATAGGGAAAACTAAAGAATATGGAAAAAAGAATATTTAATTTTTCTAAGGGTTTAGGAATTTTCTTTGCGGTGGCTGCAGGAATTGGGACGGCCGTATTAGGGTATGTCGATAGAACTGACTGGATACAGGTTGCATTCTACTCCGTTGCGGTCACGGCATTAGTCCTATGGGGTTGGCATCATTTCTCCATTAAGTGGTCCTATAAGTTATCTGAAAAAAAAGATATCTCAGAGCAAATTGATGCAATTGAAGAATCTGCTAAAAGAAGCTTATTCTGGGAATTAATCTCTCGAAATTGGATTGCTGTCACAGGATTTCTCCTTTTATTAGCATTATTCATTCTATTATGTTTTCTAGTTCCAGGATTCTTTTCCGGAAGAACAGTTGTATCAGCAATAATTTTTTTAGGTTTTTTAATACTTGCCTTTGTTGCCTATAAATTCTTAAACATAAATAGAAGTGTCATCATAGGTGTATCAGTGTTGATAGGTCTTTTTATTATAGGTTCAGTTTCAATTGATGGTTTCTTGTCTATTCAAAATATAAAATCAATGTTGGTCTTTGCATCTTTCTTAGGTCTTGCCACAATAGGACAAACACTTGTTGTGATGCTTGGAGGTCTTGATCTTTCTATTCCCTTTTTAATTGGCTCATCGAACTTAGGTTTAATGTCAATGATTTCTCTGGGTGTTCCCCCTTGGCTAGCTTTCATAGTTATTTTAGTCTTTGGAATTCTTGTCGGTTTGTTTAATGGACTAATAAGTTTTAACCTCCAAGGACAGGCGCTCATTGTTACCCTGGGTGTAGGTTTTATGTGTGTGGGAGGAGTTCAAATTTTAGTTTCTCTACCAACTGTTACCGGTGGTACAGTTTTCGGAGTTGTCCCAGATTGGTTAAAAAATCTAGCATCCTTAAATGGAAAATTTTTTGGTCTTCCAATACCACCTGTCATTTTAATTTGGATTCTTGCTTCCATCGTATTGATTGTTGGCATGAGACATACTAAATGGGGAAGAAACTTATATGCTGTTGGAGGTAAAAGACTTTCAGCTGATAGATTATCAATATCTGAGAGAGTTTATTGGGTAGGAGTTTTTGTTATTAGCGGTTTTACATCAGCGGCCACCGGAGCCATGCTTTTAGGATGGAGTGGAGGAGGTTTTATTGGAGTAGGTGACCAATACCTATTTTTAACAGTTGCAGCAGTAGCAGTTGGTGGCACTTCTTTATTAGGAGGATATGGAGGATATGGATATACCGTTATAGGCTGTTTAGCCCTTCAAGTTATAAGTACATTTCTTGCAGGTCTTGGTTTAAGTTTTGAGGGACAGCAATTTATTTTTGGCTTATTGATTCTTCCGCTAGTGGCGCTTTATTCTCGAGCCCCTCATATAAGAGAGCAAATATGATCAACAGTTTTTTTACACATATATATAAGACAGAGGGAATATTCGTTTCATTTGCTGAAACAAAAACTTATAATGCTATTGTTTTAGGTAATATATTTAATGCAAGAGGAATAAGTAAGGTAAAATGAATAAAATGTTATTACCCTACGATATCGTAGGAGGATCTTTCTGGTTAATTTCAGTTGCTATGATTGGTGCAACCTTATTCTTCTTTTTTGAAAGAAGTAAAGTTAGTGTCCGATGGCATACCCCAATGACAATGATTGCGGTTGTCTGCCTTATGTCTTCAATTCACTACTTTTTCATTAAAAATTTATGGGTCGTTAGTGGAACAGCCCCAACTATTTTGAGATATGTAGATTGGTTTTTAAACTTTCCAATGCAGGTATTAATTTTTTACGCAATGCTGACTTCAGTAGTGAAAGTCAAACAAGGAATGTTTTGGAGGCTTTTAGTTGGAACATTAGTTTTTATCGTAGCTGAATTTTTAGGTGCTGCTGGATATATGAGCAAAACACTAGGTTTCATTGTTGGATTAGTTGGATGGCTTTACGTTCTTGGAGAGCTTTATGTTGGAGAAGCTGGAAGAGCAAATGCAAAATGTGGTAACGAAAATATCCAAATGGCTTTTTTCTCAAACAGATTAATACTGACTATTGGATGGGCTATATATCCTATGGGATATTTTATAGAGCATCTGGGTGGAGGTATAGACCCAAACAGTGTTAATATAATTTATAATTTAGCAGATTTTTTAAATAAAATTGTCTTTGGATTGATTATCTATAAGGCAGCAACACAGGACACAAGAGCTAATGCTTAAAAAAATCAATCTAGGAGGTGATAAATAGGTATGAACATTACAAGCGGAGCAGACATAATTGCAGTCATTATTTTAATAGCTTTAGCTATAGCTATTATCGTTTACTTACTTCATTGGTTATACAGAAGATCCTCTAAAGAAGTAGCATTTGTTAGAACTGGAATGGGTGGCGAGCAAGTCGTAATTAGTGGCGGTGCTTTTGTATTACCTATTGTTCACAATATTACTTCTGTCGGAATGAAGACCTTGAGTATTGAAGTTCAAAGAAATGGAAATAAGTCTTTTATTACAATGAATAGGATGAGAGCTGAAGTCACAGCAGAATTCTATGTTAGGGTTGCCCCTAATAAAGAGGCTGTTTCTATAGCAGCACAAACACTTGGAAACAGAACCTTAGAACCGGATAGTTTGAAAGAACTAGTTCAAGGTAGATTTGTTGATGGTTTAGGCGTAGTGGCTGCTAAAATGAGCTTAGATGAAATTCAGGAAAATAGATCAGAATATATTAAAAAAGTAGCAGCTCACGTTGAAGAAGCTATTAAGCATACAGGTTTAGAACTTGAGACAGTTTCCTTAACCTCTCTGAACCAAGCACCTGTAAATGTTTTTGACCCATCTAACACTTTCGATGCTGAAGGATTAACGCAAATCACAGAGTTTACTCAATCCAGAAAGAAAAAAAGAAATGATATTGAAAAAGATACTGAAGTTAGTATTAGAAATAAAAACCTTCAATCTATTAAACAAACACTCGAAATAGAGAAAGAAGAAGAATTTTCTAAGTATCAGCAAAAAAGAGAAATTGAACAACAAAGAGCTATTGAAAACACTGAAACTATAAAAACAAAATCTGAAAAAGAAAAAGAGTCTGAGTTAGCTGAAATATCTTCTCAAAAGGATATTGAAATTGCAAGAATAGGTAAAAAAGATTTTGTCGAAATGGAAAAAAGTATTCAAGAAACAAAACTTATTCAAGAAATTGAAAAAAGAAGAAAAGAACAAAACGAATTTAGGAAACAAACCGATATTGAAATAAAACAAAGAGACGTTGATACTGAAAAATCAATTCTTGAGTTAGAGCGTGATGTCGAATTTAGCCGTTTGGAAAAACAAAGATCTGTTGACATAAAACTAGCTGAAGAAAAAGCTCAAACAGCAAAAGAAGAAGCCAGAAAGAGATATGAGTCTGAAGAGGCTTACATTATGGCAGAAGAGCAAATTAAAAACGCAAAAACTGCTCAACAAAAAAATGTTGACTCTTTTAAAATTGCTGCTGAACAGGAAACTAGAGTTTTAGATATTGAAAAAGCTAAGAGAATTGAAATTGAAGAGAAGCAAAAACAACAAGAGGTTCTCGAAAAGTCTAAAAATGTCTTAAAAACTAAAATGGAAGAAGAGGTTGCTCGAGCGAAGGCTGTAGAGGCAGAGGAAAAAGTTAATTCTATTAGAGATATCGAACAAGCTGAAAAAGCAAAAGCTCTTGGAGTAATTGATGCTAGTAAGAATGCTGAAAGAGAAAAACTGGCTGCTATGGCTGCTAAAATAAGATATGAGATTGAAGCTTCTGGCAAAAAAGCCCTTAATGAAGCTGAAAACTTAAGAAGTGATGCAAGTAGAAGAAGTGCATTAAGATTAAAATTAGCAGAAAAAATCGAAGGCATTATTAGAGAGTGGGTCAAGCCAATGCAGAATATCGACTCTATCAAAGTTGTAGATGTTAACGGCTTACCTGGTTTTAGCCAAGGTGGATCTTCAGGCGATGGAACCGGATCAGAAGGTTCTTCGGCAAGTTATGGTGGAGACTCCAAAAAAGGCTCTCTTGCAGATAACGTAGTTAACTCAGCTTTAAGATATAGAGCTCAACAACCTTTCTTAGATAGTTTACTAAAAGAAATCGGGATGTCCCCTGGGGAAGCCAGTAATATAAGAAATATTTTAGGAGACTACGAAGATCCTAAAAAAGATAAACATATGAGATTTGACGAAGATACAAAAAAAAATCCAAAAAAGAAATAAGGTATAAGATATGAGTATAGATATAAAATCTTGGGCTAAGAAATTTAAGGACCTCACTGAAAGTGACGAAACCATTAAAGCTATGGCTAAATATTACACCTGTTCATTTCTATTTGATATGGAAAGTGTCAAAGTCATAATTGAAATGCATGATGGTAAAGTTAAGAACATTAATACTAGCCCTGGGGGATTAGATCCTTATGACTTTGCTTTAAGAGCATCTGAAAAAACATGGAGGGAATTTGCAAGGCCTATTCCAAAACCAATGTATCATGGTATCTATGCAGCTTCTTTTAGAAGAGATCTTTTAATTGAAGGCAATCATCTTATATTGATGCAAAATATCAGAAACTTTGTTGTACAATTTGAGCTTCTCAGAAAATCAGGAGTTCCAGTTTAATGATTATATATTCTAAGGAGACTTTTTAATGGCAGTTAAACATCACGACCCCATCGGTAGATACGTAACAATAGAAGTTGATGGACAGCAATATAAAGTATTTTATCTTTCAAATGGAAAAGGTACTCCTTTAGTTTGTCAGCATACTGCCGGTTGCCACAATCACCAATGGAGAGGATTACTAGAGGATGATGAAATTACTCAAAACTACCAAGTTATAGCATACGACCTTCCAAGGCATGGTAAATCAGACCCCGCTCATAATACTGAGTGGTGGAAAGAAGAATATAAGCTTACAGCAGAACACTATTGTAATTTTATATTAGAACTTTGTAAGGCTTTAGATCTAGATAACCCTATATTTATGGGGTCTTCTTTTGGTGGAAATGTTGCTCTCCAGCTCGCATTAAAATACCCAAATAAATTTAAAGCTGTTATTCCAGTCGAAGCAGCCCATTATTCTCCAGGCTTTTATATTGATTGGTGGAGACATCCTCATGCTAACGCAGCCCAAGTTTGTGGAAGTGGAGTATGGGATTTAATGGCCCCTCAATCTCCTGATATGGACAGATGGCTTACATGGCATTATTACACTCAGGGCTCAGAGGCTTTTAAAGGAGATCTCCATTTTTATTCTGTTGACCACGACTTAAGAGATGAACTGCAAAATATTGATGGCCATAAGTGCCCTGTTATTATGCTAACGGGTGACTATGATTACTTAACACCACCTGAGGCAACTGAAGATACAGCAAGACAAATCAAAGGAGGTGTATATATCGAGATGAAGGATATAGGTCACTTCCCTATGAGTGAAAATCATGAACTCTTCCGAGTATACCTTTTAGAGGCCCTAAGAATAATTAAGGAAAAAACTGAATATAATTCTTAATTTAACATTGTTTTATGTTAGCTAACTTATATTGGTTCTTTTTCTTCCTAGTTGTTTATTGGAGCTTTTGCCTATTTTGGGGAGCTAGAACTCTTAGAAAAAATTCTTCACCTGAGTCCTATTACTTAGCCGATAGAAGTATCTCATCTTGGGTATTCTTTTTTTCTGCTACTGCAGCAACCTTTGCGGGTATCACAATCATCACTTTCCCTTCACTAATATATGCTGATGGGTATTCTTTTTTAGCAACAGCAGCAATTGTAATTACCATTCCTTTAGGGAGTATTTTATTTTTCAAACGTCAATGGATGTTGAGCAGAAAATATAATCTTATAACCCCAGGTGAAATGTATTTTAAATATTATAAAAGCCATACTCTTAGAATTACAATTTTAATTATAGGTTTATTTTTTGCTGTTCCATTTCTTGGATTAGTTATTGGAGCAACGGGTAGTATGGTTGAATTTGTGAGTGCAGGTGAATTGGGAAGAGACTCAGCGATGTGGGTTTTAACTGCAGTTGTTTTATTCTATGTTGTCTCAGGAGGTTTCAAATCTATGATCAGCATAGGTGTAGTTCAATCCTGGTTATTTTTTGTTTTATTCATATCGATTGGACTTGGTACTTATTATTATTTGGGTGGATTGAGTTTTTTTGATGATTTAGCAACAGCAAATAGTTTTATATCTTTTGGAACTTGGGGCTCCACTCAAGGATATGGGGGAGGTGACCTCTCTGGTTTCTTCAATGTGCCAGGCGTAATTCAGTGGGTCGGTGGTTTAGGTAAAAATAATCCCTCAGGAGGTCCCTGGACTGCTGTGATGATTTTATCTTTTACTCTTTCTTATATGGGAATAGTTCTATCACCTACGTTTTCAATGTGGAGTTACAGTGTTAAATCTCCTAAGTCATTCTACTATTACCAAATATGGGGCTCTGGAGCCATAGTGGGTATATTTTTATTTATTTTCGCTGCCCTATTAGGAGTGGGGGCTAACTTACTCGGCGCCAATCCATCCATAAATCTAAATGGTTTTGCTCTTAATCAAATTCTTCCAGAGTTAGATATTAATAATGTCTCATCACTAATTTTTTCATTTATTGGAAGTCTTGGCTCAGCTTCACCTATCTTAGTTGGCTTACTAGCGATTTGTTTGATAGCAGCATTACAATCAACCCTTGCTGCTTTTTTAATGACCTCTGGAAGCATGGTCGCTAGAGATCTCTACAGACCTTACATTGATAAAGAACCAACTTGGAAAAGAGAATTGTTAGTAGCAAGATTAGCAATGCTACTTATTTGTCTTGCAGCACTTTATCTTGCCACATTTTTTGAAACATCTTTAATTCTCCTAGGGGGATTGGCAATAGCTTTTGGATTTCAATTATTTCCAGTTTTATTAGGAATGATTTGGTTCCCTTGGATTACTAAAACGGGAGCCACTCTTGGCCTTATCACTGGTATGTTTTTTGTAATTCTAGCTGAGACTTTTGGACATAAGTTAACTGGAAATGCTCTTCCATGGGGTAGATGGCCTCTTACAATATATTCAGGATTGTGGGGTTTATTTTTTAATGTGATTGTATGTTTTTTATCATCTGCTTTTTCAAGTAATGATGCTGATAAAGAACATCGAAAAAGTTTTCATGATTTTATGAATGATCATATGGGAATTCACCCTTCAAGAAAAAAAATTAAATCTTTAGCTTATGTATTATTTCTTATCTGGGCATTTTTCTCTATTGGCCCTGGATTAATTTTTGGAAATCTAATTTTTGGAAGTGCCGATTTGTCTTATGATAAGTGGGTTATGGGCATACCTTCCCTTTGGGCATACCAAATCATATGGTGGGCGGCTGGAGTACTGTTAATCTGGTTTATGGCTAACAAATTGGACCTATCAACACTCCCCAAAAAACCTATTTTAAATGGAGACGAATACTCAGCTCCTGATGACGTCGAAGATAAAGGAAATTATATTGATAAGATGGGCGGAGGCTATGGTTGGCCTTTGATACTAATAGGTATGGCCGTTGCTACGGTTATACTATCTGTTTATGCTTTATAAATATGAATAAATTAGAAAAACCTTTATTTTTGGCATCTTTTTTCGTATTCTGTTTCAAATACTGGAACGAAAAACTGTTTGAAGGGATAAGAGGAACTACAATAAAATAATGTCAGATTATAGCTATAAGCAACCTTCAAGTGTGCAATTAAATAAAGGCCATAAGCACACAGATGATTTTATTACAAAGAAATATATCTTACCCATGCTAAGAGATCCTCAAAAATTGAAGTCTTTAATTGAAGAACATAGAGCCACACCGGTTGGAAGAGCGGCAACAAGAGATCATCCCGTGGTACAACATAGTCAAGATCTTCAAACTCTATTAGATAAATTAAGAAGAGGAAGCAAGGAAAATGGTTTTGTTACTATTTGTCTAAAGCTTCATGAGGACTACCGTATTGGAATTACCACAGGTGTCAGGGGAGAGCCAGTAGAAATTACCGAGGATTCCTATTCATCTGAAGAGGCATGTGAACATGCTATTTTTTTAAAAAGAGTTAATAGATTATTAGAAGAGTATAGTGGAGAATAAGAATGTTAAAAATAACAGGGTATAGTGATAAATATTCAGCTCATCCGGGCGAAGAAATAAAATTTTATATAAATGCAGAGAATAATGACAAATTTGATGTCCAACTTGTCAGACTTATTCATGGAGACACAAACCCTGAGGGCCCAGGTTATAAGGAAGAAGAAATTAGTGCTTCTTGTAATGGTTCATACCAAGGTAAAAATCAAAGAATTCATGGTGGTTCCTACATAGTTGTTCCTCAGCACGATAATTTAAATATTGAAAGCTTTACAATGCAAGCTTACATTTTCCCAACTACCCCAGATAAAGGTAGACAAGGAATTCTTACTAAATTTAATGAACAAGACAAAAAAGGTTTTGGTCTTTTTGTTGATGATAATGGATGTTTATCTGTTGAAATTGGCGATGGTTCACAGGTTACTACTATTTCCTCTGAAAAAAAACTTCTTAGAAAAGTATGGTACCTTGTTATTGCTACTTTTGATGCGAAATCTAGAAGACTAACCCTACATCAAGAGCCAAGAGTTACATCCACTAATGGTGGATTGGGAATGGCTATCTTAAACCCTATTGAGGAAACCTCAGCTATTATTGAAACCACAAGTTCTGTTATACCGGCACCAAATGACTCTCCTGTTCTTATTGCAGCTACCTCTCTTCATAACAGATCTGGTAGAAAAATATCAGGAGGACATTTCAAGGAAGTTTTAGAGCCAATTGAATTACCCGAGCAAACTAAAATATTCAACGGTAAAATTGATAGACCAAGATTATCAAATGTTGCTTTATCAAAAGCTGAAATTGAGTCTTTAGCTTCGAGTTATGATGAGTGTAATACTCATATAAGATCTACTGTAGTGGCGGCATGGGATTTTCATGCCAATATCGGCAAAAATATTTCTTCAACTAAAATTGTTGATACATCACCAAATAATCATCATGGCTTCATAATTAATATGCCAAATAGAGGTATGACTGGACATAACTGGACAGCAGACGAAATGGTTTTTCATCATAAGCCTGAAGAATATGGAGCTATCCATTTTCATGATGATGATATAGATGATGCCCGTTGGGATGTTGATTTTACTTTAAAAGTTCCTGAAAATTTAAAAAGTGGAGTTTACGGTGTTAGGTTAAGAGTTGATGGAAGAGAAGAATCTGAATTTGAAGATTACATTCCCTTTTGTGTAAAACCTCCCAAAGGTAAAGCGACATCAAAAATTTTATTTTTACTTCCTACTAATAGCTACATGGCATATTCAAATGACAACTTAGGTACTAATTCAGTTGTTGCACAATTATTAGCAGGAAAAGTTCCAGTCTTAAACCCTTCTGATTTATATTTAAATGAACACAGAGAGTATGGACTATCTACTTATTCATTACACTCTGATGGACATGGTGTTTCTATTTCATCAAGGTTGAGACCTATTTTGAATATGAGACCTAAATACAGACACTGGCTATCTCCTTCTCTTTGGCAATTAAACGCCGATCTTCATTTAACAGACTGGTTAGAAGAAAAAGGTTTTGAATTTGATGTTTTAACAGACGAAGACTTAGAGCATGAAGGTGTTAATCTTTTAAATAGATACAAAGTAGTTTTAACAGGTAGTCATCCTGAGTATTCTTCAGAGAAATATATGGATGCACTTGAGTCTTATCAAATGCAAGGTGGAAGATGTTTCTACCTTGGTTCAGACGGCTTTTATTGGATCAGCGAATATCATCCTGATAACTCGAACATAACAGAAGTTAGAAAAGGTGAAGCTGGAACGAGAGCGTGGACCGCTAATCCAGGGGAGTACAATAATGCGTTTGACGGTAAATACGGAGGTATGTGGAGAGCAAGAGGAAGAATACCTTCTAAGGTATGTGGACTAACTTTTACTTCTTATGGTTTTGATGTTTCCTCATATTATAAACGAGAAGAGGATAGTTTCAAACCTGAGTGCTCATGGATCTTTGAAGGCATTGGTGCCGATGAGGTCATTGGAGATTTTGGATTAGTGGGAGGTGGAGCAGCTGGAGTAGAACTTGATCGTTATGACTTAGAATTTGGTACTCCTCATAATGCATTTTACTTAGCACGATCCCAAGATCATTCAAATATGATGCTTCAGGTAAATGAAGAAATTCACTTTGCAGTGAGAGGCTATCATGGTGGTGGCCATGAAAACCCAATGGTTAGAGCGGATATGATTTATTACAAAACTCCAAATAATGGAGCAATGTTTGCTCCAGGCTCTTTGGCCTGGTGTGGTAGTTTATCTCACAATAATTATAATAATAATGTATCTAAAATTATGGAAAATACTCTCAAAGGTTTTCTAAAGGATGGACCTTTACCATAAATGAAAAAAGAAAATATGCAGGAAATTCCATTTGGTAAAGAAACCCTTGGAGCTCTTGATACTCCAATTAACGATCTAGAAAAAAAAGCACTTCAAAACCTTGATATCGACAAATTAAACGATATGGCTGAATGTCTTTTTTTTTTGAATAATAGACATTACGGACCAATCCCAGGAACATATATGGTTATGTGTGTTGACCCTGGAAAAACATGGTGTGTTGGTCAGTTGAGTGCAGATAGAGCAAAACCATTTGTTCTTTTTCCAGACATGGTCTATGAAACAGAAGTTGAGGCAACAAAGGCTGCAGAGGCTCTTAAAGCTGAAAAAGCTGAGAGCGTTCCTTGTAGAAATATTTAATAAAATGGCAAAAGCCAACGTTATGATTGATAACGACAAGACCCGAGTTACCGAATGGTCTTTTGAAGTTGGCGATGAAACAGGACAGCATATTCATGAATATGATTATGTAGTTGTACCTATGTCAGATGGAGAACTAAAAATAATTAACCATGATGGCGAGATAGCTATTTCAAAGTTACAAAAAGGAAATTCTTACTTTAGGCAAAAAGGGGTTAACCATAATGTTTTGAATAATAATAATTTCCCCTACAGTTTTGTTGAGATAGAAATTAAGTAAATGAAAAAACCCCCAATTACAAACTACAAGAAATCAGATCTAGATAAATTTGATGATATTATTCGAAATAAAAAAAAAGAAATTAAGGAAGATTATTCTATCAAAGAGGCAATTGCTCAATCAAAAGCAGAATATAATAATCTCTCAAATACCTCATCAGAAATAAGACTTTATATGTTTCAAACTGGAACTCTTAAAACAAAAATGAAATATATTAAGATGAATCAATCAAACGAGGAGTTTGAAATCCCAGTACCATGGTTTTTAATTAGGCATCCTAAGGGAGACGTTGTAATTGATGGAGGTAATGCAAAAGAAGTAAGCGAGGATATGCATGCACATTGGGGATCAGTAGTTGCAGCTTACGAGCCTGTAATGGGAAAAAAAGAAAATTGTGTTGACCAATTAAACAATATTGGAGTTGACCCCTCTAGTGTTAAATATGTTTTACACTCACACTTACATCTTGATCACTCTGGTGGTATTGGTAGGTTTCCTAATGCAACTCATTTAGTTCAACAAAGAGAATATGACTATGCCTTTAACCCTGATTGGTTTTCTAAACCTGCGTATATAAGAAAAGATTTTGACAAACCTAATATTAATTGGAAATTTCTAGACCATAAAAATGATGATTTTTATGACCTTTTTGGAGACGGTTCAATTATTTTAATTTTCACACCAGGTCATGCACCAGGTCACCAATCCTTTTTAGTTAAGCTTCCTAATACTGGATATGTTTTGTTAACTATTGATGCTGCTTATACTATGGATCACTGGAATAATTTAACCTTACCTGGATTGGTTTGCTCCGCAGTAGACGTTGTTGACTCTGTTAAAAAACTAAAAAAAATTGCCAAAGAAAAAAAAGCAATTATAGTCACTGGTCATGATCCAGATGCATGGGAAGATTTTAAAAAAGCCCCCATGTTCTATTATGACTAAATTATGACAGATTATTTTCAAAATATTCCAAATATAAAGTATGAAGGAAAAGACTCTAAAAATCCTTTATCATTTAAATACTATGAAGCTGATAAAAAAATTTTAGGAAAGACTTTAGAAGAGCATTTAAGGATGGCCACATGTTATTGGCATTCCTTTAACTGGCAAGGTAGTGACCCATTTGGAGGTCAGACTTTTCTTAGACCATGGATGGAGTCAGGAGATCCTATAGAACAAGCTAAAAATAAACTTAACAATGCCTTTAGTTTTTTCGAAAAATTAGGAATACCATTTTTTTGTTTCCATGATGTTGATGTAGCTCCAGAAGGTTCAAGCTTTTCTGAAACAGAAAAAATTCAAAAAACTATTGTTGATGAAATGTCTAAAAAATTAGAGACATCTAAGGTTAAACTATTATGGGGAACCGCAAATCTCTTTAGTCATCGTAGATATATGTCAGGTGCAGCTACAAATCCTGATCCAGATGTTTTTCAGTATGCTGCCGCTCAAGTCAAGATGTGTCTAGAAAATACAAAATTTCTTGGGGGACAAAACTATGTACTTTGGGGAGGTAGAGAGGGTTATGAAACAATTCTTAATACCAATATGAAGCAAGAGCTTGATCAACTTGGTAGGTTTTTAAATTTAGTAGCAGAACACAAGCATCAAATAGGATTTAAAGGTTCACTTTTAATAGAACCTAAACCACATGAACCAACAAAACATCAATATGACTTTGACTCTGCTAGTGTTTTTGCCTTTTTACAGAAGTATGGTCTAGAAAAAGAATTTAAGTTAAATATTGAAGTAAATCATGCAATTTTAGCTAAACACTCCTTCGAGCATGAAATCGCATATGCTCTAGCTAACGATATATTTGGAAGTATTGATGTTAATAGGGGAGATTATTTAGTTGGGTGGGATACTGATCAATTCCCCAATAATGTCGAAGAGTTAGTCCTCCCCTTTTATTATATCTACGAAAATGGCGGTTTTTCATCTGGTGGTTTAAATATGGATGCTAAAATTAGACGACAGTCCATAGATCCAGAAGATTTATTTTATGCTCATATTGGATCAATGGATACTTGTGCCAGAGCTCTAATAGCTGTTGAAAAAATGATCAATGACGGTGGCTATAAAGATTTCTTAAATCAAAGGTATAAAGTATGGAACCAAAAATCAGATATTATGCAATCTCTATCATTGGAGGATATGCATCAAAAAGTTATAAATGAGAATATAAACCCTGAGCCAAAATCAGGCCGACAGGAATATCTTGAAAATCTCCTCAATACATTCATAGATTAGTTAATGGCTATAAAAAAATTTCTGTTTGATTTAGGTAATGTATTTTTCGATTGGAATCCCAAACATGTTTTCAAAAATTATATCTCTGATGAAAACAAACTTGACGAATTTCTAAAAAATATCGCTTTTCCTCACTTAGACATGCGTTGTGATGCAGGTATCAAAATTGATGTTGCTGTTAAGGAAGCTGTGGAAAAATTTCCAGAACATGAAAAAGAAATAAAACTATATTATCCCAATCATAGAAAAATGGTCAATGGTGCCTATCAAGATACCATTGATGTTTTCAAAGAAATAAAATCTCTGGGATATCCTTGCTATGTTTTATCTAATTGGTCTGATGAAACTTACCAAGGCATGGAAGAAGAATATCCTTTTTTGAAAGAATTTGATGATAAGATTATTTCTGGCCGAGAGTTTTTAGTGAAACCTGATCCTAAAATTTATGAATTAGCTATATCTCGTTTCGATCTTAATCCAAATGAAACATTATTTGTAGATGATCGTGCAGATAATATTGAAGCTTCCATAAAATTGGGATTTCAAACCATACATTTAACAGATCCATCTATTATAAAATCAGAAATTAAAAAATTTTTAATTGTTTAAGCTCGATAACAAGATCGGCTTAGGTCTAGCCTCTCTAGGAAGGCCTGGATACATTAACATAGGACATGATAAGGATTTAGGTGATGATAAATCTAAATTAAAAATGAGAGAAAACTGCCATCAAGTTTTAGATTTTGCCTATAATAATGGTATTCGTTATTTTGATACAGCTAGAGTTTATGGTGATGCTGAGGAATTCCTTTCAACTTGGATTAGAAAACAAACTAAGTTTAATGGATTTGTTGGATCTAAATGGGGATACGAATACTTAGCTAATTGGGAAATTAAAGCTGACAAACATGAAAGAAAAGACCATTCTGCTGCTTTCTTAAAGCATCAATGGATAGAAACTAGAATGAATTTAGGCAAAAGCATTGACCTTTATCATATCCACTCTGTAACACCTGACAGTAATGTCTTAGATGACCCAGCTGTTATAGCTGAACTAGAAACGATCAAAAAAAGTGGAATAGATATTGGCATTTCAACTAGCGGTCCTGATCAAAGAAAAACGATTGAACAATTTATTAAGGTGAATGAAGGATTAAAACTTTTTAGCTTTTTGCAATCCACAATCAATATTTTTGATCAATCATGCCTTTCAGTATTAGAAGAAGCTTCAAATCTAAAAATAAATGTTATAGCAAAAGAAGTTTTTTCTAATGGAAGACTGACAAGTGCAAATAAAAACCTCCACAAGGACGAAATTGATAGTTTAATGGAGATAGCAAAAAAATTAAAAATGAGTTTGGAAGAATTATCCTTCCTTTGGGTCTACCAATTACCATTTATCAAAATAGTATTAACCGGTGCATCTACTATTTCTCAATTAAAAGAAAACATAAATTCTTTGGAAAAAAAAGATACTCAAATTCCAAATTTAGATGAATTTACTATTCCCGTTAATGACTATTGGTCTACTCGAAGCTTACTGAATTGGAATTAATCTAGAAATTAACCCAACTGGAGTCAGAAGAGCTGGAGGCAATAGATCTCTCTATAAATCTAATACCTTCTAATCCATCTTCAACAGTCGGAAAGCAATATTTAGTAGCATCATAATTATTTTTCAATTTATCAGATAAAGCATTAGCGACATCTGTATAGATATTAGCAAAACCCTCTAAGTATCCTTCAGGATGACCAGGTGGTATTCTTGTAACATCATTGGCAGCCTCCAGAGCTCCAGCTCCCCCTCGGGTAATTTTTTGTTTTGGAGAACCAAACTTAGTAAAGTAGAGATAGTTAGGATCTTCTTGGCACCACTCCAGTCCTCCTTTTTCTCCATATATTCTAATCATGAGATGATTTTCATTACCGATAGCAACTTGAGAAGACCAAATAGATCCTTTGGCCCCACCGTTAAAGCGAATAGATATCTGAGCATTATCATCTAATTGTCTTCCTGAGACAAAACTAGTGAGCTCTGCAGAGAGTTGTTGAGGTTGTAAACTTGTTATAAATCTGACCAGATTAAAAGCATGAGTCCCAATATCTCCAATGCATCCTCCTCCACCTGATTGTGCAGGATCTGTTCTCCAAGCAGCTTGTTTATTCCCGCCACTTTCTGATTTATTTTCAATGTCTTCTGTCAACCAGTCTTGAGCATATTCTGCCTGAATAACTCTAATATTTCCTAAATCTCCTTGCTCGCACATGGCCTTAGCATTTCTAATCATAGGGTATCCAGTATAATTATGAGTTAGAGCGAATATTATATCTTTTTCTTTTGTGGCTTTAACTAACTCCTCACACTCTTTTAAATTAATAGCTAGTGGTTTATCGCAAATTATATGAAATCCTTTTTCAATAAAAGCCATAGCAATAGGGTGATGCATATGATTAGGAGTTACAATAGCAACGGCATCAATTTTATCAGTTCTTTCAGACTCTTTAGATGCCATTTCAAGATAATCCTTATAATTACGATCGGTACTAATGCCTAACTCTTTGCCTGAGGCTAGAGATTTTTCTGGATTTGAAGAAAAAGCTCCAGCAACTAGTTCATAGCGATCATCAATTCTCGAAGCTATTCGATGGACAGCGCCAATAAATGCACCCTGACCTCCTCCAACCATTCCTAGTTTAATTCTCTGATTCAAAACTATTCTATACCTAACATTTTTTTATTAGCTTTTTCATCGGTACCAGCATCAGCAAAATCATCAAAAGCTTTTTCGGTTACTCTAATAATATGTTCTTTAATAAATTGAGAACCTTCTTTTGCACCATCTTCAGGATGTTTTAGCGCGCATTCCCATTCTAATACAGCCCAACCATCAAAACCATATGTTGTCAATTTTGAAAATATTGATTTAAAATCTACTTGCCCATCTCCTAAAGATCTAAATCGACCTGCTCGATTTTTCCATGATTGAAACCCACTATAAACTCCTTGCTTACCAGAGGGATTCAGTTCAGCATCTTTAACGTGAAACATTTTTATTTTTTCATGATAGATATCAATATTTTGTAAATAGTCTAAATGCTGAAGTACATAATGACTTGGGTCATAGAGCATATTACAGCGTGAATGATTCTTTACTCTTTCTAAAAACATTTCAAACGTAATACCATCATGTAAATCCTCACCTGGATGAATTTCATAACATAAATTTACTCCACAATTATCAAACTGATCAAGTATAGGTATCCAACGACTAGCTAGTTCATCAAAGGCGGTTTCAACTAAACCAGCAGGTCTTTGTGGCCAAGGATAGACATAGGGCCAAGCTAGAGCTCCTGAAAAAGTAACATGATTAGTTAAACCTAAATTTTTAGAGGCTTCTGCTGCCATCATGAGTTGGTTAACGGCCCACTCTTGTCTAGCTTTAGGATTGCCTCTTACTTCAGGAGCTGCAAATCCATCAAAAGCAGTATCATAGGCAGGGTGGACAGCTACTAATTGGCCTTGAAGGTGAGAGGATAACTCAGTCAAAGATAAATTGTGATTTGATAAGACTCCTTTAACTTCATCGCAATAACCCTTGCTCTCAGAAGCTTTTTTTAAATCAAATAACCTTGCATCCCAGCTTGGGATTTGAACCCCAATATAACCTAAATTGCTTGCCCATTTTGAAATGCTCTCAAGACTATTAAATGGCGCCTCATCTCCAGCAAATTGTGCTAAAAAAATAGCCGGTCCTTTAATTGACATCTTCTAACCCCCTAAACTCAAAGTATTATTCTATGAATTTTTGACATAGCTTAAAAGCATTTAATTACAATATTTATAATTTACTATAAATTTTGTATAGTTAACAATCGTTATTGAACTAGGAGGATATAACATGAAGAAGATACTATCTATTTTTATATTACCAGTATTTGCTTTATTTTTTTCTTTAAATGTAAAAGCTGAGTCATTGACTCTAGGTTGGGCCGCTTGGGATCCAGCTAATGCTTTACAAGAACTAAGTAAAGAATTTACAGCAGAAACTGGTGTTGACATGAACTTCGAATTTGTGCCTTGGCCAAATTTTGCTGATAGAATGTTAAATGAACTTAACAACCAAGGTAGCACATTTGATCTCTTAATTGGAGACTCTCAGTGGATTGGTGCCGGTGCTGTTTATGGTCATTATGTAAAATTAAATGATTTCTTTGATGCTAACGGAATATCAATGGATGACTTTAACCCAGCTACTGTTTATGCCTACTCAACATGGCCTAAAGGAAGTCCAAACTATTATGCACTTCCAGCAATGGGTGACGCACTAGCTTGGGCTTACAGAAAAGACTGGTTCAATAGACCAGAACTTCAATCTGAATTTAAATCAAAACATGGTTATGATCTAGGTGTTCCTAAAACTTGGGATGAATTATATGACATGTGTACTTTCTTCCAAGGAAGAGAGATTGATGGCGTAGTAAGATATGGAGCTGCTATAAATACAGAGCGTGGCTCTGAGGGCATTACTATGGGTGTAACTGCTGCTATGTATGCATGGGGTATGGAGTACGAAGATCCAAATAATCCTTATTCAATGGACGGTTATTTCAATTCTGATGCAGCTGCAGAGGCAGTTGAGTTCTATAGAAAAATGTATGAGGATTGCGCACCTCCAGGGCACTCAGATGCCTATATGGTTGCAAACCTTGATGCCTACAAATCAGGGCAGGTTGCTTTCCAGATGAACTGGTATGCTTTCTGGCCGGGTGTTTATAAAGAAGATAGTGATGGACGTGAGTCAGGTTTCTTTGCAAACCCATGTCAAAACGTTTGTGCTGCTACTTTAGGTGGACAAGGTATCTCTGTTGTTAGTTACTCAGAAAAGCAAGACTTAGCTCTTGAATATATGAAGTGGTTTGCAAGACCAGATATTCAACAAAAATGGTGGGATTTAGGAGGGTATTCATGTCATATGGATGTTCTTGGATCTCCAGATTTTGTTGACTCGGCTGTTTATGCTCAAGGTTTCCTTGATTCAATGGGCATAGTTAAAGATTTCTGGCAAGAACCAACATTTGTTGAATTAATGCTTCCTATGCAGGAGAGAATTCACGATTATGTTGTTAACGGAAAAGGTTCTGCTAAAGAGGCCCTCGATAAAATTATTGAGGACTGGGAAGAAGTCTTTGAAGCAGACGGAAAAATATAAAATATAAATCTTAAGGGTGGGAGATTTCTCCCACCCCTCATAAAAATTTAATTAGATATATTCTGATATGAAGAGTGCTGTCAAAAAATTTAAAGGCTTATCTGATAAAGCTATTGCTTGGATTTTTATTACTCCTACTTTAATCCTACTCTTAGCAATCAATATATATCCTCTGATTTATGCAATCAGAATGTCTTTTACAAATTTCTACGCTAATAAAATTGGAAGAGAGCCAAAGTTTGTTGGTTTAAAAAATTATAAAAAAATTCTTGGTAAAGAAGAGATCTGGGAAAAGATGCAAATTACAGCTCATTTTGTTTGTTGGACGTTAATTCTCCAGGCTCTAATTGGACTTGGTCTAGCACTTTTATTAAATAAAAAATTTAAAGGAAATGAATTATTAACTACACTGATTGTACTACCCATGATGTTATCACCAGCTGTTGTGGGTGTATTTTGGACATATTTATATAATCCTCAGGTTGGTTTATTCAACTATGTCATTAATTTTTTCTATGACTTTGGTGTATTTGATATGATTGGATCTAGCACTCTTGCCCCATGGTCTATCGTGATTGTTGATACATGGATGTGGACACCCTTTACAATGTTAATTTGCCTAGCTGGATTAAGGTCTATTCCTAATTACATGTATGAAGCCGCAGAAGTTGATCGAGCAAGTAAATGGCAACAATTTATTCACATTACTCTTCCTTCGGTCTTGCCATTTTTGCTATTAGCTCTTTTATTTAGGGGGATTGAAAATTTTAAAATGTTTGATTTAGTTGTTGAACTAACCTCTGGAGGACCCGGTTCTGCAACTGAATTAGCTTCTATTAATTTGAAACGAGAAGCTTTTGAGAAATGGAAGACCGGATATAGTTCGGCTTTTGCTGTAATATTATTTGTCACAATATTTGGATTTGGAAATGTTTATGTCAAAGTCATGAACAAAATAAAGGATCGATAAATGGATACTTCAAGATCACCCTTAGAACCCTCAGGTTTTTCAAGGAAATTAGCAGCTACCATAATAATCGTCTATATGGTTGTTACTTTGATACCTATTTCTTGGATTGTAGCGACTAGTTTCAAAAGTGTTGATAGTGCTATCTCTTATCCGCCAGAGGTTTTTTTTGAGCCATCTTTAGAGGGATATGTGAATTTATTTACTAATAGATCTAGGCAATCCGAGGAGTATTTAGACTCTCTTCCTGAGGCAGAGACCTGGTATGAAGAGCTAGTCAGAAGTAGGGACATGGTCATCACTGGACCTTCGAAATTTTTTGGCAGATACACTAATTCTATGATTATTGGATTTGGCGCAACTTTCTTTTCTGTATTCTTAGGCGCTCTAGCAGCCTATGCCTTTTCTCGTTTCAAAGTCCCATTAAAAGATGACCTTATGTTTTTTATATTATCAACTAGAATGTTCCCCCCTATAGCTGTTGCTGTTCCAATTTTTATTATGTATCGAAAGCTAGGTCTTGGCGACACTCACTTGGGAATGATAATTTTATATACTGTTGTTAATTTAAGTTTAGCTGTTTGGTTGTTGAAAGGTTTCATGGATGAGATACCTAAAGAATATGAAGAGGCTGCAATGATTGATGGTTACTCCAGACTCCAAGCTTTTTTTAAAGTAGTTTTACCTCAGGCGATGACTGGTATTGCCGCTACTGCCATTTTTTGTATGATTTTCTCCTGGAACGAATACGCATTTGCAGTTTTATTAACCCAGTTTAATGCTCAAACAGCACCTCCATTTATACCAACTATTATTGGTGAGGGAGGATTAGATTGGCCGGCTATTGGTGCTGGTACAACTTTGTTCTTAATACCTGTTATGATATTTACAGTAGTTTTAAGAAAACATTTATTAAGAGGAATTACATTTGGAGCAGTTAGAAAATAATGTCTGAGAAAAAAAGCTTATTTAGAAAAATCTTCAGAAGAGTAATTTGGGAAAACCTATCTACTGCTTTAATTTTAATAGGTGTCTTTATGTTGATGCAGCCATTTGCTATGTGGATGTACACATATTCTTTTATTGTAATTTTAATAGGAACTATTGGCTTTGTAATCACTAGTCACTTTCCAGATTAACCATGGCAGAAATAGAAATAAAAAATCTTCATAAATCCTTTGGTGATTTTATAGCTGTCAAAAATTCTAATTTAGTTATTGAAAATAAAGAGTTTTTTGTTCTTTTAGGCCCATCGGGGTGTGGAAAAACAACAACTCTACGCATGATTGCAGGGTTAGAATTACCAACATCTGGTAATATTTACCTTGATAAAGAGGATGTTAGTTATCTTAGGGCGTCTCAAAGAGACATAGCATTTGTCTTCCAGCTTTTTGCTTTATACCCACATCTGAACGTTAAAAATAATCTATCTTTTCCCTTAAAAATGCAAAAATTTTCAAAAAAAGATATAAATACTCGAGTTTTAGAAGCTGCAAAATTATTAAGAATTGATCACTTACTTAAATCTAAGGTTTCTTCTTTAGCTGGTGGTGATCGTCAAAGAGTAGCTTTGGGTAGAGCATTAGTAAGAAGACCAAAAGCTTTTCTAATGGATGAACCATTAGGAACTTTAGATGCTGAGTTTAGAGAGCTTATGTGCTTAGAGCTCCGCAAGCTTCATGATGACATAGATGCCACAACAGTTTATGTAACTCATGATCAACAAGAAGCAATGTCTATGGCAGATAGGATAGCCGTGATGAATGAAGGAGAGATACTCCAAGCAGACTCTCCTAATATTATTTACAATAAACCAAAGACAAAATTTGTGGCTAATTTTATTGGTTCTCCTGGGATGAACTTTATTCCTGTTAATGAAAAAATATCTCCCAATCAATCCAGTGTAAATATCTCTGAAACCACTTTACCAATACCCTTTCAAAGAGGTGCCTCTTCTTCCGATCAAAACTTTTTAGGAGTCAGACCAGAAAATTTAAAATTAGTTTCAGAAAATGGAATTAAAGGAAACATATTTGGAGTTGAATATCTAGGATCAAGAAAAATTCTTACAATAGAAACTAGTCTAGGAAATATTAAGATAAGAGTAGATAGTGATACAAATGTAAAAATCAATGAGCAAGTTCAGTTTAATACATTGAATAATAACCAAATTATTTTTGATGGCTCTACTGACAAAGCAATAGCAAGCGAGTTTATGACATAATGGCTAAAGTCGAACTTCAGAATGTCACTAAAATTTATGACAAAACTATTAAAGCTCTAGATGATGTAAGCTTTACCGTTAAAGATGGAGAATTCTTTGTACTTTTAGGTCCTACTGGTGCTGGTAAAACCACTATGCTTCGCTCCGTGGCAGGTCTTGAAAAAATTGATAAAGGCAAAATTTTATTTGATGATGAAGATATTACCTCTGCTCAACCAGCAGCTAGAGATACTGCCTTCGTCTTTCAACAATATTCTTTGTATCCCCATTACAAAGTTTATGACAATTTAGCTTTTCCTCTTCGCTCCCCTCTGAGAAAACTTCCTGAAAGTGAAATTGACTCTAAAGTTACAAAAATAGCAGAGATGTTAAAGATTTCCCCTAAATTAAATAACAAGGCAACAGAGCTTTCAGGTGGAGAAATGCAAAGAGTAGCAATTGGAAGAGCGCTCGTAAGAGACCCTAACATCTACTTAATGGACGAACCTTTATCTTCCTTAGACGCAAAACTAAGAGAAAGTTTAAGAGTTGAGTTAAAAAAAATTCAACTAAATTTAGGAGCTACGATTTTATATGTAACTCATGATCAAGCGGAAGCAACAACAATGGCTGATGAGATAGGCGTCTTAGAGAATGGTAAAATAGCTCAAATTGGCACCCCCGAGGAAATTTATAATAAACCAAATTCGATTTATGTAGCCAATAGATTAGGATCACCTAAGATTAATATTTTGAATAACTCTACTTTAAAAACTTCTTTACCGAGTAGTGATCATAAATTAGGTGTTAGACCCGAACATGTTAAACTAGGACAAGGGGAATTAATTGGATCAGTAAAAACTATAGAGGCCTTAGGTGCCGAAACTGTTGTAGAGTTAGATTATAATGGAACTGAGATATTATCTTTGTACCAAGGTTCTTTTGATGGCCAACGTGGTCAAGACATTAAATTTGGTATTGATAATAGTAAGGTTTTATTTTTTAATGAACAAGGAAAGAGGGTCTAGTGAGTTCTAATTTTTTTATTCAAAAAGCTAAAGAAATTCAAATAGTTATTGATGCCAATGCTCCTGAAATCGAAAAACTTGATCAAGAGATTGGGGATGGAGATCATATCTTTAATGTTCAACGAGGAATTAAACTTGTTATAGAGCTTGAATCAACAATTAAAGATTTAACGGCTTCCAAAGCCCTAAGCCAAATTGCTATGAAAGTTTTATCTGGAATAGGTGGCTCTTCGGGTGCTTTATTTGGGACTTTATTTATGACTATGGCAAAAGGAAATGGAATAGATGAGGGAATAGACTATAAAAAAGCAATTGAGATTTTTGCTCAAGGAGTGGAAGCTGTTAAACAAAGAGGTAAAGCTGATGTGGGAGAAAAAACAATGATGGACGTTCTTATCCCAGTTTCTAATTGCTTAAAAAAAGGAGTCGAAGAAAACAAAAATAAAAATGAGATATTAAGTGAAGCAATTGATATAGCTGAAAAAGGGATGCTATCTACCAAAGATTTACTAGCTACAAAAGGTAGGGCTTCATTTTTAGGTGAACGCGCTAAAGGTCATATCGATCCGGGAGCGCGATCATCACAATTAATGATCAAAACTGTCTGTGAGTCAGTTTTAAATAGTTAGGAGGAAACTATGAAAAAATTTATGAATACAGCTGATAACTTTCTTAAGGAAAGCTTGCAAGGGTTTGGTGCAGCACATAAAGATATTGTGAACTGTTACTATGATCCTAACTTTATTACTAGAGCTTCACCGACTAAAGATGGTAAAGTCGCACTAATAAGTGGAGGAGGAAGTGGCCATGAACCTATGCATGGTGGCTTAGTAGGTCATGGTATGCTTGATGCTGCTTGTCCAGGTTATGTCTTTTCTTCACCTACACCAGATCAAATGTTAGCCGCGGCTGAGAAAGTTGATAGTGGTGCTGGGGTAATCTTTATCGTAAAAAATTACTCAGGTGACGTTATGAATTTTGAAATGGCAGCTGAAATGATGTCAGGTCCGAATGCATCTGTTCTCACTAATGACGATGTAGCAGTAGAAGACTCTTCTTTTACAACAGGTAGGAGAGGTGTGGCTGCAACAGTGGTTGTTGAAAAAATCGTTGGCTCCTTAGCTGAAGCTGGAGGAAGTTTGGAAGAATGCAAAAAATTAGGAGATAAAGTTAATAAAAATTCAGGTTCAATGGGTGTGGCTTTAACAAGCTGTTCTGTACCTGCAGCGGGTAAACCAAACTTTGAAATTGGTGATGACGAAATGGAATTTGGAGTTGGAATTCATGGAGAACCAGGAAGAAGAAGAGATAAAATTAAATCTGCTCAGGAGGTTACTAGTGAGTTATTAGAGGCGATAAATGAGGATTTAAAGCCTGAAAAAAATGAAGAAATTTTATTATTTGTTAATGGTATGGGAGGCACTCCTCTTACAGAGTTATATTTAATATTTGATAATGCTAAAAACGTTCTTGATAAAAAAAATATAAAAATATCAAGATCACTAGTTGGTAATTATTGTACTTCTCTTGAGATGCAAGGGGTTTCTATAACACTTACTAAGCTTGACGAAGAGCTTGTAAAACATTGGGACTCTTCAGTTCTAACAGCTGCCATGAGATGGGGAATGTAATACAATATATTGCAAAAAAATAAGCCTGTATGATTTTTTGAAGAAAAATTTGGATAGACATAATTTACCATTTACCGTGCTTGCTGACGAAAACTTTGAATATTTTAATAAATATGATGTTGAGAGATCCTATGGAAAACTCTTCTCAGCAATAATTTTTAAAGTTCATAGATTTTTCTTAGCTGGTATTAAAGGTTATTTACCTGTTCAATTTAAAGGATACGTTGATATCGTTCCAGTTGATGTTTTAATTAACGAGGAGGGAATAGTTGAGGATGTTTATTATGGAGAAAGTGATATTGCTGACCATATGCCATTTGAAAAAGTAAAACTATTTTCTCAAGCTTAATTAACTGAAGTAATAAATTAAGAAACCAAAAATAAATACAAATACTAAAAAATAGCTTATTGCTGACTTTTTAAAGTATATATCTGACCTAAACATAATATTAAATATTTTATAGCTAGCAAAAATTACTACAGCTATTAGAAAGAGTGTAATGAGCCATGTTCCTATGAAATTCATAGAAAAAAGCTTATCTATATTTTGTTCCATATTGCCCCTATTTTGGTGGAGCCAAGGGGGATCGAACCCCTGACCTCTACGCTGCCAGCGTAGCGCTCTCCCAGCTGAGCTATGGCCCCCTATTGTTTAAGCGTTTATTCTCAACAATTTTCCAGTAGTGATACTAGTATAGCAAGGTAGCTGAAACAATAATTTTTTATTGGTTGTGATACTTTTGTGATACCCCCATGCATGTGCCATAGGGGGTGTATGAACCTTATACTAGGTGTGTTCTTACTAAAAATTAAAAATAGGGTTGTAAAGTACTTATTTTTTTCTTTGTAATTCTTTAATAAGATTAAAAAAGTCATTTCCAGAATAATCTAATATAAAATATCGTACCATTGAAACAATTTACAAATAGACATAATTTTGTACCTTAGGAGCTGTGAATTCTTTAAAATTTTTTATTAAAATATTTTTATTCTATATATTATTTCTACTTATAATTATTCCTCTATGGTTAAATAAAAAATTTGGTGATGTTTATTTTGATCAATTTATTTTAAACATTCAACTAGCTTGGCATGGTTACCTAGGCGGTGATCAAAATTTAGTTAAAAGTTTTTATAAATGGATGATATTTATTCCATTATTTTTATCT